>DASWUV010000343.1:0-7467 GCA_036401495.1 Pseudonocardia sp. | reverse complement strand
GGGCGCCGCGACCACCGCGCTCGGGCTCACACCCGGCGGGATCGGCGCGGCCGACGCCGTGCTCGGCGCGGCGCTCATCGGCGTCGGGTTGGGCCCCGGCGGCGCGGCCGCCGCGGTGGTGCTCTACCGGCTGATCGCGCTCAAACTGGTTCCGCGGGTCGCCTGGCTCGCCTATCGCAGGCGCCTGCCGTGCCCGTCCTGACGGTCGGTGCTGGTCACCGGACCACGGATCGACCACAGTGGAGCATCGTGGCGGCGTACCCGGCCTGGACTGCGGTCTACCGGGACAACGTCGACCGGATCTACCGCGTGCTGTACGCGAAGGTCGGCAACCGGCCCGACGCGGAGGACCTGACCGCGGAGGTGTTCGTCGCGGCGCTGCGGCCGCTGCGCGTCTCGGCCAGCGTGGGGGAGGTCAGGGCGTACCTGTTCACCGCGGCCCGCACCGTGCTGGCCGGGTACTGGCGCGCCAAGCTGGGGCTCGAGGTGACGACCCTGGACGACGAGAGCATCGAGTCCGTATTCGACGATGCGCCGAGCCCGTCGCGCGCCGAAGGCCGGACCGCCGCGATACTCGACGCGCTGCCCGACAACTACCGTCGCATCCTCGAGCTGCGGTTCCTCGATTCCTGCACGGTGCGGGAGGCCGCCGCGGCGATGGGGATCAGCACGGCCAATGCGAAGGTGCTGCAACATCGGGCCCTGCGGCGGGCGGCGCAGGTGGAGCAGGAGGTGAGCCGATGACCGGACGGGCACTGCGGCGCTACGTGGAGGACCTGCTGCACGGACGTCGGCCACGCCGTTTCGCCGCCACCGGGGACGACGTCGCCCCGCTGCGCACCGCCATCACCTTGCGCGCCGGGCAGCCCGGCGGCGGCGACGCGCCGCGCGCGGAGTTCGTCGACGCGCTGCAGCAACGACTGGCCGCGGAGCTCGCCGACCCGCCTCGCCCGCCACTCCGGACAGCCGAGTGGGGCCTGGGCCGACGCGGGGTGCTCGTCGGCGCAGCGGCGGTGGCGGCGGCCTCGGCCGCGGGGGGCGTACTCGTCGAACGGACGCTGCTCACGGATGACACCGCAGGCCACGACCCGGACACGCTGACCCCGACCAGCGGGGGCTGGCAGACCGTCGTCGCCAGCGAGCAGCTGCCCGAAGGTGGCGTGCGGGCCTTCGACCTCGGCGCCGTCGTCGGCTTTGTCGCGCGCACCGACGGTGTCGTGGCGGCCGTGTCCGGCACGTGCACCCACCAGGGCTGTCGGCTCCAGCTCAACGCGCCCTCGCGGCAGCTCGACTGCCCGTGCCACACGACCGTCTTCGCACTCGACGGGGAGCTGGTCGCCCACCAGCTCCCCGTGCCACCCGGGCCGCTGCCCCGCATCGCGACCCGCGAGGTCGACGGCGCGGTGCAGGTCTACTCGGTGTAGGTCAGCCTCCGCGCCGCCGTCGAGGACCCGGCGGTCGTGCGCGGAAAAGGTTGCGGGAACGACGTTATCCGCGCACAGGGGGCTTCCGGCCGGGTCAGACCGGTTCGGTCAGGGGCAGGTAGACCTGGAACCGGGTGTCGCCGGGCTGCGACTCGACCTTCACGTCGCCGTGGTGGCGGGTCACGACCACCCGGTAGCTGACGTCCAGGCCCAGGCCGGTGCCCTTGCCGACGCCCTTGGTCGTGTAGAACGGCTCGAAGATCCGCCGCCGGACCTCGTCCGGGATGCCGGGGCCGGTGTCGCCGATCTCCACGAGCACCCGGTCCTCCTCCAGGGCGGTGCGGACGGTCAGCTTGCCCTTGCCGTCCATGGCGTCGAGCGCGTTGTCGATGATGTTGGTCCACACCTGGTTGAGCTCGGCGGGGTAGGCGGGGATGTGCGGCAGGGTGCGGTCGTAGTCCTTGACGATCTTCACTCCCGACTCCCCGCCCAGCTTGCGGCCGAACATCATCAGGGTGGCGTCGAGCCCCTCGTGGACGTCGATGGACCGGAAGGGCGCGCGGTCGATCTGGGAGTACTGCTTCGCGGCCCCGACGAGGTCGGAGATCCGCGTGGTGGCGTCGGTGATCTCCCGCAGCAGGCTCTCGGTCTCCACCGTATAGGCGAGCCAGCGGATCGGGCCCTCGATCATCCCGTCCTCGCAGGCGGCGGACACGGCCTCCATGTCCTCGATGCCCAGACCGCCCCCCACGAACACCGGCGCGAGGTCCCAGCCGCCCGCGATGCCGTGGTCGTCGAACCAGTCGGAGAGCTCGTCCTCGCGGTCGGAGGTCTCCAGCGGGGACAGCGGCGGCGCGTGGCGCACCTTCTTGACGAAATCGTCCTGCGCCATCACGAGCTTGCGCAGCTGCGCGCCCGCGATCCGCCCGTCGGCGATCATGGCGAGCTTGTTGCGCATGCCCGTGACCTTGTCGCGCAAGGCGTCCGTCGCCCGGATCGCGGCGGCGGCGGGGTTGTTCAGCTCGTGGGTGAGCCCGGCGGACAGCTTGCCCAGCGCGAGGAGGCGTTCCCGCTCGGCGACCTGCTGGTTGCTCCGCCGTGTGCCCAGCAGCATGCCCTCCAGCAGGTGCACGGCCATCGGGTACCACTGCGCGAACGTCGTCGCGAACTCTTTGGCGGGCAGCGCCAGCACGGCCGCGTCGGTGATCGCGCGGACCGAAGCGGGGTAGTCGCGCGCGGACTCGTCGTCGAGATAGAACTGCACGGCCCCGAAGTAGGAGCCGCGGTAGTCGGTGCGCGTGGTCTCGACGGTGTCGCCGCCGATCTGCCTGCTCATCGAAATCGTGCCCGACAGCAGCACGTAGAAGCAGCGCGCGGGCTCGCCCTCCACGACGATGGCGCTGCCCGCCGGGTACTCGACGGGGTCGGCCTTCGCCGCGACCCAGTCCAGCTGCTCGGGGGTGAGGGCGGTGAACAGGAAGAGCTCCCGTAGTTCGGCGGGGGCCAGGTGGGCGTCCATCACTGCTCCGAGAGGTAGCGGTGTACGAGGGTCACGGCCATCGCGCCCTCTCCGACGGCGGAGGCGACGCGCTTGACCGAGTCGGACCGCACGTCACCTGCCACGAACACCCCCGCCACGCTGGATTCCAGGTGGTAGGGGTCGCGCGGCAACGTCCAGCCCTGTGGTCGCTGCCCTTCGACGAGCAGGTCCGGCCCCGTGGGCACGAAGCCGCGGGCGTCGCGGACGACCACGCCGTCGAGCCAGTCGGTGCGCGGTGCGGCGCCGATGAACACGAACATCGACCCGGCCTCGACCGTGTCCTTCTCCCCCGTGGTGCGGTCGGCGAGGACCAGCCGCTCCAGGTGTCCGTCGCCGCAGGCCTCCGCGACCTCGGTGCCGGGTCGGACGACGATGTTCTCGATGGCGTCGAGCTGCTTGATCAGGTACGTGGACATCGACGCGGTCAGGTCGGGGCCGCGCACGAGCAGCGTGACGGTGCGCGCGTGCCGGGAGAAGAACACCGCGGCCTGGCCTGCCGAGTTGGCGCCACCGACGATGTAGATGTCCTGGCCGGAGCAGGCGGGCGCCTCGGTGGCCGCCGAGCCGTAGAACACGCCGCGGCCGGTCAGCTCGGCGACGCCCGGCGCGTCCAACGACCGGTAGGACACGCCCGTCGCGAGCACGATGGCATGCGCGCCGATCTCGGTGCCGTCCCCGAACCTGATGATGCGGGCCGAGCCGCGGGGCTCGAGCGCGACGACGTCGCGCGCGGTGAGCACCTCGGCACCGAACTTGGCGGCCTGCCGACGCGCGCGGTCGGTGAGCTGCGCACCGGACACGCCGTCGGGGAAGCCCAGGTAGTTCTCGATGCGTGAGCTCTGGCCGGCCTGCCCGCCGGTGGCCTGGCGCTCGACGAGCACCGTGCGCAGCCCCTCGGACGCCCCGTACACCGCGGAGCCCAGGCCTGCCGGGCCGCCGCCGATCACGATCAGGTCGTAGAAGTCGCTCACCGGGTCGGTGGTCAGGCCGACGGCGGTGGCGATCTCGGCCTCCGTCGGGTTGCGCAGCGCGGTGCCGTCGGTCGTCACGATGAGCGGGATGTCGTCGACCGTGGCGCCCGCCGCGTCGAGCAGCCGGGCGCCTTCCGCGTCGTCGATGGAGAACCAGCGGTAGGGCACGGAGTTGCGGGCGAGGAAGTCGCGCGCGCTGAAGCATTCGGCCGACCAGCGGTGGCCGACGACGCGGATCTCGTCGACGGGCTGCTGTCCGACCGCGCGCCACGTCTCGACGAGCGCGTCGACGACGGGGTAGAGCTTCTCCTCCGGCGGGTCCCACGGCTTGAGCAGGTAGTGGTCGACGTCGACGACGTTGATCGCCCGGATGGCGGCGTCGGTGTCGGCGTAGGCGGTGAGCAGCGCGCGGCGGGCGTGCGGCGCGATGTCCATGGCGGCTTCGAGGAAGTCGACGCCGTTCATCTCGGGCATGCGGTAGTCGGCGAGGATGGCGGCCACGGGCTCGCCGCGCAGCGTCAGCTCGCGCAGCGCGTCGAGGGCTTCCCGGCCGGACTCGGCGCGCACGATGCGGTAGTCCTGGCCATAGCGACGGCGCAGGTCGCGGGCGACGGAGCGGCTGACGCCGGGGTCGTCGTCGACGGTCATGAGGACGGGGCGAGTCACTCCCGCGAAAGTACCCGTAAGCAGCCGGGTCTGGGACGAATTGCCTAGGCGCTGCCGTCCGCCCCTCCTACGCCGCCTGCCCCTCCTACGCCGTCCGGGCCACCGCGAAGATCCGGCGGAACGGGAACCAGGTCGTGCCGTCCGGGCGTGCGGGGTAGGCGGCCCGTAGACGGGGGCCCAGCTCGGCGCGGAAGGCCGCGTACTCCTGCGGCGAAAGGGCGTCGCGGACCGGGCGCAGCGCCGTCGCGCTGATCCAGTGCAGCACCGGATCGGTACCGGTGAGCCGGTGCTGGTAGGTCGTCTCCCAGACGTCGACGTCGGCCCCGGTGGCCGCGAGGACCTCGGCGTAGACGTCGGGCTCGGGCACGGACGCCGCGCCCCGCAGCTCCACCCGCCCCGCGGCGAGCTCCTGCACCAACGCGTGCGACGGGGCGCCGAAGTTGCCCGGCACCTGCAGGGCGAACCACGCCTTCGACGGCAGGGCCGCCAGCCACTGCGGCAGCAGCTGCACGTGGCCGGGCACCCACTGCAGCACGGCGTTGGTGACGACGACGTCGGCTTCCGGCGGCGGCGTCCAGTCATGGACGTCGGCCCGTTCGGCGTCGATCCCACGCTCCCGCGCCGCGGCCACCATCTCCGCCGACGAGTCGAGCGCGCTCACCGCCGCCTCGGGCCAGCGCGTCGACAGCACCCCGGTGAGGTGGCCCGGCCCGCACCCCAGGTCGACGACGCGGCGGGGCGCCGCGGCGCCGATCCTGCCGATGAGGTCGTGGAACGGGCGCGCGCGGTGGTCGTCGAAGTCGAGGTACAGCGCAGGGTCCCAGACAGTGCTCACCCGCCGAACAGTACGTCCGTACTGTTTACGCGTCCAGGGGTGGGAGCGGGGCCGGGTACGGCTCGACCACGTCGGCGGAACGGCCGACCTTCTCCCACGCCGTCGCCTCGGCGATCTGGGCGCGGGAGTAGGCCAGCGCCATCTCGACGGCGTTCACGCCGAGCAGCAGGTGGCTGGGCAGGTTGTCGCGGCGCACGACCTCGACGATGATCTCGGCGGCGCGGTCGGGATCGCCCGCAGGAGCCTGGTCCCGCAGCTGCGCCATGCGGCCCACCGTCTGCTCGTACCCGGCCGGGACGTCGTGCACGGTCATCGAGGAGCCCGCCCAGTCGGTACGGAAACCGCTCGGCTCGACGACCATCACCCGCACCCCGAACGGCGCGGTCTCCTTCGCGAGCACCCGGCTGAAGCCGTCCACCGCGAACTTCGCCGCCTGATAGGAGGCGATGCCGGGCGAGCCGCCGACGCGTCCGCCGATCGAGGAGAACTGGACGATCGTCCCGCCGCCCTGAGCGCGCAGCAGCGGGACTGCTGCACGGGAGACCTGGTAGACGCCCCAGAAGTTGGTCTCGAACTGCGTCCGGAAGTCCTCCTCCGACCCCGTCTCGATCGGGGCGACATCGGCGTAGCCCGCATTGTTGACGACGACGTCGATGCGGCCGAACCTGGCGATGCCCGCCTCCAGCGCGGCCCGTGCCGCGTCCGCGTCGGTGACGTCGAGCGCGACGGGCAGCACCGCGTCTGCGTACTCGGCGACCAGGTCGGCGAGGGCCTCCGGACGCCGCGCCGTGGCGACGACCCGGTCGCCCGCGGCGAGGGCCGCCCTGACGAGGGAGCGACCGAAGCCGCGCGAGGAACCGGTGACGAACCAGATCAGTGACATGCCTATAGTACAACGCAGTTGTGTTAATAGTGCAACCATGTCTTGTTATCCTGTCGCCATGGTCACGTCCGAGTTCCAGCGCGCGCGCAGCGCAGGCGCGAAGCAGCAGCGGGAGCAGGCGATATTGGACGCCGCCGCGGCGCTGGGCGCGGAGCGCGGCATCCGCCAGGTCACGCTCACCGACATCGCCGAGGTCATCGGCATGCACAAGTCGGCGCTGCTGCGCTACTTCGAGACGCGCGAGCTGATCTTCCTGCGGCTCACCGCGGCGGGCTGGCGGGAGTGGGCACCGGCCCTGCGGAGCGGCTTGGCGGCCCTTCCGGCACCCCACCCTTCCGCCGTCGCGGAGGTCTTCGCGGCGACGCTCACCGCGCGCCCCATGTTCTGCGACCTCCTCGCCCAGGCGCCGCTCAACCTCGAGCGCAACGTGTCGCTGGACTCCGTGCGGGCGTTCAAGCTGGTCACGCTCGACGAGGTCGGCGCGATCGTCGACGTCCTGCGCGGGCTGCTGCCCACGCTGGACGAGGGCGACGTGGTCGACGTCATCGCGGCAGCGACCTCGCTCGCGGGCGCGTTCTGGCAGATGGCCACGCCGGGCCCCGAGGTGGCGGCCCTCTACCGCTCGGACCCCCGCCTGGCGCACGCCGTGGTGGACGTCGAGCCGCGCTTGGTCCGGATCCTCACCGCACAGCTGGTGGGGCTGCTCGCGCGCTGAGGTTCAGCCACCCGGCCGCAGGCGCCGCGCCACCTCGCCCGCTACGCGCCGGACCGCCTCGGCGTCCGTGCCGGGATCGGCGCGCACCTGCAGCACGATCCCGTCGCGACCGGCCACCGTGCGCTGCACGAACCACACCCCACCGCCGGGCAGGTCGCGGTGGTGCCGGGTCTTGATCGAGCCCGTGACGCGGCGGTTGACGGTCTCGGGGACCCGCCCGGGCTCCGCCAGCCGCACCCGCAGCGGGGCTTCGTCGGCGATCAGAACCGCGCCCGCGACGTCCTCGAGCTCCCGCGCCGGGATGACGCGCAGGGTGCCGCCTTCCCACGTCGCCTTGCTGATCAGGTGCCAGCGCAGGCGTTCCGGTGGGTCGTCGGAAGCGGCGAGCCACAGCCCGCGCGAGGTCGCGACCACCTGACCTCCGCCCGCGACC
>DASWUV010000342.1:0-3290 GCA_036401495.1 Pseudonocardia sp. | reverse complement strand
ACCAAACCGGGTGGACGGGGTTGATCGCCGACATCATCCGCCGCAGGCACGGCGCGGTGCCCTCGATCGGTGACCTCCTCCGCCGTCTGCGCGACGACGAGCCGGTGCAGCGGTGAGCGAGGTGGTGACCCCCGCGACGCTGCCGGGCAGCCCGTTCCCGCTCGGTGCGACACCGGTCGGCAGCGGCACCAACTTCGCTGTCGCCTCGGGGGCCGACGCTGTCGAGTTGTGTCTGTTCGACGAGGCAGGCGGCGAGACCCGAGTCGCCCTCACCGAGTACGACGCCGGGGTGTGGCATGGGTCCGTGCCCGGCGTCGGGACCGGTCAGGCCTATGGGTACCGCATGGCCGGGCCGTACGACCCCGCTCGCGGGCTGCGCTACAACCCGGCGAAGCTGTTGCTCGATCCGTACGCACGGGCGATCGAAGGACAGGTCCGGTTCGGCCCCGAGGTGCTCGGCTATGACGCGGACCGTCCCGGCCGGCCCAGCCTGCTGGACTCGGCGGCGCACGTGCCGCACAGCCTGGTCGTCGACCCGAAGTTCGCCTGGCGCGCGGCGCCGCGACCGCGGCACACCTACGCCGACACCATCCTCTACGAGGTGCACGTCAAGGGCTTCACCGCGGCTCACCCCGACATCCCGGAAGAGATCCGCGGCACCTATGCAGGCCTGGCCCACGACGCCGCGCTCGCGCACCTGACCGGGCTCGGTGTGACCACGGTCGAGCTGCTTCCGGTGCACCACAACGTGCCAGAGGCGTTCCTGCCCGCGCGTGGGCTCACCAACTACTGGGGCTACAACACCATCGGCTACTTCGCGCCGCACGCGGGCTACTCGGCCGCCGTCCGCGCGGGACGCGCAGGCGGCCAGGTCGCCGAGTTCCAGGCGATGGTCGACGCGCTGCACGGTGCGGGCCTGGAGGTCGTGCTCGACGTGGTGTTCAACCACACCGCGGAGGGTGACCTCCTGGGCCCGACGCTGTGCCACCGCGGGATCGACAACGCGGCCTTCTACCGGTTGGACCCCGCAGACCTGAGCCGCTACCTGGATACGACCGGCTGCGGCAACTCGCTCAACGTGGCCGACCCGTTCACCCTGCAGATGATCATGGACTCGCTGCGGTACTGGGTGACCGACATGGGGGTCGACGGGTTCCGCTTCGACCTTGCCCCGACGCTGGCGCGTGAGCAGGGCGGCTTCGACCGCCTCGCGGCGTTCTTCGACCTCGTCGCCCAGGACCCGGTCGTGGCCCGTGCGAAGCTCATCGCCGAACCCTGGGATGTCGGGCAGGCCGACAGCTATGACATCGGCGCCTTCCCCCCGTTGTGGCGGGAGTGGAACGGCCGATACCGCGACAGCATGCGGGACTTCTGGCGCGGCCGCGAGGGCCTGCTGGGCGAGTTCGCCACCCGCTTCGCCGGGTCGTCGGATCTGTACGGCGGCCGCGGCAGGCGCCCCACCGCGTCGGTCAACCTGATCACCGTGCACGACGGGTTCACGCTGGCCGACCTGGTTTCCTACGACCACAAGCACAACGGGACCGACAGCGAGGGCGGCACCGACGACAACCGCTCGTGGAACGGGGGCGTCGAGGGCCCCACCGACGACGCCTCCGTGCTCGCCGAGCGGGCCCGCAGGCAACGCGCACTGCTGACGACCCTGCTGCTGTCGTTCGGGGTGCCGCTGCTGCTGGGCGGCGACGAGCTGGGTCGCACCCAGCAGGGCAACAACAACGCCTACTGCCTGGACAGCCCGGTCACCTGGTTCGACTGGGTCCACGTCGACGAAGAGCTGCTCGGCTTCACCCGCCGACTGGTCGCCTTCCGACGGGCCCACCCCGTGTTCCGGCGCAAGCGGTTCCTCACCGGCGTCGACCGCGACATGCTGCGCTGGCACACCCCGGCCGGGACGACGATGACCGGCGAACAGTGGGCCGACCCGGGTGCCCGGTCGGTGGCCATCCACCTCGAGGGACAGGACGAACCCGACCGCGCCGCCGACGGGAGCCTGTTGCTCGACGACGACTTCCTGGTGCTCGTCAACGGCTGGTGGGAGCCGCTCGAGTTCGTGCTTCCCCCGGTCTGCGCGGGACAGATCTGGCAGGCGGAGATAGACACCTTCGACCCGTCGGCCGCGGCAGCCCGCGGCAAGTGCGCCGCGGGCGACCACGTCACCCTCGGTCCGCGGTCGATCGTGGTGATGCGCGGAACAGGCCCGGTGACCGTCGGCAGCGAACCCTGAGGATCGATATGACCAGCACCGGAAAAGCCGACAACGTGGCCATGGCGGCAGCAAGAGCGGCGGTGCTGCCGCTCGCACTCGCGCAGTTCGTCGCCAGCTACGCCGGCTCCAACATGAACGTTGCCATCAGCTCGATCGCCAGCGACCTGCAGACCTCGGTGACCGGCATCCAGACCACGATCACGCTGTTCACGCTGACCATGGCGGCGCTGATGATTCCCGGCAGCAAGCTGACCGACATCTGGGGCCGCAAATTCTGCTTCCTGCTGGGGCTCATCATCTACGGCGCGGGGGCGCTGCTCGCCGCGGCCGCGCAAGGGCTCCCGGTGCTCATCATCGGGTATTCGCTGCTCGAGGGCGTGGGATCGGCACTGCTGATCCCGCCGATCTACATCCTCGTCACCCTGCTCTTCGACGACACCACCACCCGCGCCCGCTACTTCGGCGTGGTCAGCGGCGCCGCCGGGATCGGTGCCGCGGCAGGCCCGCTGATCGGTGGGTTGCTCACCAGCTACATCAGCTGGCGGGCGTCGTTTCTGCTGCAGGTCCTGATCGTGGCAGCGATCATCTGGTTGGGGCGCGGCATCAACGACCCGCCACTGCCTGCGCAGCGCCCCGCCTTCGACTGGCTCGGCGCGGTGCTTTCGGCGCTGGGGCTGTTCTTCGTGGTGTTCGGGGTCCTGCAGAGCGGGGTCTACGGATGGGCCAGAGCAAAAAAGGACTACGCGATCGCAGGCACGGTCATCATCCATCAGGGCGGCATCTCACCGGTATGGCTCTATGTGGCCATCGGACTGGTGTTGCTGGCCGTGTTCCTCGGCTACGCGCGCGTGCGGGAAAACCACGGCCGCGCGCCGCTGGTGTCGGTCAGGCTGTTCACCAACCTCACCTCCAACCTGGGACTGCTGACCCAGAACCTCCAGTGGCTGGTCCTCCAGGGCGCCTTCTTCGTGATCTCGGTGTTCCTGCAGCAGGTCCGCAGCTTTTCCGCTATCGAGACCGGGCTGGTGCTGCTGCCCGCCACAATCGGTCTGCTCCTGTCGTCCGC
>DASWUV010000341.1:0-37057 GCA_036401495.1 Pseudonocardia sp. | reverse complement strand
CCCACCCGCCCACCCGCCCACTCCGCCCACTCCGCCCGCCCCGCCCACTCCGCCCGCCCCGCCCGCCCGCCCCGCCGTTCGCACCCGCGGGGCGCCGCACCCCGAGACTCCCCCCCGCGCGGCGAAGGCAAGCGCGACCGGGTCGGCACTGTTCACCCGGCCGCCGCCCAGAGCAGCGGAACGAGCAGGACCAGCAGGGCGACCACGGCGCACGCCCCCGCTACGGCCGACACCACCAGTAGGCCGATGACGACCCGGCGGCCCCGCACCACCGAGCTCGGCAGCTTCGGCGGGTTCACTCAGGCCACCCCGAGCCGGCAGCCCCGCACCACCGCGCGCGGCAGCTACGGCGGCCTCGCACCCCGGCGCGCGGCAGCTTCGGCGGGTTCACCCCGGCCGCCCCGACCCGGCGCCCCCGCACGACCGCACGCCGCACCACCGCACGCCGCACCACCGCACGCCGCTGCTCCGGCGGGCTCACTCCGGCCGCCCCGACGAGGCCGCCAGCAACCACTGCAGCGGCGCCGACGGCGGATCGTTGCGCACCGGCTGGCCGCTGCGGGCGCTGGGATGGTCGCGCGTGCCGAACGCGTCGAGCGCGCTCACCGCGAAGTAGCCGATCCACCGGTAGTGGGCGCGCAGGTCGCGCACGAACCCGCCTTCCCCTGCGGCCTGCAGCCATTCCTCGACGGCGCCGAACCGGAACGCCACGCCCGTGCCCGGTTCGTCGATCGCGAGGTGCAGCCCCTCGTAGGGGTGGCGCACCTGGCCGCCGCCGATGAGCACGTCGCACTTGGTGAGCACCACCGCGACGGGCACGTCGATCCGCTTCTCCGCGGACAGCGCCCGCTGCTCGCGCAGCGCCCGGGTGAGGCGCGCGGCCACCGAGCTGGGCGGCTCGACGGAGTGCGGAGGCAGCGGGACGCCGTCGTCTTCGAGTCGGGTGCGGACGGGCGCGAGCGCGAACGGGTCGACGATCAGCAGCACACCCGCCGTGGTGCCGAGGAACCGCAGCGTCGACACCCCGTCGCTGGTCTGGTAGCTCTCGCCCGCCGCGTCGTAGAGGTAGACGAGCTTGCGGGGGGCGGACCCGAGATAGAACGTGGCCGCCCGCAGCGGCGCGGAAGCAAGCGTCGGTGCCACGGCGGCGATGTTCCGCAGCGCGTCGCTGACCTCGGCGAACCGCTCCCGGGTCGGCTCGTCGCCGAAGTCGAACCCGATGCTGCCGGTAGCGCCGTTCGGCGCGTGGGTGAGGTCGGCGATAGCGGCCATGGTGTACACCGTCTTGCCCGCCGCTTCGCCCGCGACGAGCGGCACGTGCAGCGTGGGCACGGTCAGTGCACCGAGTGGCAGGACGCCCCGGCAGGAGTCGCGGCCGCAGTGGGCCCGCAGCCGGGACCGGCCGTGGCCGAGCAGGGTCGGCAGCTCCTCGCCGCAGCGGCACGTCCTGGCGAGAATCCCCATGGAACCGGGGACCAGGCGCCGGTGCAGCTCCTGGCAGTTCGGGCATTCGTAGACCGGCACCGCCACCCGGTCGTGGCAGCTCGGGCACTCGACGGTGACCCGGCGAAGCCGCAGCAACCCCAGCTCGAACAGGCGCAACACCGTGCAGATCACCAACAGGAGGGCGCCCAGCGCGCCCAGCAGGAGTCCGTAGGTTGCCATGGTCACGGCCAGGAAGACGCCTGCCAGTAGCCCGCCCGCGACGAGGCCGACGAGGCCGCCGAGCACGCCGCCGCCGACGATGATCTTGCCGAGCAGCAGTCCCCACGAGTCCAGCTCGTCCGGCACGTGCCACAGCAGGCCCAGCCAGTCCAGCGTGGACTGCCCTTTCGGGGCGGTCCTGCCGACGCGTCCGACGGTGCGGGCGCGAGCCTCGGCCGCCCCGCGCGAGGTGGCAAGCGCGTAGTCGTGCCAGGCCGGGCCGAAGTAGTAGCCGAGGTAGCCGGGGTCGCGCCCGGGCGGGGTCGGGTCGGGCGGCGCGACCCGGAGGTGCCCCAGCTCGTCGTCACGCAGCACGCCGAGCAGCGCGCGGCAGACGGCGAGGGGGACGACGACGACCGTGAACACCGCGGTGGCGACCGCGCCCAACGCGGCGGCCGCCACGCTGAGGCCCAGCAGCAGCGCCAGACCTGCCACCCCGACGAGGAGCGCGAGCACGAACCCGACCGCGTAGAGCAGGGGCATCAGCGGCCCCCGAGCAGTCGGCGGACCCCGCCGCCGGTGCCGACGCTCAGCGGCTCGGTCCGCTTCTCCCGGTAGACCCTTCACCAGGCGGTCCCGTCGGCCGCGCCTGGCGGACGCAGGAGAAGGTGGTATCGAGGTCAAGTACCGGTCGGCCCACTACGGCTTCCTCCTCGCACCACCCGCCCAGCGCCACATCGTGTCACGGGTGGGCGGGATTTCGCCGGGGTTGCCGGGCACCGGCCGCTTTCAGATCCCGTTGCGGGGACTGCTCCTGCCCGCCCCTGGCTTCGCCATCGCGCCGACGGTCAGCAGGATGTTGGCGTAGTGCCGCTCGTCGGCGGTGGCGACGGTGGCGGCGAGGTCGGGGGAGCGGCAGGCGTTGCGGAACTGTTCGCGGTCGACGACGTCGAAGGCCACCTCGGTGCCGAGGGCCTGCCGGTAGCGCTCGAGCACGGGGGAGGGGCTGCCGTCGTCAGGGGCCATGACGGTCGCGCGTTCGAACGGAGCCGCTTCGACGAGGGTGGACAGCACGTGGTCGACGGTGAGCAGGCCGGGCCGCAGGTTCAGGTGGATGACGGGCGCCGCGGGCCGGGTGCCCGTTCGGTGGGCGTAGTTGCCGTCGGCGATCAGGATGGTGCTGCCGTGGCCTGCGCCCGCGAGGGCGGCGAGCAGTTCGGGGTGAAGGAGGTGGTAGCGCAGCACGGAGGCTCCTCAGTCGGGACGGTCAAGTGCGTGGCGTCGTCCGGGTGCGGGCGAGGAGGCTTTGGGCGACGACCACCAGTAGCAGCAGCGCACCGCTGATGACGGACTGGAAGTTGCTGTCGAGGCCCCCGATCTGGTTGATGATGTTGGCGATGACGTTGCGCAGCAGAACGCCGACGAGGGTGCCGAGGATGCTGCCCGCGCCGCCGGTGAGCAGGGTGCCGCCGATGACGACCGCGGCGATGGCGTCGAGCTCGGTGCCGACGCCGATGACGGTGACGCCGGACTGCAGGTAGGCGGCCGTGAGCGTGCCCGCGAAGCCGGCGAGCGCGCCGCTCGCGGTGTAGACGATGATCTTGGTGCGCGCGACGGGCAGACCCATGAGGAGGGCGGAGGACTCGGCGCCACCCGTGGCGAACACGGTCTCGCCGAAGCGCGTGCGCTGCAGGATCACGCCGCCGATGCCGCACAGGATCAGCGCGAGCCACACCGGCAAGCCGAGGCCGAGCACCGTCCCGCGCCCGAGCGCGAGCACCGCGGGATTGGCGATGGTGTAGGTCGTGCTGCCCTCCGCGGTCAGCGCGAGCAGCAGACCGCGGGCGAACAGCAGGGACGCCAGCGTCACGATGAACGGCGCGAGGTTGAGTCGGGCCACCAGCAGGCCGTTGACCAGGCCGATGAGCCCGCACACCACGAGCGGCAGGCCGATGGCCGCCAGCAGGCCCGCCTTCGAGCCGTAGGCGGCCAGCACCCCGCCCAGCGCGTACACCGAGCCCACCGAGAGGTCGATGCCGCCGGTGATGATGACGAAGGTCATCCCGAGGGCGATGATCGCGAGGAAGGAGCTCTGCAGGGCGACGTCGCGGAGGTTCTCCAGCGTCCCGAAGCGCGGCAGCGACACCCAGGCCACCGCGACGACGACGACGAGGACGGCGGCCGCACCCTGACGCTGCAGCGCGCCCGCGAGCAGCTGGCGCCGCACGGACGGCTCGGCCTGCGCGGTCCGACGGCGGGCGCGCGACGGCGTAGCAGTGGTGGTCGTCGCGGCGGTGGCGGTCGTCGCGTTGCCCGGCCCCGCGGGCTCGCCGAGCTCCGCGGGCTGGGATCCCCTTGGCCGGTTCATCGGCTGCTCCGGTCGCGGGCGGCGTAGACGGCCACGATGATGATCACTGCCTGCACCATCTGGGCCACGGAGTCCGGCAGGTTGTTCTTGATCAGAGTGGCCCGCAGCAGCTGCATGAGCAGCGCGCCTGCGACGGTGCCGAGGATCCGCACCTGGCCGCCGGAGAGTGGGGTTCCGCCGACGACCACGGCGGTGATCGCGGACAGCTCGAAGAGCAGCCCGGTGTTGGCCGGGTCGCCCGCGCCGAGCCGGGCGGTGGCGAGCACGCCCGCGAGCGCGGCCAGCGTCCCGCTGATCGCGTAGACGCCCACCAGCACGCGGCGCACCGGCAGCCCGGCCAGTATGCAGGCGACCCGGTTGTCGCCGACCGCGACCAGGCGTCGGCCGAACGTCGTGCCCGCGACGACCAGGCCGGTCAGCACGGCCAGCACGGCGGCGATGAGGACGACAACGGGGATGCCTGCCACGTCGCCGTCGCCCAGGAACAGCAGGGCCGGGTCGCGGACGTCCACAAGTTGGCCGCCGGCGATCAGGAGCGCGAGCCCGCGGCCGCCGACCAGCAGCGCCAGCGTCGCCACGATCGGCTGAATGCCCAAGCGGGCGACCAGCAGCCCGTTGAACGTGCCCGCGAGCAGCCCGACCACGAGCGCGACGATGACCGCGACCGCGGCGCCGTAGCCGAGGTAGAGCGGCACGAGTGCGGCGGAGAGCGCCATGATCGAGCCGACCGAGAGGTCGACGCCCTCGGTGCCGATCACCAGCGCCATGCCGAGGGCGACGATCACGACCGGCGCGGCCTGGACGAGCTGCGTGCGGAAGTTGGCCACGGACAGGAAGTTGGCGGTGAAAGCGATGTTGAACAGCAGCAGCACGACCACGGCCGCGTAGACGCCGTAGCGCTGGGCCCACTCCCCGATCTGCGCGCGGTCCGCGGTGCTGCGGGTCAGGGTGGCGGTCACCGCGAAGCCTCCGTCCTCGCTGTCGCCGGGTCGACGTCCGCGTTACCGGAATCGGCGACCTCGCGGCTCCCGGCGGCTTCCGCGGCGGCGGGTTCCCGGGCTTCGGCGGCGCCGGTTTCGGTCACAGCGGTTTCGGTGACGGCGGCTTCCGGGGCTTCGCCTGACTCTGGGGTTTCCGGGGGTTCGGCGTCTTCCGGGGGTTCGGCCGCGATCGCGCGCAGCAGCGCGTCGGCGGTCACCTCCGCGCCCTGCAGCTCGGCCTCCGTCACACCGTCGCGCAGGACGATGACCCGGTCCGCCCCGGCGACCAGCTCTTCGGTCTCCGAGGAGATCAGCAGCACCGCGAGACCGTCCGCGGCCAGCTCGTCCACGAGCGTCTGCACCTCGGCCTTCGCGCCGATGTCGATTCCGCGGGTCGGTTCGTCGAGCAGCAGCACCCTCGGCTTTGCCGCGAGCCAGCGGGCGAGCAGCACCTTCTGCTGGTTGCCGCCCGACAGCTCGGCCACCTTCTGCTCCGGCCCGGACGCCTTGATCCGCAGCCGCTTCATGAACGTCGCGACGACGCGGTCCTGCCGGGCCTTGCTGACGACGCCGTGCCGCGAGAGCTGGGGCAACGCGGCGAGCACGATGTTCTCCCGCACCGAGAGGTGGGGGACGATCCCGTCGGTCTTGCGGTCTTCGGCCAGCATGCTCACGCCCGCGCGCATGGCGGCGGCGACGTTTCCGGACGGGAGGGGTCGCCCGGAAACGGTCACCTCTCCCCGGCGCGGAAGCGCGCCGAGGATTGCTCTGGCTGTCTCGCTGCGCCCCGACCCGAGCAGGCCTGCGAGCCCGACGACCTCACCGGGTCTGATCGTCACCGAGACGTCGCGGACGCGGGGCGCACCGCCGAGGTGCTCGGCGCGCAGGATCGGTTCGCCGTCGGCGTGGCGGCGCTCCCCCTCCGCGAAGCGGGTGGCCCCGTGCGCCCTGACCTCACCGACGCTGCGCCCGAGCATGAGCGACACCAGCTCCAGGCGGGAGAGGTCGGCCAGTGCGCCGCTGTGCACCAGCTTGCCGTCCCGCAGCACGGTGACGCGGTCGCAGATGCGGTACAGCTCGTCGAGCCGGTGGCTCACGAACAGGATCGCGACGCCGTCGGCGTGCAGCCGGTCGATCACCGAGAACAGCGTCTCGACCTCGCGGGGCTCCAGCGACGACGTCGGCTCGTCCATGATCACGACGTCGGCCCGCACCGATGCGGCCCTGGCCAGAGCCACCATCTGCTGCGCGCCGACGCCGAGGGTGCCCAGCGGACGCCGGACGTCGACGTCGATGCCGTAGCCCGCCATGAGCTCGCGGGTCTCCTCGTACATCCGCCGCCGGTCGACGATCCCGTACCGGCGCGGCTGGCGGCCGAGGAACACGTTGGCCGCCACGCTGCGCAACGGCACGAGGTTGACCTCCTGGTAGATCGTGGAGATCCCCGCGCGCTGCGCGTCGATCGGCCGCCCGAACGACGCCGACTCGCCGCGCACCCGCAGGTCGCCGCCGTCAAGCCGGTGCACCCCGGTGAGCACCTTGATCAGCGTCGACTTGCCTGCGCCGTTCTCGCCGACCAAGGCGTGGATCTCGCCGGGGCGCAGGGCGAACGAGACGCCATCCAGTGCCCGGGTGCCCAGGAACTGTTTGACTCCGTCGACGAGCTCCAGCACCGGTTCCTGCTGCTGCACGACCACGCTCCGTCCCCCGCACACCCTGTGCCCCGACACTCTCACCTATGTGTGCCCGTTCGCGCAGCGCGTCAGTAGGCGTTGGCGACCTTCTGCGCGGCGTTGCTCGAGTCGTACTGGTCGTCGGAGATGACGATGCTGTTCGGGATCGGCTGGCCTGCCGCGAACTGCTTCAGCGTCTGGAAGGCCAGCGGCCCGAATCGCGGGTTCGACTCGATCACGGCGTTGTAGCTGCCGTCGGCGATGAGCTGCACGGCGTTGCGGGTGCCGTCGATCGAGACGATCTTGATGTCCTGGCCGGGCTTCTTGCCCGCCGCCTTCAGCGCGTTGACCGCGCCGATGCCCATCTCGTCGTTCTCCGCGTACACGGCGGTGATGTCGGGGTTGCTCTGGATGAGCTGCTCCATGACCGCCTGCCCCTTGGCGCGGTCGAACTCACCGGTCTGCTCGGCCACGACGGACAGGCCCGGTGTGGCGGCCAGCTCGTCCTTGAAGCCCTTGGTGCGGTCGGTGGTCACGTTGTTGCCCGAGGAACCGAGCAGGATCGCGATCTTCCCGGTTCCGCCGGTCGTCTTGACCATCTCGTCGGCGGCGCGCTTGCCCTGCGAGACGAAGTCCGAGCCGATGAACGTCAGGTAGTCGGTGCACGGTTGCGAGGTGACCTTGCGGTCGATCGTCACGACCGGCACCTGCTTGGCCTTGGCCGCGTCCAGGGCAGGCTGCAGGCCGTCGGAGTTCAGCGGGGCCACGATCAGCAGCTGCGCGCCCTGGGCGAGCAACGACTTGATGTCGCTAATCTGCTTGTTGAGGTCGCTCTGGGCGTTGGTGGTGAGCAGGTGGTTGGTGGGGATACCGAGCTTGGCCGCCTCGTCGCGGATGGACTGCGTCTCCGCGATGCGGAACGGGTTGCCCTCCTTCTCCGACTGGGAGAAGCCGACGACGGCCGTTGCCGGGTCGAGCTTCGGGTAGCCGGTCTGGCTCAGCGTGCACGTGGGCCCGCCTGCCTGTTCGGCCGCGGCGGTGGCCGCGGGGCCGGAGCCCGCAGGGGCGGCCTGCTGGGTCTCCCCCTTGGCGCAGCCTGCCAGTGCAAGGGAAAGTGCCGCGCCTACGACGAAGGCTTGCCGGGCTCGACGGGACGGCGTGCGGATGGGCGTGGGGGACATGGGCGCTCCTCGGCCGTGTCGCATGGACAGATCCCGGACAGAGGTGACGCCGGTCACCTCTGTCCGGGGCGACGCCTTTTCTACAACGTTGAAACGACGTTGTAAAGCAAGATGCGATGTCGTTACACTCCGGCGGGTCACAGACGACGATCACATGGAGGGCCTGAATGGCGGTAACCCTCAAGGACGTCGCCGCTCTCGCAGGCGTCTCGGTGAAGACCGTGTCGAATGTGGTCAACGGCTACGACTTCGTCAAAGCCGACAACCGACGTCGGGTCGAGGAGGCGCTGGCGAGCACCGGCTACCGCCCCAACCTCGGTGCGCGCAACCTGCGCCGCGGCCGCACCGGCTTCGTCGCCCTCGTCGTGCCTGACCTCGCCATCCCCTACTTCGGTGAGCTGGCCGCCCTCGTGATCTCGGCCGCCCGCCGCCACGACTGGAACGTGCTCATCGAGCAGACCCAGGGGGTGCGGGAACGCGAGCGGGCGAGCCTCGCGGGGCTCGGCCCCCACATGATCGACGGGGCGATCATCAGCCCCGAGGCCCTGCAGGCCGACGACTTCGACCAGCTCGCGCCGGACCTGCCCGTCGCGCTGCTGGGTGAGCACGCCCTCGACGTGGAGATCGACCACGTCGGCATCGACAATGTGCTGGCCGCGCGGACCGCGGTCGAGCACCTCGCGAGCCTCGGCCGCACGCGCATCGCCGCGATCGGGGAGAACCGCCGCCGCGGAACGGCGGCTTTGCGGATGGCGGGCTACCGGGCTGCCCTGCGGGCCGCCAACCTGCCTGCGGCTGCTGACCTCGTCGGCGCCGTCGACGCCTACCACCGCCGTGACGGGGCCGACGCGATGCGCCGCCTCCTCGACCGACCGGACCCCCCGGACGCCGTGTTCTGCTTCAACGACCTGCTGGCCGTCGGCGCGCTGCGCTCGGCGGCGGAAATGGGTCTGCGCGTGCCCGAGGACGTCGCCGTCGTCGGCTTCGACGGCTCCGAAGAGGGTGCCTACAGCCTCCCGTCGCTCACCACCATCGCCCCGGACAAGTCGGCGATCGCGGAAGCCGCCGTCGGCCTGCTGCATCGCGACGGCCCCGGCAGGCGAGGCCCGCAGGACGTCATGACGTCCTTCACCCTGGAGATACGCGAAAGCAGCGTCGGTCGCCTCGCGGGTGCGACCGACGCTGCTTGATCGGCTTGCGCAGCCCGCGCTACCCGGCGATGGGGTAGGAGCGGGTGCGGCGCCGCAGCTCGCGGCGTTCGGCTTCTGTTGTGCCGCCGAAGATTCCGTGATCCAGACCGTTGTCCACTGCGTACTCGAGACACCGCTCGCGCACCGGGCACCGTGCGCAAACAGCCTTGGCCGCATCTGCTTGGCGTGCAGCGGGGCCGACCTCTGAAACAGGGAAGAACAGTTCGGGATCCTCGTCCCGGCAGGCGGCGCGCTGCCGCCATTCGTCGTTGAACATGAGGTGCCGCCTCCAATCACGGCGAGGTCGAACTCGCGCGCCAACAGGCGGCGAGCGCTGTCATCGATGGGTGCACCTGCGCGGTGGCGGTGCGTGATCTGTCCGGTGCGTCAGCAATGCGCGGGCAGTCGAGAGCACCCGTCCGGACATTTCAGCAACGCGTCCCCGCGTGCGAGGTATTCCGCGACCGGCGCGGTGATCACTTGCGGTCGGCCGAGGTGCTTCGCGCGAGCCAGTCGTGAAGGAGCGCCTTGAGCAGGGCGGGCTGTTCGTGCGGCAACGCGTGTCCGGCGCGGTCGAGTACGGCGAGGGTCGCCTGTGGGTAGACGGGAAGCAGGTCGAGCGCCGAAGCGAAGCCCACTGACGAGTCGAGTCGGCCTGCCACGATCAGCGTCGGCGCGGTGACGGCGTTCGAGTCGATCGCGATGGCCCACCCTGCGAAGATGCGGCGGAGCGCTTCCTCGTCGACGAGCTCGGTGCCCGGTACGACACAGTCGCGGTAGCGACGCGCAGTCGCGCGTGTCCGCAGGACGAAGTACTCGTCGAACCCCGCCCTCTGGTCGGGCTCGAGCTCGTCGTAGGCCTCCGCATCCACCTCCGCAACGGCGTGTTGCGGTACGTCGCGAGAGCGTTCGCCGACCGGGCAGAGCAGGGCCAAGCCGAGCACCGGTTCCGGCGCTCGGGCGACGATGCCCCGAGCCAGGTAGCCACCGTAGGAGTGCCCCAGCAGGAGAAACGGACGGTCGACAACGTGGTCGATGAACGCGGCCAGCAGGGTCACGACATCGTCGTTGCCGTTCAACGAGCTCACGCCGGTGGTCGTCCGACCCATGCCCGGAAGGTCCGGATAGATCCGGCGGTAGCCCTCGAGGGGCCCCATCGCCTCGATCGCCGCCTCGATCTCACGGTGGTCGACGCCTGCGCCGTGCAGGCCGACCAGCGGAACGCCGCTGCCGTGCTCGACGTAGTTGACCCACACGCCGTTGACCTGGGCCTGCATGCCTCGAGACCGTACCGCCTTCGCCGTGAGCCAAGGTTGCATCAGAGGAATTATCTTCCAGGGAATGTTGTGTTCGGCGCATGTGACGACGACCAGGAAGCCACGATGACCGCTACCGATACGACTGTCATGCGACGGTCAGGGGCGGCGGCCCAGTCCGCCGTAGCTGTTGATCGGGGCGGGACGACCGACCTCGGCCGGGTCGGGCCGCCACTCGGTGATCGACACCACCCCCGGTTCGACGAGCTGGAGCCCGTCGAACCAGCTGGTGATCTCGGCGACCGAGCGCAGGTGGTAGGGCGAGCCGAGCTCGGCCTGGATGGCGACGCCGTCCCGGATGTGGTTGCTGGTGTCGGTGGCATCCCATAACCCCAGGTAGCTGCCCGGGGACAACCCAGCCATCAGCTCCTCGACGATCCCGCCTGCCTCGCCTGCGTCGCGCAGGTAGCCGAACACCCCCATGCACAGCAGGGCCACCGGCCTGGTCAGATCCAGGGTCGCGGCGGCGCGGTCGAGGACATCGGCGGGGTCGCGGTAGTCCGCGTCCAGGTACGCCGTGGCGCCGCCCGCGGTGACGTTGGTCAGCAGCGCCCGCGCGTGCGCGAGCACCATCGGGTCGTTGTCCACGTACACCACGCGCGCGGTGGGGTTGACCCGCTGGGCGACCTCGTGGGTGTTCTGCATCGTCGGCAGTCCCGTACCCAGGTCCAGGAACTGCTCGATCCCGGCCTCCCCGGCCAGATGCCGCACCACGCGGACGAGGAACTGCCGTGACTTCACCGCCTCGTCGACGATCGCCGGGAACACCTCGCGCACGGCGTCCCCGACCTGCCGGTCGGCAGCGAAGTTGTCTTTGCCGCCCAGCCAGTAGTTCCAGATCCGCGCCCCGTGTGGCCGCTCGGGATGCAACTCCCGCGGCTCCAGCCCGGTCATGACCGCACCCCCGCCATCGTCTGTCCGTCTTTCAATGCCCGCTGCAGACTTCGGCGCGAATTGTCTCCAGGCAGGCCCGGGTGTTGGCCGGTGGCTCGACGTGGGTGATCAGCCGGTTCCAGACATCGACGTAGTCCTCCACGTCGCTGGCTCGATCCAGGTACAAGGCGCTGTTGAGCTGCTCGAGATAGACGACATCGGCCAGCTCCGGCACGGGGAACCGCAGGATCGTGAAGGGGCCGCTGGTCGCCGGATGGACCCCGCGCCCGAACGTGGCGATCTGGAGAGACACGTTGGGCAGCCCGTCGAGCTCGATCAGGTGGGCCAGCTGCCGCTTGCACAGCTGCGCACCTGCCAGCGGGCGGCGCAGCGCGGCCTCGTCGATCACGGCCCACAGCTGCGGCGGGTCCGCCGAGGTCAGGATCTCCTGCCGACGCCGACGGAGCTCGACGCGCCGCTCGACCTGTTCCGGACCGAGCTTTCCGAGCCCGAACACGGCACGCGCGTACTCGGCGGTCTGTAGCAGCCCCGGCACGAACTGCACCTCGAAGGTGCGGATCAACGACGCGGCCTGCTCCATCGCCACATAGGTCTCAAACCACGACGGCATGAGGTCCCCGTAGCGCTGCCACCAGCCCGGTGTGTTGGCCTGCCGGGCCAGCTCGAGGAACTCCATCCGCTCGTCCGGGTCGAGCACGCCGTAGAGCGTCAACAGATCCAACAGGTCCCGTTCTTTGAACCGATGCCTGCCCAACTCCATCCGACTGATCTTCGCCCCCGACGCCCGGACGAGATATGCGGCGTCGTCGCGACTGACCCCCGCAGCCTCCCGCCGACGACGCAACTGCACACCGACGGCCATCCGCAGCACGGTCGACCCGACCCGGTCGCCGCCGGGCCCACCCGGTTTGAAGTGCTCAGGCGAGGCGGGTTGCGCGCTTTGCCCGTCTGACACGCCCATCACCTCTCCGGGTCAGCCACGCCATCGCTGAGCTCACCGGCCGTGATCTTGAGCTCACTGACGGGTCTTAGTTTGTCGGTAACGCGCCGCTGATGCTAATCGACCGACGGACAGGACCCGCGACCGTGCCTGCGCAGCCCGACACACGGCCAGGATCCACCGCCGCGCGACGAATCGCTGCGGCGCCGACGCGTGGCCCCCGACGGCGCTGCGGGGCGGTCAGGCCGACGGTTCGCCCGCAAGCAGATCGTCGAAAGCGCCCGCCCGGATTGCGCTCAGCAAGGCGGCCAGCTCATCTGCAGTCACGACCAGCACAGGCCCGAATGGATCCCGGGAATTGCGGATTGCGACCCGCTGCGCGGGCATCGCCGCCAACTCCACGCAATTGCCATTCGGATTACTGGCACTGCTCTTGCGCCATCGCAGCCGACCGGGAAGCACGCCGCGCGCACCGCCGAGGGTGTCCGCGCCCCTTCCCTCCTCCGCGAGAGCTTCCGTGTTTACCGCCACTTCCGGGCCCCCGTCCTGGCCGTTCATCAGGAATCTGCCACCGAGGATGCCCGCTGACGTCGCGCCGACGCCCGCGCGAAAGCCCACACGCCGACCCGCCTTCCACGCCCGCCAACCACCCCGGTAGGACTGGGCACGCGTCGCCGGACCCGACGCCAGCATGCTGCTCGCACGCGACAGATGCAACTACGAATGCACTTGCACCTGCAAGTTGCATTCGACGGTACACATTCGACAGGCTCGCCATCATGGCTACGCTGCCCTGCGGTGATTCGTGGGCGAAGTGGGGAACGGCAGCGGAGGAGCAGCGCAACCATGACCGACAGCACCCGATCCGAGGAAACGCCTGCCGGGGTAGACACAACCGTCCCGTCCAGCCCGCGGATCTGGAATTACTGGCTGGGCGGTAACGACAACTTCTCGTCGTCGCGGACGGCACGAACGTCGTCGACCACGACGCTTTCACTGCGGCCATCGACTTCTGGAACAGCGTCGGCTCATTGGCCTACCACCTACGGACCCCCGACGAGTTGGCCAGCTGCTTTGACGGGCTGACCCTGCTGGAGCCCGGCATCGTCTCCTGCGTGCGGTGGCGGCCCGACGGCATGGGGATGGGCTTTCGCGGCCCAGCCGCATGGCGCTCGAACACCGCAATCGGGGTGGCCTGACCTATGCCGACGAATGGCCGACAGTGCGTCCCAGCGCTTTGCGGACCAGCGCGTACAGCGACTCACGGTTACTGTTGATCCGCCGCAGGGCCTCGCTCGGCGGCCGGACCGCCGCCGCTACCGCAGGCTGACGTCGGCCGCCTGGCTCCGGCGCACTTCGCTGATCGGGCCGACACTTGCGAAGGCTTCCCGCATGGCCGCGCCCGCCTCGGCGATCGCCTTGCGGCTGTCGTCGAACGGCTGCCGGAGGAACTCGTGGATCATGCCGTCGTACCGGCTCACGGTCACCGGCACGCCTGCCTGCTCGAGCCTCGCCCCGTACTGCTCGCCCTCGTCGCGCAACGCGTCGTATTCGGCCGTGATGATCAGTGCAGTCGGCAGCCCCGCCAGTTCGGGGGCGAGTAACGGCGAGACCAGCGGCAACAGGCGCTCGTCCGGACTCGAC
Source organism: Pseudonocardia sp. (assembly GCA_036401495.1). GTDB lineage: Bacteria > Actinomycetota > Actinomycetes > Mycobacteriales > Pseudonocardiaceae > Pseudonocardia. Next base: position 23,227 of record DASWUV010000341.1, on the reverse strand, counting down.
AGGTAGTTGTCCATGAACCAGAACTGGGTGGGGCGGCTGATGTTGCCGTACCTGCCCGCGAACTCCTGGACCGAGAAGTTGCTGCGGCGGAAGTCGAGATCGGGATAGATCAACAACTGCAGCGCAACGTCGGGTCCGCCCTCGTCTCGGGCCCGAAGAGCCACGACGGCCGCCAGGTTGCCGCCCGCGCTGTCGCCTGCCACCGCAAGGCGAGCGCCGTCGACATCGAGCTCCGGACCGTGTTCGGCGACCCACCGCGTCGCGCCGTAAGCGGCGTCGGGCGCGGCCGGGTAGCGGTGCTCGGGGGCCAGCGGATAGTCGACAGAGATCACCACGCTGTTGGACGCATTGGCCAAGGCCCGGGCGAGGCCGTCGTGCGTGTCGAGGTCGCCCAGCACGAAGCCACCGCCGTGGAAGAAGACGGTGACGGGTAGCGCCTCGTCGTCGGATGGCCGGTAGATCCGCACGGCGACGTCGCCTGCATCGGTCGGCAGACTGCGGTCGTCGACATGGCGGACCGACTCTCCCGCAGGCAGTTGCGCCGCCATCCGACCCATGCCAAGGCGGGCTCGCTCGGGTGTGAAGGTGTGCAGGTCGGCGAAGTTCACGGCGGCCAGGCGCTCAAGATGAGCCTGGACTTGGGGGTGAAGCGGCACGGTATCCGTCTCCTCGTCGGTCAAGGGCTGACCGTTGAGACGGTTTCACTTGAACCACGGTTCAAGTCAACGGCGTAGGACCACAGGAGCTCAGTCCGCGTCGAAGCTCCGCTTGAAGTCCGGACAGTCGACCAGCGGCGCGTGCGTGCAGCTCACAGCATGCGTGAGGCCCCGGCGCATCCGTTCAAGGCGAGAGATCTCGGCCGCCAGCTCCGAGGCCTTCTCGGCCATGCGACCGCGCAACTGCTCGTCGTCCGGCGTCGCGACGAGGAACTGTCCGATCTGCGCGATCGTGAAGCCTGCGCTGCGCGCGCACGCGATCAGCGTCAAGCGGGCGAGCACCGACGCGTCGTACGTCCGCCGGATGCCGTTGCGGCCCGTCGGGGAGATCAGACCGCGTCGCTCGTAGAAGCGCAGCGCCGACGGCGCAAGGCCTGCGCGTCGGGCGACCTCGGCGATGTCCAGGACGTCAGCGACCAATGCTTTCCTCCTGCCGGGCACGCGCAGACTGCGAAATGAACCCCTATTGTGCCGCGTCCGATTCGCCTCGTTGCCGCGCTTCGGTCGCGGTCAGCTCTGGTCGGCCGCCTTGTAGTCGTCCTCGGAAAGGGGTTCGAGCCAGGTGGTGGGGTCGGTGCCGTCGGGGAGGGCTTCGAGCATCGCGAGATGGCTCATGAAGATGTCGGCGGCGGCACCGTGCCAGTGGTCCTCATCGGGCGGGCAGAGGACGGTCTGGCCTGCGTGGATGCGGTGCACGGTGCCGTCGCGGGTGCCGACGAGGCCGACGCCTTCGGTGACGTGCAGCGTCTGGCCGACCGCGTGGCGGTGCCAGTTGGTGCGGGCGCCGGGGGTGAACCGGACGAGGGCGACGCTCATCCGGGACGGCCCAGCGCCGCTGTAGATCGGCGTCAGGTAGACGTCACCGACGAACCGCTCGGCGGGCGCCTTCGTGGTCGGGTTGACGGGCTGGAGCTGCATCACTGGTCCTTGCTGGTCGGGACGGGGTCCGCGGTGGTGGCCGCCCAGCTGGCGAGCAGCCGCAGGGCGTCCTCGGAGGGCGAGCCGGGTTCGGGGGTGTAGGCGGTCAGCGTCAGCCCGGGGTCGGCGGGCAGCGCCATGGCCTCGAAGGCGAGGTCGAGGCGGCCGACGACGGGGTGCTGGAAGTGCTTGGTGCCGCTGCGGTGCAGCCGCACGTCGTGGGCGGCCCAGCGGACGCGAAAGGCGTCGCTGCGGGTGGCGAGCTCGCCGACGAGGTCGGTGAGGTCGCGGTTGTCCGGGTCGCGGCCTGCCTCGGTGCGGAGCAGGGCCACGGAGGTGTCCGCGGCGGCCTCCCAGTCAGGGTAGAAGTCCTGGGAGCCGGGGTCGAGGAAGTTGAACCGGGCCAGGTTGGCCGGGCGCTGCGGGCCGTCGAACATCGGCGCGTAGAGGGCGCGGCCGAGGTCGTTGATAGCCAGGACGTCCAAGCGCCCGTTGCGGACGAACGCAGGCGTGGTGAGCATCGAGTCGACGATGCGGGCGATGCTGGGCCGCACCTGGGACTTCGCCCGGCGGCGCGGGGCGCGGGTGGGTCGGGCCGCGCGGGCGAGGTCGAACAGGTGGGCGCGTTCGGCTTCGTCGAGGCGCAGGGCACGGGCGACGGCGTCGAGGACGTCGAGCGAGACGCCTGCGATGTGGCCCTTCTCCAATCGGACGTACCAATCGGTGCTGACCCCGGCCAGGACGGCGACCTCTTCGCGGCGCAGGCCGGGGACGCGGCGCTTGCCGCCGCCTGCGGGGAGCCCGACCTGGTCGGGGGTGACCTTGGCGCGGCGGCTGGCGAGGAACTGCCGGATCTCGGCTCGGGTGTCCACGCCGTGGGGGTTGCCCGCGGCGGCGCTGTTCATGCCGGCGTCGCTCACGCCGACGACGCTACGGCGGCAGGCGGTGCGGAGGGGGGTGGAGCTTGTCCCCCCTATAGGTCGGACCTCCCATGCGCTCGTGAACAGGAGTTGCATCGGTCGTGCCGGAAGCGCCGGTGCCGGAAGTGGCGGACCGCCGCGACCGAGTCGCCGCGCCCGGCGGACCCACTGCCGACCAAGGAGTGCATGCGCGATGTCGGTGTCCGTTCAGCCGCGTGCCGATGTGTCGATGACCGGCCGGTCACCGGCATTGCCGGTCGAGCCGGGTCCGGTGGCCGATCGTCGCCGGGCGGGGTTCGCGCTGGCCGAGGCGTTGCTGGGCTTCTTCATGATCACGCTCGACGCGGTGATCGTCAACGTGGCCCTGCCGTCGATCCAGCGGGATCTCGGGGGCGGGGTCACCGGTCTGGCCTGGGTCGTGGACGGCTACACCCTGTTGTTCGCGGCCTTGCTGCTCGCGGCCGGTTCGCTGGCCGACCGGATCAGCCCGCGCCGGGCGTGCGGGTGGGGGATGGCGGTGTTCGTGGTCGCGTCGGTCGGGTGCGCTCTTGCCCCCGGCCTGGGCGCGCTGGTCGCGGCCCGGCTCGTGCAGGGCTCGGCGGCGGCGGTGCTGATGCCCTCGGCGATGGCCCTGCTCAGCAGCGCGTACCCGGACCCGGTCCGCCGGGCGCGGGCCTTGGCGATCTGGGCGATGGGTGGCTCCGTAGCGTCGGTGTCCGGGCCGGTGCTGGGCGGCGTTCTCGACCTGGTCGACTGGCGGCTGATCTTCCTGATCAACCTGCCGGTCGGGGCTGTCGCGCTGGCGCTGCTCACGCGTGCCCCGCGGCTGCCGGGTCGGCTCCCGGCCGAGCGGGTGAGGTTCGACTGGTTCGGGCAGGTCACCGCGGTGTTGGCGATGGGCGGTCTGGTCTTCGGCGTGATCGAGGCCGGGACGGTCGGTTTCACCGACCCGCGGGTGGCCGTCGCTCTTGCGGTGGCGGCGGTGGCGCTGGTCCTTTTCGTCTTCGCCGAGGCGCGGGGTGCGCACCCGATGGTGCCCGCCCGGTTGGTGCGGTCGCGTCCGGTCGTGCTCGCCGTCCTGATCGGCTTCGCGTTCATGGTCGGCTACTACGGCCTGCCGTTCGTGGTCAGCCTCTGGCTGCAGCAGGGCCGCGGCCTGTCCGCGCTGGGCACCGGCGCGGTGTTCCTGCCGATGATGCTGATCGGGCTGGCGCTGACGCCGTTCACCGCCCGGCTGGGCGAGCGGTTCGGCAGGCCGGTGCTGATCACGACCGGGCTGGCCGCGATGACCGCAGGCGCGCTGGCGCTGGCGCTGGCGTCGACCGGGACTCCGTTCTGGGTGCTCGCCGGGCTGCTGGTGCCGGTCGGCCTCGGCGGTCCGCTGGTGATGCCGCCGACCATGGCCGTGCTGCTCGACCACGCCCCGGCCGGGCTGACCGGCACCGCGAGCGGGGTGTTCAACACCAGCCGCCAGCTCGGCGGGGCGCTCGCCATCGCGGTTTTCGGCGCCCTGCTCGCTCATCCCGACACCTTCGCCGAGGGCGTGCGCGCCAGCGCGCTGATCGCCACAGGCGTCGCCGCCCTCACCACCATCGCCTGCGTGCTGCTGCGCGGCCGGTTCAGGACCGAGAAGCACTCATGACCGACTGGAGCACGACGAAAGGACACGAGCCATGAACGAGACCCCCGAACCGTCCGGCGCGCAGAAGCTCTTCGGCGACTTCGCGCCCGAGCTGGTCGACCTCACCGACGACGTGCTGTTCGCCCGCGTCTGGGAACGCACCGAACTCACTCCAAAGGAACGCAGCCTCATCACCGTCGCCAGCCTGGTGACCAGCGGCAGCACCGAGCAGCTCACCCACCACCTCGGCCGTGCCCGCGACAACGGCGCCACCGAGGCCGAGCTGGTCGAGGCGATCACCCACCTGGCGTTCTACGCAGGCTGGCCCAAGGCCATGTCCGCGATGACCGTGGCCAAGCACATCTTCCAGAGCTAGGAGAACCACCATGCGAGGAGCAGTCCTGCACGCCCCCGGCGATGTCCGCGTCGAACAGCGCGCCGACCCGAAGATCCTCCACCCGAGCGATGCCATCATCAAACTGTCCGCGACCTGCGTGTGCGGGTCGGACCTGTGGCCCTACCGCGGCATCGAGCCCGTCGACGGACCCGCCCCGATGGGCCACGAGTACGTCGGCATCGTCGAAGAGGTCGGTAGCGACGTCACCACGGTCACGCCCGGCCAGTTCGTCATCGGTTCGTTCTTCGCCTCTGACGGCACCTGCGAGATCTGCCGGGCAGGCTATCCGTCCCGGTGCGTGCACGCCGAGCTGATGGGCGCGATCGGGACCCAGGCCGAGTACGCGCGCATCCCTCTGGCCGACGGCACTCTGGTCGCCACCCCCGAGGTCCCCTCCGACAACCTCCTCCCCAGCCTGCTGGCCGCCTCCGACGTGCTGGGCACGGGGTGGTTCGCTGCCACGGCGGCCGAGGTCGGGCCGGGCAAGACCGTGGCCGTGGTCGGCGACGGCGCGGTCGGGCTGCTCGCGGTGCTGGCGGCCCGGGAGCTGGGCGCCGAGCGAATCATCGCGATGAGCCGCCACGAGTCCCGCCAGAAGCTCGCCACCGAGTTCGGCGCCACCGACATCGTCACCGAACGCGGCGACGAAGGCGTCGCGAAGATCAACGAGCTGACCGGCGGGCTGGGCGCGCACTCGGTGATCGAGGCCGTCGGCACCCAGGAGTCGATGCTGCAGGCCATCCGCTCGACCCGACCCGGTGGGCACGTCGGCTACGTCGGGGTGTCCCACGACGTGGAGCTGCCCGGCGGGGAGCTGTTCTTCTCCGCCACCCACCTGCACGGTGGCCCGGCCCCAGTGCGCCGGTTCCTGCCCGAGCTGGTCGACCTGATCTGGCGGGGGCGGATCGACCCGGGCAAGGTCTTCGACCTCACCTTGCCCCTCGACCGGGTCTCCGAGGGCTACGCCGCGATGGACGAGCGCCGCGCCATCAAGACCCTCCTGCAGGTCTGATGGCCGAGCCCAGATAAGCACCTCGGTAGCGGTTGCGGTTGTGTCCCGGGGCGAGCGTCTTTCCCTCGGGCATGGTGCGGCGGTGATCAGTCATCGGGCAGGACGGAGGGTGGCGGCGTGCCGCTCTTGGTGGTCAGGGTCGTGGTGGGGTGGACGGGCAGGAGGAGTGGCGGTCGGGGTTGCCGGGAAAAGTCGAAGTCGGCGGTGAGGTCGCCGAGGGCGGGGTTGTCTTCCCGGACGTCGGGACGGGGATCGGGGCGGCCGTCGGTGGCCGGGTCCAGGCGGGCGCCACCGAGGAAGTCGTCCTCGATGAACTTGTCGTAGGCGTCGAAGGACAGAGTTTGGTGGTCGAGGTAGCCGTGCTTGGCGTAGGGGCTGATCACGAGGCCAGGGACGCGCAGGCCGTAGCCGTTTTGGTCGACCGCGGGTGGGGTGAGGTGGTCGTAGAATCCGCCCCAGTCGTCCCAGCTCAGGAAGATGGCGGTGGAGTTCCAGTCGGGGCTGCTCATGGCGGCGTTGACGAGGCTGGTGACGTAGGACTGTCCGGCTGACACCGCGCCGGGTGGGTGTTCGCTGACCGGTCCCGAAGGCACGACCCAGGACACGGCGGGCAGCGTTCCGGTCTTGGCGGCCGCATAGAAGTTGTCGACCGACTGGATGTTGCCCTGCTGGTTGTCGGCGGTGACCGTGTCGAAGTAGGGCAACGGGTTCCAGATGCCGGGAGTTCTGGCGTTCTGCTTGACCGGCGCGCAGGACACGGCTGCGGCGTTCTCGCAGTCCGGTTCAGTGCCTGCGACGACGTAGTAGCCCCAGCTGGTGTTGTTCTTGTGGAGCAGGTAGGTCAGGTCGGTCCAGGCGTAGATGGGCCCTTTCGCGGCGCCCGCGGCACTGCTTCCGGTCGGGGCGAGCCGTGCGTTCGGCGGGGTTCCGGGATTCTGCAGCGCGTTGGTACAGGTGGCCGGGTTGTCGTGCTGGGTGCAGTGGGCCGACCACTCGGAGACGAGGAACAGGTGTTCGGGAAGGCTCCAGGAGGCGTTCGGCTCGAACATGTGGTCTTGAAGCACGAAGTTCTGGGCGTAGGACCAGTAGTTGGGGATGTCGGACTGGGTGTGGTAGCCCATGACGTCAGGGGTGGCGGAGTTGGCGCAGGCGGGGTTGTTCGGGTCGGCGCAGCCCTTCTTCGCCGCCAGCGCCTGATTGACGAAGCCGTCCATTCTGCCGCCGTTGATATCCGCGGTCGCGTTGTTCTGGCTGTGCGGGCCGCCGCCATTGATGTCGGCGTGGTCCACGAACGGCCGCACGCACGGCCTGCCCGCGTTTGCGGGCAGGCACACGCTGGGTTGATCCGCGGCAATGGGGATTCCGTCGGCTCCGGGGTAGGTGCCGAAATAGCTGTCGAACGACCGGTTCTCCTGCTGGATGACCACGACGTGTTGAATCTTGTGGATGTCGGGGTTGATGCTCGGCTCCGGCGAAGCGGACGGCGCTGCGCTGCATGCGGTGAGTGCGAGGGTCGCGGTGATCAGCGCGGCCAACGCCGTGGCGGGCCGCGGACGGATTCGCAGATGCGTCACGGTGGGGCGCCTCTCAGGCCGACGTCGGTGTTCGTCAGCTTTCCCGGCAGCTGTCAGCTCGTGGTGCGGCGCACGTTCGAGAAGGGTAAGAGGGGTGCATCTGACCCGAACGGGCCCGGCTGCCCGACCAGAACTCTGGCCGAACAGCTCAGGCGGCGTAGGTCTGCACATCGCCACCATTGAGGAACAGCTGGCTACCGGTCATTTGACCGATGCCCAAACACGTCGTGCGCCCCACACTGCATGACATGTGCTCGGAGCGGTCGTCAGAGTGCCCCTCCGGGGGGACCGACCTCGACAACGATCGGTATGGGCGTCTGCAGGCCTTCGACCCGGTCCTGTGGTCGATCGCCCTGTCCGAGCGGGCTCACTAGTGTCCGCCCACGTGGTCGACCTGCTCGGCAGGCAGCGGGAGTTCGATGTCGTCCGGCGGTTCCTGGAGGACGCCGCGGTGGCAGGCCGAGCCCTGCTGCTCACCGGTCCGGCGGGCATCGGCAGGACGGCCGTGCTCGAGATGGCGATGTCGACGGCCTCGGCCGCGGGAGCGTGGGTCGCCAGGGCCCAGGGTGTCGCGGACGAGACCGACGTTCCCTTCGCCGGGCTGAGCCAGCTGCTCGCGCCGCTCGACGAGGTGGTGGAACGGCTCGACCCCGGCCCCCACGCGATCCTCGCGGCCGTTCTCGGCCGCGACCAGGGTGCTGGGCCCCTGGTCGACGGCGGAGTCGTCGTCGCGGCCGTGGTCGCCGCATTGGAAGAGGCTGCGGGTGCTCGGCCCGTCGTTCTCGGCGTCGACGACCTGCCGATGATGGACGTGCAGAGCGCGGAGTGCCTGCGGTTGCTGGGCAGGCAACTGCCGGGGCGTCGCATCAGCCTGCTCGCCACGGCCAGGACCGGTGGGGAGGTCGAGGGCCTGCCGGAACACCGGCTCGCGCCGCTGGACGAGGAGGCCGCGGCTGCCCTGCTGGCTACTCGGGCGCCATGGTTGAGCCGCTCGGATCGCGAGCGGCTGTTGCGCGAGGCGGACGGCAACCCGCTCCTTCTGTGCGAGCTGCCGCTGTGGCCAGGGCAGGCCCTTGGGCCGCACCTCGTGTCCCTGTTCGGCGACCGGGTGGCCGCCCTCTCGACGGCCGCGCGCCGCCTGCTGCTGCGCGCGGCTCTCGCCGACCCGTGCGACCTCGACGTCCTGCTGGGGATGGGCGTTCCAGCGGCGGACGACCTGTGCCAGGCCGGTCTGGTCGAGGTGATCGGCGCTCGGATCGTGTTCGTTCACCCGGCCGTGCCGGTCACAGTCACGGCCGCAGCCACGGCCACGGAACGGCGACGCGCACATGCAGCGCTGGCCGGAGCGCTCGCCGATCGTCCCGAACGCCGGTTGTGGCACCTGTCGGAGGCTTCGACCGGACCGGACGAGGGGATCGCGAACGGGTGGGAGGAGTCCGCTCGCCACCTCCTCGAGCGTGGTGACGCCGCGGGCGCTATCGCTGCGTTCGACCGCTGCACCTCTCTCACACCGCCCGGGGTGGCCCGTTCGCGGCGCGCGGCCCGTGCGGCGTACACCGCCGCCGCGGTCGGGGGCGACCTGGACGGCGTCGCGACGCGGCTGAGCCCCGAACCCGGCAGCGGAGCGTCGCTCTGGGCCGCCGCGGCCCGCGCCCAAGTCCTGGTCCAGGGCGACGGCGACCTCGACGCGGCCCACCACGTCCTCGTCGACGCGGTGGAGGCGGTCGGCGTCGACCCGGAGACGGAGCCTGCGGCCCTCACCGCCGCCCTCGATACGCTGCTGCTGGCCTGCCGACTCGCCGACCGCCCGGCGTTGTGGTCGTCACTGTGTGCGCTGGTCGCCCGCCACGGCACGCGAATCCCGCCGGACTTCGCCCCGTCCTTGCGCGGCGAAGGGGTTGTCCCCGCCGACCGGCATGACCCGACGGAGACGGTGCGGGTCGGGTGGTCCCTGCTCGCGGTCGACCGCCTGGAGTGCTGTGGCCCTGCTCTGCGGCGCGTCCTGGACGACGGGCTCCGAGGCGGAGCGGCGGGCTCGGGGATCGGCGCCGCCGTCCTGCTCATGCTCGACGCCTTCTCCGCGGGCCGGTGGGACGAGGCGGGCCTGCTGGCCGAGCAGGCGCAGGTGATGTGTGCCTCTCGCGGGGGCCTGGCGATGCTGGCTCGGGCGGGGCAGGCGCTGGTCGCCGCGTGCCGCGGGGATGAGGTCGCCTGCCGCGAGCACACCACCGCGATGATCGGCTGGGCAGCGCCACGGGACGCCCGGCTCGTGCACCGCTACGCGGTCCACGCGCGAGTGCTCGCGGCGCTGGGCCGGGGCGACGCCGAGACGGCCTACCACCAGGCGTGTTCGGTCACCCGCCCCGGCGTCTTCGGGCCGGACGACCCCGGTCGCCTGCTGGTCATGGACCTCGTCGAGGCGGCGGTACGCACGGGGCGCCACGACGAGGCAGTGGCTCACGTCCGAGCGGCGCAGGACGCTGGAGTCGCCGCTGTCTCGGCCCGGACGGCGCTGGTCGTCGCGGGTGCCGCCGCTCTCGCCGAACAAGGTGAGCAGGCGCGATCGCGCTACGAGGAGGCGTTGGCCGTGCCGGGGGCGCAGGCCTGGCCGTTCGACGTCGCGCGGGTGCGCCTCGCCTATGGGGAGCACTTGCGCCGCTCCCGCGCGACGCTGGCCGCGCGGCTGGAGCTCACGACCTCGCTCGCGACCTTCCGCAGGCTCGGCGCGGAGCCGTGGATCGCACGGGCGGAGTCGGAGCTGCGCGCCGCGGGCCACCGCACCCCCCGGGTCCGGGGCGGTGTCCCGAGGGCGCTCAGCCACCAGGAGCGGACGGTCGCAGGCCTCGCCGCGACGGGCGCGACGAACCGCCAGATCGGCGAACGACTGGGCCTGTCACACCGGACCGTCGGTTCGCACCTGACGCGGGTTTTCCAGAAGCTGGGTGTGACGTCCCGGGCCGCGCTCGGAGAGGCGCTGCGCGCGGTGAGCCAGGACTGACGACAGCACTTCCGGCACCTCGACGGTCCGGCAGGCCCGCGCCCGGCCTTCCGGTCAACCCCACTGTGCGGATCGGGTCGGCCGCGCCCATCGGGCAGGTCGCCCTACCGACCGTTGTCCCGATCGTGAACGACGCTCGGGGGACCATCCGGACGAGTACGGCGAGGGCGCACACCGATGGACATGGCACTCATGGGCGAGCCCCGCACCGCTGGTCACCTCAGTTCTGCACCTCCCCGACCCGTCGCGGACAGCGAGCTCGTCGGGCGCTCGACCGAGCTGGACGCCTTGGCCGCGTTCACCGACGACGCCGCCACGCACGGTGGAGCTCTCGTGCTCACCGGCCACGCCGGTGTGGGCAGGACCGCGTTGCTCGACGCGACGGTGGATCGCGCGCGGCGCCGCGGTATCGCGGTGCTGCGCAGCGCAGGTGACGGAACCTGGGCCGACGACGTCCCGGCCGATGGCGCCCTCGCCTGTCTCCTGCAGCCGATCCGGCACGAGCCGCAGCGCCGCGACCGCCGCCGGCCGAACGCCCTCTCTGCGGCAGTCGCCGCCCTGCGGGCTGCCGGGCGCGAGCAGGCACTGCTGGTCGTGGTCGACGACCTGCAGGATCTCGACCAGGACTGTGCGACGGCACTGGGCTTCGTTGCACGCCGGTTGGCAGGCAGCCGGGTGGGGCTCCTCGCGGCCGTGCGCACCGAGGAGGGTGGGGCAACCGGACCTGCCGGTTTCGCGCAGCTGCCGATACCGCCCCTGGCCGACGCCGACGCCGCGCGCCTGATCCGGGATCGTGTCCCCGAGCTAGCGGCCCATCTTGTCCGTCGGGTGTCGGCCGAGGCCGCGGGGAACCCGCTCGCGCTGCGGGAGCTTGCCGCCACGACGGCCCGGGCCGAACCGTCCGGCACCCCGCTCGGGCCCGTCGTCGCGGCGCTGAGCGCGCGCCTGCAGGAGCGGTTCGCCCCACGGGTTCGGGTGCTGCCCCCGGCGACTCGGCGGGCGCTTCTGGTCGCCGCCCTCGCCGACGATCTCGCCACGCTGCTGCCCCGAGCGGTCCACGACGCTCTGGAGCCCGCGGTGCGCTCCGGGCTGCTGGACGTCGACCGGCGCTCGGGAACCATCCGCTTCCGACACCCGCTGATGCGCTCGACCGTGCAGCAGCTCGCCACCGCTGCCGAGCGCCGCGTGGCCCACCGCACGATCGCGCAGTTGCTCGTCGACCTGCCGGAACGACGACTTCGGCAGCTCGCCGCCGCGACGGTGGCCCCCGACGAGCGGTTGGCTCACCTGTTGCAGCGCGCGGCGTGGCGTGTCCTGCACCGGGGTGACCCCCCAGGGGCCGTCGCCATGCTGGTGCAGGCGTCGGAACTCAGCCCCGACGGCAAGCGTCGTGGCAGGCGTCTGGCCGGTGCCGCCTGCATCGCCGCGCACGGCACCGGCGACCTGGTGGCCGCGCCGCGCCTGCTGGCCGCCGCCCGCCGGGCGGACCCTGGCCACGACTCGCTGTCGGCCACCACTGCGCAGGCGTACTGCCTGCTCAACGGCGACGGTGAGGCGGCGGACGCCCAGCGCCTCCTCCTTGCGGGCCTGGCAGGCCGTCGCGACCTCGGCCGTCCCCGCCCGGCGGTGGTGGAGGGACTGCACGTGCTCGTCGACGTGGCGGCCTGGGCCGGGAGTCCGGAGCTCTGGGCGTCCGTGCGCGAGTCGGTCGGCCACGACGTGACAGAGCGGACGGCGACGCTGCACCTGCGCGTGCGTCTGCTCGCCGAACCTGCTCGCGTGGCCCAGAGCGAGGCGGCAGCACTCGACTGTGCGATCCGTGGCCTGGTCGGGGAGCCCGACCCGCTGCGTATCGTGCGTGTCGCCGCACTCGGCCTCGCCGTCGACCGGGTTATGGAGTGCCGCGAGCCCCTGCGGCGGGTCCTCGACAAAGCACGTTGCGGCCAGGCCGTCACCACCGCGATGGCTGCGTCGGCCCTGCTCTGTGCTGGTGACGTCGCGACGGGACGCTGGGACGAGGCCTGCGAGCTCGCCGAGGAGGGGATCGACCTCTGCGAGCAGTACGGCCACCGGCTCGCGGCCGCGCCGCTGCGACTGGCTCAGGCCCTGGTGGCAGCGGCCCGCGGGGACGAGGTGCGAACCCGCACGCTGTGCGACCCGGTCATCGGCTGGGCTGCCCCCCGTGACCTCCGGACGGTGGTCGCGCAGGGACAGCGGGTACTGGCTCTGGCTGCGCTGGGACGCGGCGACGTCGAGGGCGCGTATCGCTGCGCCACCGCCGTCACCGCTCCCGGGCGGCTCGACGACGGTGGTACCGCGGCGCTGCGGGTGTCGATGGACCTCGTCGAGGCCGCGGTGCGGCTCGACCGACGGCAGGAGGCGCGCCTGCACGTGCAGGCCATGCGCGACGCGCCCCTGCACGCGGTGTCCACGCGCTTCGCGATGCTCACCGCCGCATCGGCCGCACTCGTCGCCGAGCCCGACGCGGCGCCGAGGTGGTTCGAGGAGGCGCTCGGCGCTCCGGACGCGCAACGGTGGCCGTTCGACCAGGCTCGCATCCAGCTGGCCTACGGCGAGTACCTGCGCCGACAACGCCGCATGGGAACCTCTCGGGTGCTCCTCGGTGCCGCGCTGGACACGTTCCTGCGGCTCTCGGCGCACCCATGGGCGGCTCGGGCGCGGCACGGCCTGCGCGCCACCGGCGTGACGGTCGCGTGCCCGGTCGAGCCGGGCGCGGTCGCGGACCTCACGCCCGACGAGCGGGCCGCCGCCGTCCTGGCCGCTGCCGGGCTGACGAACAAGCAGATCGCGCGGCGGCTGATGGTGTCGCACCACACCGTGGCCGCCCGCCTCTATCAGGCGTTCCCGAAACTGGGGGTCGGCTCCCGCGCGGCGTTGAGCAACGCCATCCTGGCCTTCGACCACGGAACGGCAGGCTGCTCCGAGGTGACTCTGGGCGGCATCGCCTAGAGGGCTGCCTGTCCGGCGACGCGGCGCCCCGGCCGGGGGTCGTTTCGGGCCAGCCCTACCACAACAGCGGGGGCACGCTGGAACGATGGCCGAGTGCGTGGCTCGATCTTGGTCGTCGACGACGACGCGGCTGTCCGCGGTCTCGTCGTGCGCATCCTGCGGAGCTGGGGCCACGCGGTGATCGGCGAGGCAGGCTCGGTCACCGAGGCTCTCGCGTGCGCGGACGCCATGCGGCCCGACATCGCCCTGGTCGACATCGGTCTGCCCGACGGCGACGGGTTCTCACTGACGCGCAGGCTGTGCGCCAAGCCGTGGGCGATGCGCATCGTGCTGTTCTCCTCCGACGCCGACCGGGCCAACGTGCGGGCAGCCGAACGGGCCGGGGCGATCGGCTTCCTCCCGAAGGACGAACTGGCGAGTCTCGCCCTTCAACGGCTGATCGGGGACGCGACCGATGAGGATCGTTGACGCGTACAACGGCGAATTCTTCGTCGTCGACCCGGCCCGAGGACGCCGGCTGACCGGCCTGCAAGACCGTGTCGAGGCCGCAGGCGGAACCCGTCGCCGAGCCGTCGACGGGTACTGATGTCCGATGGCTCCCGGACGTCGTCCTCCGCCCGCGTCACGGCGCACAATCGGGTCAGGTAAGGCGGAGCGCGCCGCAGGCGACGTCGAGGTGCAGTCCGCCCTGCGCCGGATCGCCGCGATCGCCGCCGCGGGGGAGCCGCCTGAGACGGTGTTCGGGACGGTCACCACCGAGGCGTCGGCGCTGCTAGGTGGGGCGCTCGTGGCGCTGACACGGTTCGAGCCCGATGGTGCCGAGGCCGTCGTGCTGGCCCAGACCGGCGATCACGTCGAGGTCGGCGCGCGATTGCCGGTGATCGGCGACACCACCCTCGCCCGCATGCGTCGATCCGGTCGGGTCGAGCGCATGGACGGCTACAACGGCGGCCCGGGAACGGAGAAGATCGAGGAGATCGGGGTGCGCGCAGGCGTGTCGGTGCCGGTGACGGTGGACGGGGCGCTGTGGGGGGCACTGGGGGTCAGCTCGCTCGCAGGCCCGCTGCCCGTGGGTACCGAGCACCGTCTGGCCGTGTTCACCGAGATCGTCGCCGCGGCTGCGGCGAGCGCGCAGGCGCGGGAGAGCTTCCGCGTCCTGGCCGACGAGCAGGCCGCGCTGCTCCGGGTCGCCGCGCTGGTGGCTCGCGGCGCCCGTGAGTCGGAGATCTTCGACGCCGTCGCCGTGGAGGCCGCCGGTCTGATCCACGACGAGCCGACCACCCTCGTCCGGTACGAGGGCGACCGCACCTTCACAGTGCTCGCCCACCGCAACGGCCCGGCCCCGATCGGTATGACGTTCACGGTTCCCGTCAATGACGCAGGCAGCCTTGACGAGATGCTTCGCACGCTCAAGCCTGCGCGGCTGGACCGCCACGACCATATTGCCGAGCACTCCTACTCCAACCAGGAGTTCGGCGTCGGGTCCAGCGTGTCGGTACCCATCATCGTCAACGGTCGGTTGTGGGGCAGCCTGGGCACCCTCAACGAGGGGCGGCGGCTGCCTGCGGCGACGGAGGGACGCCTGGCCAAGTTCGCCGAGCTCGTCGGATCGGCCTTGGCCAACGTCCAGGCTCGCGCCGAGCTCGAACGGTTCGGCGTCGAGCAGGCCGCCTTACGTCGAGTCGCGGAGCTCGTCGCGAGCGCGGCGTCGCACACCGACGTTCTCCGCGCGGTCGTCGCCGAGGCTGCTCTCCTGTTCGACGACGTCGCGGTGAGCGTCGTGCAGGCCGGGCAGGCGGAGCGCGCGCGGCTGTTCGGGGTCGACGGCGTGTCGGCCGCCGCTGCGCCCGCGCAGGTTCGGCGTCCTGTGGAGGAGACGGTGGCCCGGCGAGTGCTGGTCACCGGGCGACCGGCCCGGATCGACCATCTCGCCGAGCTGTCGGGCACCTCCCGTGCCGTCCGCAGGGAGTCCGTGTCGTGCGTCGGGGTCCCCGTCCGCGTCGAGCGGCAGACATGGGCGGTCCTGGTCATGAGCGGGCGATATCGGCAGTTCTCCTCGGAAACCGAGGACCGGCTGACGCAGTTCGCCCAGATCGCCGCCACCGCGGTGACGAGTGACCGGTCACGCACCGCGCTGCGGCGCCTGGTCCAGGAACAAGCTGCGCTGCGCCGGGTCGCCGAACTGGTCGCGCGCGGAGCGGCACTCGGCGAGGTCTTCGACTCCGTCGCGACCGAGGCATCGCGCATTCTCGGAGAGGCGGCGACGAATCTGGTGCGCTACGACGACGACGTCGCCACGGTCGTCGCGGTGCACCGCAGCCGCGTGCCCGTCGGACTGCGGGTCCCGATCGAGGAAGGCACGGCGAGCGCACTGGTGGCCGTGCCCATCACCGTGGAGGGGCGGTTGTGGGGCGCGCTGTCGACCACCACGACCGGAGATCCACCGCCGGTCGACGCCGAGGACCGGCTCACCGAGTTCGCCGAGCTCGCGGCGGCCGCGATCGCGAGCGCCGAGAACAGGGCGAAGCTGCGGGCCTCCCGGGCGAGGGTCGTCGCGACGGCCGACGAGACGCGGCAGCGACTGCAGCGTGACGTGCACGACGGCGCCCAGCAGCGGCTCGTCCAGGCGGTGCTGACCCTCAAGCTCGGCCTCGATGCGGCGAACCGGGGCGAGGAGACGACCGAGCTCATGAAGGAGGCGCTGCGGCACGCGGAGCGCGCGACGGTCGAGCTGCGCGACATCGTCCACGGAATCCTTCCTGCGGCGCTGACCAGAGGGGGGCTGCACGCCGGGATCGACTCGCTGGTGGCCGTGCTCCCGATCCACGTGGACCTCGACACGACCGGCCTTTCGCACGTGCGGCTGGCGAGCGAGGTCGAGGTGACCGCCTACTTCGTCGTCGCCGAGGCGTTGACGAACGTCGTCAAGCACGCCCGGGCGAACCGGGCGCGGGTCACCGCGCGCAATGCGGCGGACGTGCTCGTCGTCGAGGTCCGCGACGACGGCGTCGGCGGTGCCGATCCGCGCGGAGGCTCCGGGCTGACCGGCCTCTCCGACCGGGTCGACGCCCTGGACGGCACCATGGTCCTGGCGAGTACCGGTGGAGCGGGCACAACGGTCCGCGTCACGCTGCCCCTGTCCCGCCTGCCCGCGGGCTGAGCCACCCGGTCACGAGGGCGCTGCCGCGCCGGTCACGGTCCGGCCGGACCAGATACACCGCGTCGACCGGCAGCACGGCCCGCACGACGGTGCCCGCCCCGGTCGGCGCGGGCGCCGCTCGCCGCGGCGTCGGCGACCTTCGAGTGGCTGGGGGCGGCGCCGTGGGCCGAGCAGGCGGCTGTCGAGCTGAAGGCCACCGGGCAGGGCGTGCTCCGGAACGGCGCGCAGTCCTCGGCGCTGACCGCGCAGGAGCTGACGATCGCCGACCTGGCCGCCCGGGGGCTGACCAACAAGCAGATCGCGGCCCGGCTGGCTCTGTCGCCGCGCACGGTGAGCACCCACCTGTACCGGATCTTCCCGAAGCTGGGTGTCACCAGCCGGGCAGGCCTGCGCGACGCCATGACCGGTGTCGCCCGGTCCACGGGGTCCGCCGCGACGAAGGACGAGCCGGGCACCCCTTCCTGATTTGCCGCCCCGGTCAGTGGCGGTGCGCGGTGTGCGGGAGCAGGTCGGTCGCGGTGGGGTTTTCAGACCGCCGGTGTGCCTCTGGAGGTTGGTGGCGATCGCGCCCGGATTCAACGCGTTGGCGTAGATGCCCTCATTCGACCACCGCCGCGTGGCTTCGACGGCGAGCAGCGCGTCGGCGGTCTTTGACTGCCCGTAGGCCACCAGCGGGTCGTAGGGCCGGAAGTCGAAGTGCAGGTCGTCGAAGACGACCGGGGAGAACAGGTTGCCGCTGGAGCTCACCGAGACGATCCGGGCCCCCTGCGCTGCGGCCAGGGCGCCGTGCAGGCCGAGGGCCAGGGCGAAGTGACCCATGAAGTTGGTCGCGAACTGCATCTCCCAACCCTCGGCGGTGCGCTCCAATTGCGGGTTGGCCATCACACCGGCGTTGTTCACCAGAATGTGCAGCGGCCCGGTCCACCCGTCGACGAACCGGGCGACCGACCCCTGGTCGGACAGCTCCAAAGGACGCACGGAGATCGCCTCGTTGCCCGTGCTCCGGGCCAGATCGGCGGCAATCTGGTCCCCCGCCGCCATTCGGCGGACGGCGAGGGTCACTTCCGCTCCCGCCGAGGCCAGGGCGCGCGCGGTCTCGACGCCGATACCGGACGAACCGCCCGTCCGGGGCGCTGAATGGATCCGTCATCCGACTGCCCGACGTCGGGCTAGTCAGGTGACCGATGCCGTCGCCGTCGTCGACGAGCACGGTGCGGTGGTCGCGTCATAACCACGAGGGAGCCGTTATGGCTATTCACCCGGGCAGATACCGCCGGATTCGCCACACCGTGATCGTCACCGCCCTGCTCGGCCTGATCGGCCTGACCGGATGCGGCGCAGGCGTCCCGTCGGCCTCGGCCACGGAAGGACCCAAGCCGACCGTCGTACTGGTTCACGGCGCCTTCGCGGACGCGTCGAGTTGGAACGGAGTCGTGACGCGACTGCAGAAGCAGGGCTACGCGGTCGTCGCGCCTGCGTTGGGGATGCGCGGCCTGGCCTCGGACTCGGCCTACCTCCACAGTCTCCTCGCCCAGATCCCGGGCCCCGTCATCCTGGTTGGCCACTCCTACGGTGGCGCAGTGATCAGCAACGCGGCGACCGGGGCCGGGAACGTCAAGGCACTGGTGTACGTGAACGCCTTCGCCACCGACAACGGCGAGGTGTTGTCGACGGTTGAGAAGGGCTCGACCGACAGCGCGCTCAACCCGGCTCTCAAGCAGTACACCTACCCCACCGGCAACGGGACGACCGCGACGGAGCTGCTCGTCGATCCGGCGAAGTTCCCGGCGGTCTTCGGCGGCGACCTCCCTCCCGAGCAGGCCGCGCTGCTGGCCGCCACCCAGCGCCCGATCGCGGCGTCGGCGTTCTCCGAGCCTGCGGGCCCGCCTGCGTGGAAGTCCCTCCCGTCGTGGGCCGTGGTCGCCACGGGCGACAAGGCCGCCGGGACCGACGTGACGCTGTCGATGGCCAAGCGGGCGGGCGCCGCGATCACCGAGATCGACGGCTCGCACCTGATCATGGTGTCGCAGCCCGATGCGGTCACCGCCGTCATCCTCAAGGCGGTCCACGGCGACCGGACGTAGCCCGAGCCTCCGTACCGGCACGCCCGCCCTGATCCCGCGGTGGGCGGGTCGGCCGTTCCGGCTCACCGGCGTTGGTGGTGGTATCGCAGGTAGGTCAGTACGGCCTGGACGCGGCGGTGTCCGGTGTCGGCGGGGGCGATCCGCAGTTTGCGGAAGATCGCCGTCACGTGCTTTTCGACCGAGGCCTGGCCGATGAACAGTGCCTGGGCGATGCCCAGGTTCGACTTGCCCTCGGCCATCGCGGCGAGCACGGCCAGCTCGCCGGGGGTCAGCCGCCGCAGCGGGTCGCCGGGGGCGTGGCGGCCGAGCATGCGGGCGACGACCTCGGGGTCGAGTGCGCTGCCGCCTGCGGCAACGCGGGTGATGGCGTCGACGAATGACGTGACGTCCCCGACGCGTTCCTTGAGCAGGTAGCCGATTCCTTCGGGGCGGTCGCCGACCAGTTCCATGACGTAGGCGGGTTCGCAGAACTGGGAGAGGATCAGTACGCCGATCCGCGGTTCGCGGCGGCGTAGTTCCATCGCGGCTTGCAGGCCGTCGTCTTCGCGGCGGGGAGGCATGCGCACGTCGGCGATGACCACGTCGGGGCGGTGGGCCAGTGAGCGGCGCAGCATGTCCTCGGCGTCGCCGGACTGCCCGACCACGTCGAGGCCTGCGCCGGTGAGGATCCGGGCGACGCCCTCGCGGAGCAGCACGTCGTCCTCCCCGATCACCACCCGCAAAGCCGGTCTCGACCCGGTGTGAGCCATCGTGGCCTCATCCCTGTTGCTCGACGACATCCTTCGAGGATGGGCGGTCGATGCCCGGCGGACTGTCGTGCGCCCTCGCCTTTCCCACACGGGCTGTCCACGTGGTCATGTGGGGTACACCCCATCGACGACCGATAGTGTGGTGGTCGTGGACCACGCCGTGCGGATCGTGGTGGGCGAGGATCAGACCCTGGTCCGGGAGGGCGTCGTCCGCATGCTCGAGCGGGCGGGTTTCGATGTCGTCGGCACCGCTGGTGACGCCGTCGAGTTGGTGCAGAAGACCCGGACCCATCATCCCGACATCATGATCACCGACATTCGGATGCCACCCGACCGTACCGACGACGGGTTGCGCGCGGCTATCGAGATCCGACGGACCGAGCCGGAGATCGGCGTCCTGGTGCTCTCGCAGTTCCTCGAGGACCGGTTTGTGCACGAGCTCGTCGGAGATCGCGCGGAGGGTGTGGGTTACCTGCTGAAAGAGAAGGTCGCCGACTCCGCGGTCCTCGTCGACGCCGTGCGCCGCGTGGCCGCCGGACGGTCGGCGCTGGACCACGACGTCATCGCCGCGCTCGTGGGGCGCAGGCGGGTCGACAGCCCGCTCGACGAGCTCACGCCACGGGAGCGAACCGTCCTCGCGCTGATGGCCGAAGGCCGCTCCAACGCCGCCATCGCCACCCAGCTCGTCGTCACCATCCCGGCCGTGGAACGGCACGTGACCGGCATCTTCACCAAGCTGGGCCTGCACCAGTCCGACACCCACCAGCACCGGCGCGTCCTGGCTGTGCTCACCTACCTGCGGCGCTGAAGAGGCGGTCACGTCGACCCGCGAGTTGTCGTCCAGGACAAGCGCAGGTGCCTCGGTTGGTCGGGCAGATCACCGTCGAGCAGGAAGCCGTCGGGTCGATGGCGCCGCGCAGCGACGATCGGCGATGGCCGGATGACCGATGTCCACCAACCCCCTCGGCCTCGACACTAAGGCGAGCGGCCCTCCCGTCGCGCTGATCTCCGGCACCGACGAGAGCTGCTCGCCTTCCTCACCGATCCCACACTCCGCAGCCTCCGATGGAGCAGCCCGATGACCGTTCAGCCGCAGATCGTCCTCGAACCCGCCGCGCAGGACCTGGTCGAGGCCACCGCAAAGCCACTGTTCCTGTACGACCTGGGACCCGAAGGAGCCCGCGCGCTCCTCAACGACCTGCAGGCCGCGCCGATCGAGAAGCCGGAGGTCGACGAAGAGTGGGTTACCGTACCGGCCGAGGTGGGCGATGTCCGCGTGCGGATCGTCCGGCCTCGAGGCGCGGCACCGGTGCTGCCCGTGGTCGTCTACATGCACGGCGGCGGGTGGATCCTCGGGAACGCAGGAACCCACGACCGGCTGGTACGCGACCTCGCCGTCGGAGCCCGGGCTGCGGTCGCGTTCGTGGAGTACACGCCCTCGCCCGAGGCCCGGTACCCGGTCGCGATCGAGCAGGGTTACGCGACCGCGCAGTGGATCGTCCGCGAAGGTGCCGCCCACGGGTTGGACGCCTCGCGGATGGCCGTTGCAGGCGAGTCGGTGGGCGGCAACATGACCGCCGCGCTCGCGCTCATGGCCAAGGAGCGCGGTGACGTGACCTTCGTTCTGGTGTCCATGTACTACCCGGTGACCGACGCGGCCATGAACACCGCGTCCTACGACCAGTTCGCCACCGGCTACTACCTCAGCCGCGCATCGATGGAGTGGTTCTGGGACGCCTACGTCCCCGAGCAGGCCCGTCGCTCCGAGATCACCGCGTCGCCCAACCAGGCGACCGTCGAGCAGGTCCGCGGGCTTCCCCCGACGTTGCTGTTCGTCGACGAGGCCGACGTCCTGCGCGACGAGGGAGAGGCCTACGCCGCGAAGCTCCGCCAAGCGGGCGTGCCGATCACGACCGTGCGCTACGACGGCGTGGTGCACGACTTCATGCTGCTCAACTCGCTGCGCGACACCTACGGCACCCGCGCCGCAATAGGGCAGGCGACCGCGTTCCTGCGTGAAGCGCTCGGTACCTGACCGGCAGCGCTGCCGGCCCACACCACGACTTTTCCAAGGGGATATTCGAAATGACACCCACGATCGTTCTCGTGCACGGTGCCTACGCCGACTCGACGAGCTGGGACGGTGTGGTCGGCAGGCTTCTCGCCGACGGCCGCCGAACGGTCGCGTTCGCCAACCCGCTGCGCGGGCTGGCCTCCGACGCGGCCCTGTTGACCGACCTGGTCCGCAGCATCAGCGGCCCGATGGTGCTGGTCGGCCACTCCTACGGCGGCGCCGTCATGACCGCCGTCCCCGCGGAGGCGGGCGACGTCGTCGCGCTCGTCTACGTCGCGGGGTTCGCGCTGATCCCAGGGGAGAGCGCAGGCGACGCGTCAGCCCTCACCCCGGGCTCGACCCTGGGGGAGACCCTGGTCAGCGTCCCCCTGGCGGGCGGTGGCACCGATACCTACATCGCCCAGGAGAAGTACCACCAGCAGTTTTGTGCCGACCTGGCAGCCGAGCAGGCGGCACTGATGGCGGTCGGCCAGCGGCCGGTCACCGAGGCGGCGTTGTTCGAGCCATCGGGCGAGGGGACGCTGTGGCGTTCCGTGCCGAGCTGGTTCGTGTTCGGCGAACTCGACCACAACATCCCCGTCGGCGCGCACCGGATCATGGCCGAGCGGGCTGGAGCCCGGCGCACCATCGAAATCCCGGGCGCCTCGCACGTCGTCGGGATCTCCCATCCCGGCGAGGTCACCGGCCTGGTGCTCGACGCGATGGCCGAACGCGCGAGCGCGCCGAGCTGACGGCGGTCCCGCAGACCCTGCCGCCGTCGCGAGAAATCGCAGCGTGCCGGGTCTGCTCTGGCGTGCGGAACCCCCCCTCACCGGTGCTGCCATGTGATCGGTGGCCTGCTCGTCTGCCCACGCTGCCAACAACCTCGACGGGCCGCCGGTCAGCGGTTATTTTTGCCGGGAGCGGACCGGTCGGGGGGTGGCATGGCGTCGGCAGCGAAGTTCCTCGCCCAGATCCTCGAGGAAGCGCCGCAGCCTGTTTGGGTCGTCGACGAGGAGGGCCTGATCGTCTTCGCCAACCCCGCCGCGGTCGCGACGCTCGGCTACGATCATCCGGCCCAGCTCCACCGCCAGCCCAGCCACGCCACCGTGCACTACAAGCGCCCGGACGGCTCACCGTACCCGGCGGACGACTGCCCGATGTTGACGCCGCGTCAGACCGGTGAGGCGGTCCACGGCGAGGACGAGTGGTTCGTCCGCGCTGACGGCTCGATGTTCCCGATCGCCTGGTGGTCCGCGCCCATCGCGATGGCGAACGGCAATGGAGCGGTGCTGGCGTTCAGCGACATCTCCGAGCGCCGCGCGGCCGAGCAGGCGGTGCGCGAGCGAGACGCCGCCGAGATCCGTGCTGCCGAGTCGTTGGCCGCGCAGCGACGCATCGTCGAGACATCGGGGGCCGTGCGCCAGCAGGTGGTGCGTGACCTGCACGACGGCGCCCAGCAGCGGCTGGTCACCTTGCTCATTTCCTTGCAGCTCGCGCGCGAAGAGATCGAGGTCGACGCCGTGCGGTCGCGCCAGCTGCTCGACGACGCCGTCGGGCAGGCCCGGTGGGCGATCGACGAGCTGCGCGAGCTCGCCGCCGGTCTCCACCCTCCGGTCCTCACCTACCGCGGCCTGGTTGTGGCGGTCGAGGAGCTCGCGGCCCGCGCCTTGCTACCGGTCACCGTCACGGGATCACTTCCGGGCCGCCTGCCCGAGACGGTCGAAACCAACGCCTACTTCTTCGTCGCCGAGGCACTGACGAACACGGTCAAGCACGCCCGGGCCACTCGTGCGGCGGTGACGATCTGGGTCGACGGCGCCGTCCTGTCGGTCGAGGTGCGCGACGACGGCGTCGGAGGCGCAGGCGTCAGCGGCTCCGGGAGCGGGCTCGCCGGTCTCGCCGACCGGGTCGGTGCGCTCGGCGGTCGGATGGACGTCGAGTCGCCTCCAGGGCAGGGCACCAAGGTGCGGGCCGAAATACCTGTGGGACGTGAGGCGAGCTGACCGTGTGGGGTTGGCCCTATATGTGGGCGGTGCCCCCGCGGTGACACTG
>DASWUV010000340.1:0-1890 GCA_036401495.1 Pseudonocardia sp. | reverse complement strand
GAGGGCAGAGCGTCGGTTGTCAGATAGACAACGCGAGACGTGAACGGTTCGGGAACGCGGATCAGGCGGCGGCTCCGAGGTGCCCGAGGTTGAGCGACCGGCGGCGATCGGCGGTGGCGGCGGCGCGGTCCCAGAGGAAGTCGCCGGAGAAGCCGATGTGCTCCCAGGTGAGCGGCGAGGTGTGGGCCAGCAGCGCGTCCGGCACCGGCGCGCCTGTGTCGCGGAGGTGGGCGACCGCGTCCGCGACGTAGGTCGAGTTCCAATACGCGATCGCCGCGATCACCAGGTTCAGCCCGGAGGCGCGGAACTGCTGCGCCTCCGGGCCGCGATCGGCGATGCGGCCCTGCTTGAACGTGCAGATCACCTGGGCCAGCGCGTGCCGCTGCTCGCTCTTGTTCAGCCCGGCCTGGCAGCGCCGGCGCAGCTGCGGTGACTCCAGCCAGTCCAGCATGAACAGGGTCCGCTCGATCCGTCCCAGCTCCTGCAGTGCCAAGTCGAGCTGGTTCTGGCGTTGGAACGCGGCGAGCCGCTTGAGCATCGCCGACGGCAGCGCCGTGCCGGCCCGCAGCGAGGCGACCAGGCGCAGGATGTCGTCCCAGTGCTCGCAAACGACGTCGACCTTGACCCTGCGCCCGACGAGCGGGGCGAGATCCCCGTAGGCGGACGCGGGCTTGACGGTGGCCATCTTGCGGTCGGGGAAGTCGCGCAGGCGCGGGCAGAACCGGAACCCCAGCATCGCGCACAGGGCGAACACGTGGTCCGACGCGCCGCCGGTGTCGGTGTAGTGGGTGGCGATCCGCAGCCCGCTGCCGTGGCGCATCAGCCCGTCGAGCACATACGGCGCCTCGTGGCTGGTGGCCGACATGACGCGCACGCTGTACGGCCCGTGCTGGTCCGAGACGTGGGTGTAGAAGCCCAGTCCCGGGTCGTGGCCGTAGCGGGCGTTGACCTCGCCGGCGGCGTCGCCGCGCTTGGCCGAGCGGAAGAACTGCCGGTCCGACGACGAGGTGGTGCCGTCGCCCCAGATCGCGGCGACCGACAGCGCTCGGTGGGCGTCGATGACGCGGGCCAGCGCCGCCTGGTAGGTCTCCGGCCGGATGTGGGCGTCGGCGGTCCAGACCAGCTTGTCGCGGGTGACGCCGTGGCTGGCGGCGGCCATGCGGCCGAGGCCGAGGTTGGTCGCGTCGGCCAGCACGGCGGCGAGCAGCGCGTTCTCGTCGTCGCACCGCTCGCCGGTGCGCAGGTTGGTGAACGCCGCCGCGAACCCGGTGACCCGGCTCACCTCGTGCAGCAGCTCGGTGATGCGGACCGGCGGCATCAGCGCCTCGATGCTGTCGGCGAAGGCGCGCGCCTCGGGCGGGGCCGCTGCCCGGACCGGGGCCACGTGCAGGCGGTCGTCGCGCATCTCGACGCCGTCCAGATCGCCGTCCCGCAGGCGACGG
Source organism: Pseudonocardia sp. (assembly GCA_036401495.1). Taxonomy (GTDB): domain Bacteria; phylum Actinomycetota; class Actinomycetes; order Mycobacteriales; family Pseudonocardiaceae; genus Pseudonocardia. The sequence continues at coordinate 448 of DASWUV010000340.1, read as the reverse complement.
GCGAAGCGCCTCATGCGGCGGTCGAGCTCCGCCCCGCGACGGTCGAGCCACTCGTCGGCGGTCGCCGGCAGGCCCAGCTCCGCCGCCATGGCCGGCACGGCGGACTGCGGCAACAGGTAGCTGTCGAACCGTCGGTGGTTGGACGAGCGCTCGACCCAGACATCGCCCGAGCGCAGCTTGTCGCGCAACGTGGCCAGGACCGCCGTCTCGTAAAGGCGACGGTTCGGCCGTCCGCCGTCCAGCACCAGCCGCCGCCACTCCTTGCGGAACGGCATCGGCGCGTCGGGCGGGATGTCACGCCTGCCGGTGTGGTTCAGGTCCCGCATCAGCTTGAGCGCCCCCAGCATGGGGTCGTTGACGCGCGCGGCCCGGAACTCGAGCGCCTCGATCAGCGCCGGCGCGAACTTGCGCAGGGTCTTCCAGCGGTCGGCCGCACGGGCCAGCGGGT
>DASWUV010000339.1:0-3560 GCA_036401495.1 Pseudonocardia sp. | reverse complement strand
GAGCGCGGTCAAGCTGTTCCCCGGCGGGGCGCTCGGCCCCGGGTACCTGAAAGCCGTGCGCGCTCCCCTGCCGGACATCCCGCTGGTGCCGACCGGCGGCGTCGACGTCGAGGCGGTCGGCGCCTGGCTGGATGCGGGAGCGGTCGCGGTGGGCCTGGGCAGCCCCCTGATCGGGAACGCGTTGACCCCCGACGGCGACCTGGCCGCGCTGGCCGAGCGGGCGCGGGCGGTGTGCGCGGCGGTGGAAGCGCGGGTGCGGTGACGGACGCCGTCGCGGGGCTGGTCACCCTCGGCGAGACCCTCGGCCTGCTCGTCGCCGAGGACATCGGCCCGCTCTCGCTGGCCCGGAGCATGCGGCTGGGCATGGGCGGCGCTGAGTCGAACGTCGCGATCGGCGTCGCTCGCCTCGGTGTGCCTGCCACGTGGATCGGTCGTCTCGGCGACGACGCGATCGGCGACCTCATCGAGCGGCAACTGCTGGCCGAGCGGGTGCGCTGCATAGTCCGGCGCGACCCGGCCCCTACCGCGCTGATGCTGCGCGAGCGCCGGACGGCGGCCGCGGCCCGGGTCTCCTACTACCGCCACGGCAGCGCCGGCTCGCACCTGTGTCCCGCGGACCTGCCGGACGGCGTCATCGAGGAGGCGGGCGTGCTGCACCTGTCGGGTATCACCCCGGCGCTGGGCCCGGAGCCTGCCGCAACGGTGCGGGAGGCGATGCGTCGGGCTCGCCACGCCGCGGTGCCGGTCTCGGTCGACCTGAACTTCCGCTCCCGGCTCTGGGATGCGCACACAGCCGCGCCGGTGTTCCGCGAGCTCGCGGCGGGCGCGGACATCCTCTTCGCGGGCGACGACGAGGCGCGCATCGCTCTCGACAGCGACGCCGAGGCCGACCCTGCGGCGCTCGTCGACGCGCTGTGCGCGCTCGGGCCGTCGGAGGTCGTGGTCAAGCTGGGACGGCGGGGCGCGACAGCCCGGATCGACGGGGAGCGCATCGAGGTGCCTGCGGTGCCCGTGCAGGCCGTCGACACCGTCGGAGCGGGCGACGCCTTCGTCGCGGGCTACCTCGCGTCCCGACTCCTGGGCCGCGGCGTCGGCGAGCGGCTGTCCACCGCCGCGGTCACCGGCGCCTTCGCGGTGACCGTCCCCGGCGACTGGGAGGCGCTCCCCCGGCCACACGAACTGACGTTGCTCACCGCGGCGGAGGACGTGCAGCGCTGAGCCTGCGCGGCGCACATCGGGCCTTGGCGCGGGTTTGACTTCTGCTTGACCGGGGAACAGGTGCGCACCGGCGGCAGTGCGAAGCCCTCGTGGAGGTCATCGTGGACCAGGAACGACTTCGGCAGCTCTCCGACCAGGCCACCATGCGCCTGCTCAACAAGCCCGGCACCGTGTCGAGCAACCGCGGCGGCTGGATGATGATCTCGACGATCCTCATCGAAGCGTGGGACCTCTACGCGATCTCCTTCCTCCTGATCTTCATCAAGGACGAGTACAACCCGTCCCCCGCGGAGCTCGGGCTGGCCACCGCGGCGGTGCAGGGCGGTGCGCTGGTCGGTGCGCTGCTCGGCGGCTACGTCGCCGACCGGCTCGGGCGCAAGCGCGTGTTCATCCTGACGATGATCCTGTTCATCGTCCTCGCGGTCGCGCAGGGCTTCTCGATGAACATCTGGGATCTGATCGTCATCCGGTTCCTGCTCGGCATTCCGCTCGGCAGCGACATCGCCAACGGCTACGCGTACATCATGGAGTCGATGTCCAAGGGCACCCGCGAGACGATGGGCTCGCGGTGGCAGTTCATGTTCGGCCTCGGCGAGGTCTTCGCGATCGTGGTCATCACGGTCCTCTACGCCACCGGCCTGGGCCACGGGATCCTGTGGCGCATCGGCCTGGCGCTGGGCGCGGTGCCTGCACTGGTGCTGCTGGTGGCCCGGCTCGACCTGCCCGAGACCCCGGTGTCGCTGCTGCAACGGGGGCAGTTCCGCAAGGCCAAGCACGTCTCCGAGGAGCTGTTCGACGATCCGCTCGACATGCTGCCGGACGAGGACGTGCAGCTGGAGAAGCCGAAGGTCGGCGACTTCCTCAAGGTGATGTTCGCCGACCCGGTGAAGAAGCGGGCGACGATCTTCGGCTGGATCTCCAACGCGTGCCAGGGCGCCGAGTTCACCGCCTTCGCGTTCTACCTCCCGGTGATCCTGGTCGTCGCGGGCGTCGGCGTGTCCAGCAGCGGCAACATCACGGGCACCAACCTGGTGACCGCGGGCATCTACGTGCTCGCCACGATCTCCGGCTTCGTCGCGCCGCTGATGCTGTCGCGGATCGGCCACCGGGGGCTGGCCATGTGGGGCTTCGGCCTCGCGTTCATCGGCCTGGTCGTCGGCGCGTTCGCCCTCAAGTACGACTGGAAGATCGTCATCGTGATCGCGGCCTGCGTGCTCATGTGGGGCCACTACTGGGACGCCGCCAACGGCATGACCATCAACAGCATGGTGGCGCCGCCGCGCTTCAAGGCCACGGCGTCCGGCTTCGCCTACGTCTTCGTCAAGGCGGCCTCGTTCTTCGGCGCGTTCATCTTCCCGGTGATGAACGCGGCATGGGGCAAGTTCGGGGCGACGCTCGCGGTGTCCGTGCTGTCGGCGATCGGCTTCCTGTCGGCGAAGTTCATCCTCCCCGAGATGTGGGGCTACGTGGAGCAGGAGGAGGCGGCCGCCGCCGACGCGGCGCTCGGTGAGCCGCAGGCCCGTCCGGCGTCTCCCGACGATCTGGGGGTCCGGTGACTCAGACGAGCTCCGAGGCGATGCGGAGCGCCGTCGCCTGCCGCTCCCCCGGGTCGTCCTGCGCCTGATCCTCCTTGAACGCCCCCAGGTGCAGGGCGATCAGCGCCAGCCGACCGCGCAGGCGGTGCTCCACCGACGGCTGCGCCCCGACCAGCAGGTCCACCAACGTCTCCATGGTCGCCTCCATGCCTACCCCGACCGCCAACTCCCTGATCGAGCTCTGGCTCTGCTGCATGAACCGCGCGAGGCGCCCGAAGTGCTCCGACCGGTCCCCGATCAGGCGGCTGTAGCGCGCCAGCACGGCCCGACGGGTCTCCTGCCCCGCGGGCTGCGACCCGCCCCACGCCACGATCTCCTCGATGCCGTCGCGCAGGTCGGAGAAGAGGCTTTCGAGGATCTCCTCCTTGGTGCGGTAGTGGTAGTACACCGCCGCCTTGGTCACGCCGAGGCGCTCAGCGATCTCGCGCAGCGAGGTCTTCTCGTAGCCCCGCTCGGCGAAGAGCTCCAGCGCCACGTCGCGGATCTGTTCGCGGGTGTCGGTTCGACGTTCGTCGTTCCGGTTGACGCCTGTCGCGGGCCTGCTCACGGTGTCCTGCCCCTCGTCGAGATCCCTGTGGTGCAGATCCTACTTGCCGTACGGCTAGTTAGTGCTAGCCTGTCGACTAGTAAGTTACTAGCCGGCTGGCCAGCAAGCCAGGAAAGAGGGCCCGAGATGACCGGAAACACACACGGGAGACACAGGGCCGCCGCGATGCCGACGACCCGGGTGGCCGAGCAGGCCACCGG
>DASWUV010000338.1:0-12974 GCA_036401495.1 Pseudonocardia sp. | reverse complement strand
GTCCTCACCGCGACCAGTCCCGCCCGGCTGTCCGGCACACTGCAGGCGAGCCCGCAGCCCACGGAGGTAGCGCAGGCACCCGCGCCCGCCGCGCCTGCCCCGCCCACCCCGTCTGCCGTCCCGCCGACGCGACCGGTGCCTGCCCCGCCGGCGCCACCGCCGACGGCAGTCGCGGCGTTGGTCGTCGGCGACTCGATCACGCTGGGCTGCGCCGACGCCCTGCACGCCGAGCTGGGCGCAGGCACGCTCGTCGACGGCAAGGTCGGGCGGCAGTTCTCCACGGCGGCCGCGATCGTCGCAGCCTGGACGGGCACCCACCCGGGGCCGGTCGTGGTCGACCTCGGCGCGAACGGCACTGTGCAGCCCGGCGACGTCGAGTCCGTCGTCGCCGCGGCAGGCCTCCGAAGGGTCGTCCTCGTCGGGGTGTCGGTCCCGCGCCGCTGGCGGGACGGCAACAACGCGGTGCTCAGCGCGGCGGCGGCGGCCCACGCGCCCGAGGTGGTCTTCGTCGACTGGGCCGCGATCGTCGCGGCGCACCCCGGCGCCCTCGGGCCCGACCAGGTGCACCCGACCATCCCGGGCCGCACACTGCTCGCGAACGCCGTGGCAGGCGCGCTGCGGTCTTAAATGGCTCCGCTCGCGGCCCGGTGCGGGAGCATGCTCCACGTGTGGACATGCACGTCGACCAGCTCAGCGTGTCGGTCGACGTCGTCAGCGCGCTGGTCGGCGAGCAGTTCCCCGAGTGGCGTGGGCTGCCCGTGCGGCCGGTCGCGTCGCCGGGAACGGTCAACGCCATCTTCCGGATCGGCGACGACCTGGCCGCCCGCTTCCCCCTGCAACGCCGGGACCCCGTGGCGACGCGGCAGTGGCTCGAGTCCGAGGCCCGTGCGGCTCGGGAGCTGCTAGGACGCACCCGCTTCGCGACCCCTGAGCCGATCGCCCTCGGCGACCCCTCCTCCCAGTACCCGCTCCCGTGGTCGGTGCAGACCTGGGTGCCCGGAACGGTCGCCACCGACGAGGACCCCGGGGCGTCGGTGCCCTTCGCCGAGGACCTGGCCGAGCTCATCCACGGCATCCGGGCCATCGCCACCCGCGGGCGGATCTTCGCCGGGCCCGGTCGAGGCGGGGAGCTGCGCTCCCACGATGCGTGGATGGCGACCTGCCTCGGCCGGAGCGAGGGGCTCCTGGACGTCGCCCGCCTGCGCGCGATGTGGGCAGCCCTGCGCGAGCTTCCCCGCGGCCCGGCGCCGGACGTGCTGAACCACGCCGACCTGATCCCGGCCAACGTTCTGGTCGACGGCGGCCGCCTGGCCGGGGTGATCGACGTCGGCGGACTCGGCCCCGCCGATCCGGCGCTGGACCTCGTCGCCGCGTGGCACCTGCTCGAAGCGGGTCCGCGACAGGCGCTGCGCGCCGCGCTCCGGTGCGACGAGGCCGAGTGGCAGCGCGGCCGGGCCTGGGCGTTCGAGCAGGCGATGGGGCTGGTCTGGTACTACGTCGACAGCAACCCGGCCATGAGCCGACTGGGCCGCCGCACCCTGCAACGGATCATGGACGCGTAGGTCAAGCGGCGGCCGCGGCGGTGTCGAGCACCTCGTGGTAGTGCGCGACCAGCTCGTCGCCGACGGTGGACCAGGTCCTGCGCAGCACGGAACGGCGGGCGGCCGAGGCGAACTGCGCGCGCCGTTCCGGGTCGGTGAGGGCGAGCACCGCCTCGCGCAGCTGGCGGTCGGCCTCGATGCTGCGTGGGTCGTCGGGGGAGGCGTCGTCGGGCCGGGGCGGCACGAGGTAGCCCGTGCGTCCCGGGAGCACGAGGTCGCGCGGGCCGCCCGCGTCCGGGGCGATCGCAGGCAGCCCGGAGGCGAGCGCTTCTTGCACGGCCTGGCAGAACGTCTCGGACGGTCCGGTGTGGACGAACACGTCGAGGGAGGCGTAGAGGCGGCTCAGTTCGTCACCATGGAGGAAGCCGAGGAAGGCCGCTCCGGGTAGCGCCTCGCGCAGCCGCTGCTCGCTCGGCCCGCTCCCGACGACGACGAGCCGCACACCCGGCAGCCCGGCCAGCACCGCCAGCCGCTCCACCTGCTTCTCCGGCGCCAGCCGCCCGACGTAGCCGACGAGCAGCTCGCCGCCGGGCGCGAGCGAGCGCCGCAGCGCAGGATCGCGGTGCGCGGGCGCGAACCGGCTCGTGTCCACCCCGCGGCCCCACCGGTGCACCCTCGGCACCCCACGCTCGCGCAGCGCCGCGACGGCCCAGCTCGACGGGGCGAGCGTGCGGTCGGCGAGCCCGTGCAGCCTGCACGTCCAGCGCCAGGCCGCCCGCGCGGTCAGCCCCAGCCCGTAGGAGGAGGCGAATCCGGCAACGTCGGTCTGGTACACCGCGACCGTCGGCGCCCCGATCCTGCGGGCGGCGACGAGCCCCTGGTAGCCGACGATGAACGGCGCGGCGAGGTGCACGAGATCGGGTCGGAAGGCGCGCAGGGTCCGCAGCACCCGCGGGCTCGGCACACCGACCGGCATCGAGGACACGACCGGCAGGTCCACCGCGGGCAGCCGCACGACGCGGGCGCCCGCGTACTCGGCGGGCGCCTCCGCGCCGGGGGCGATCACGACGACGTCATGGCCGCCTGCTGTGAGGTGTTCGACGATCCGCAGCACCGAGTTGGTGACACCGTTGACGACGGGCAGGAAGCACTCGGAGACGATCGCGAGGCGCACGGCCGCAACTTCCCCCAGCCGCCGGTCAGGCGGGCGACAAGCCCCCCAACTCGCGACCAACACCCCATGTCGGGTGCGAATTGTCACCCGAGTGGCGGCTGGTGCACCGGCTGAAGGCGGCGCCTGCGTCCCCCACCAGCTGCACACGATCGTCCCAGCGCCGGTCGCCCTAGGTGTGCGCCGACTCCTGGGCGGGAAGTTGCGTCAGCGCCCAAACGGCCCAACCGTGCACGGCCTCGTACTGGCGACGACCGTACTCCGCAGCCAGGAGGCCGAAACCCGCGCGCGGGCCGTCGCCGTGTTCGCGGTGCATGACGTCGTGCAGTTCGGCGGCCGCCGCGGCGGTGCGCTCGGCGATGCGGGTGAGCAGCACCCGTTGGTCGGCGGGCTCGAGCGCGGACAGCAGGAACATCCGCAGCACCTGCTCGTTGCGCACGCTCGCCCCCTCGCTCGGCGGCCGTAGCAGCCAGGCGCGCAGCTCCTCGCGGCCTGCGGGGGTGATGTCGTAGGTCTTGGCGCCACGCGCGCCCTCATGGGTGACGTGGACCAGGTCGCGCCCGGCCAGCTTGGCCAGCTCGGGGTAGATGCTGGTGTGCCCGGCCTGCCAGGCGTAGCGGCCGAGGTCGCCCTCGAACTCCCTCGTCAGCTCGTAGCCGCTGGCGGGCGCGACGGCGAGCAGGCCGAGCAGCGCGTAGGAGAGCGACATGGGCGACACTTTACCTGCCGATGTCGACATGTCACTATTGACATGTCGAACTCATGGGTGCACGCTCGGATCCATGACGTCCACCATGCCGCTGCACCTCACCGGGTACCTGGCGCCGGTTCCCGACGAGATCGATGCTGTCGACCTGCCCGTCGACGGCCTGCTGCCGCCCGAGCTGACCGGCCGGTACCTGCGCAACGGGCCGAACCCGCGGCCCGGCGAGGACCCCGGTCACTGGTTCACGGGCCACGGGATGATCCACGGCGTCCGCCTGCGCGAGGGGCGCGCAGAGTGGTACCGCAACCGCTGGGTGCGCACCGGCGAGCTGGCCGGACGGCCCTTCATGCGGTCCGACGGCACCTTCGACCGCACCGCCGTCGCGGCCAACACCCACGTGCTGGAGCACAGCGGGCGGCTGCTGGCACTGGTCGAGAACGGCTTCCCGTACGAGATCACCCCAGAGCTTTCCACCGTCGGGCCCTGCGACTTCGACGGGCGGCTCACCACCGCGATGACCGCGCACCCGAAGTGCGACCCGGTGACGGGCGACCTGCACTTCTTCGGCTACAGCCCGCTGCCGCCGCACCTGACCTACCACCGGCTCTCGGCCGCGGGTGAGCTCGTGGCCAGCGCCGAGGTCCCCGGCGCGGGCCCGTCGATGATGCACGACTTCGCGATCACCGACCGGCACGCGCTGTTCCTCGACCTGCCGATGGTCTTCCGGCTGGAGAACCTCGACGGCGGCATGCCCTACCGGTGGGACGAGGCCTACCCCTCGCGGATCGGCGTGATGCCGCTCGACCGTCCCGGCGAGGTCCAGTGGTTCCCGATCGACCCCTGCTACGTCTTCCACGTCGGCGGCGCCCGCACCGACGAGGCGGGCCGGATCGTGCTCGACGCGTGCCGCTACAGCGCGCGCGACGCCGTCGTGATGTGGGACCGGCTCGGCGGCCGGACCGCGCCGCCCGCCGCCGACGCGGACGTGTTGGGCGATGCCCGGCTGCACCGCTGGGTGCTGGACCCGGCCACCGGCGAGATCACGGAGACCGTGCGCGGCGACCGCGCCGCCGAGTTCCCCACGCTCGACGACCGCCTGATCGGGCGCTCCTCGCGCTACCTCTACACCGTGTCGGGCGGCGGGGGCACCGCCGCGATCGTCAAGTACGACGAGACCGCAGGCAGTGCGACCGCGTACGACCTCGGTCCCGACACCGTGGCGGGCGAGGCGGTGTTCGTGCCTGCGCAGCACGGCAAGAACGAGGACGACGGCTGGCTCCTCACGATCACCACGCGGCGCGACCGCTCCGCGTCTCAGCTGCTCGTGCTCGACGCCACCGACGTGGCAGGCCCGCCGGTCGCCGCGGTGAACCTGCCCCGCGGCGTCCCGGCAGGCTTCCACGGCTCGTGGATCGCCGACGACGAAGCTGGGCAGCGGTGAACGTCAAGGCCGTGCTCGGCGGCCTCGCGTGGGACGTCGGGCTGCCCGTGGCGGCGTTCTACGTCCTCTCGTGGCTGGGGTGGTCGGACTGGTCGGCCCTGCTCACGGCGACCTGCCTGGCCGGGCTGCGGCTGCTCTGGGGCATCGTGGCGAAACGCGCGCTGAACCCGTTCGCGACCGTGATGCTCATCGTGTTCGGCGTCGGCCTCGCGCTGACGTTCGTCACCGGCGACCCTCGGCTGCTCCTGGTCGTCAAGTCACTGGTGACGGGCGCGATCGGGCTCGTGTTCCTCGCCACGGCGCGGAGCGGCCGCCCGCTCACCCTGGCGGCGCAGCAGAGCTGGTCGCCCGGCACCGCAGGCGACCTGGCCGCGGAGTACGCCGCGAACCCCGCGGTCCGGCGCGTGCACCGGATCTCGTCGACGGTGTGGGGGCTGGGCCTGCTGACCGAGGCGCTGCTGCGGGTGCCGATCGTGTACCTGCTGCCGCTCGACGTGGCCGTCGGCGTGTCCAGTGCGCTCATCGTGGTGGCCCTCGCCTGCCTGCTGACGTGGAACGCCCGCTACGTGGCCAGGGCGTTGGCCGCGGCGGCGGCGGCGTGAGCGGCTCAGGCGCGCAGGGTCGCCAACCACCTTCCCAGGGCGTCGGCGATGGCGGGTGCCGAGTCCTCGGGCAGGAAATGCAGCCCGGGCACCGTCACCTCGTGTTGGGCTGGCCAGCGTCGGCACGCCTCGCGCGCGGCGCCGGTCAGCAGGGCGCCCGGAGCGCCGTTGATGAACAGCTTGGGTACCGGTGAGCTCGCCATCCATTCGGCGTTGCGGGTGACGATGTCGGTGACGTCCGGGGGGTCGCCATCGATCGGAATCTCGCGGGGCCAGGCGAGCATCGCCATACGGTCCGCGCCGGGCCGCAGGTAGGGCGCCCGGTACGCGTCCCGCTCGGCTTCGGTGAGCACGCGCTGGGTCCCCGCCTGCAGGACCTTCTCGATGAAGACGTTCTCGACGAGCACGAGCTGCTCTCCCTCCGCGCCGCGCAGCGGCCCGAAGAGGCCGGGATCGGGTGCGTCGGGGCTGGCCCACGACGTCGGGGCGACGTGGGTCTCCAGGTAGGCGAGGCCGCGGACGGCGTCGGGATGGCGCCGGGCCCAGTCCATGGCCAGCACGCCGCCCCAGTCGTGGCCGACGAGCACCACCCGCTCGCGCACGGCCAGCTCGTCGAACAGCGCATCGAGGTACCTGCGGTGCTCGACGAACCGGTAGGCGGTCGGCCCCGGGTCGGGAAGCTTGTCCGAGTCGCCCATGCCGATGAGGTCGGGGGCCAGACAGCGGCCGCGCGGGGCGATGCGGTCGAGGATGTGCCGCCACAGGTAGGAGTACGTGGGGTTGCCGTGCAGGAACACGATCGGATCGCCGTCACCCGCCTCGCGGAAGGCCATCCGCAACCCGAGGACTTCTGCGTAGCGCGAGGCCGCCATGCGAACATCCTTCCCCAACCCGCCCCAGCTCCTCAGAGGTCGGCGGAGAGCAGCCAGAACTCCTCCAACAGCGTGATCGGCACGGGGCTGTCCACGCCGACCTGCGTGAACAGGATCGAGACCGTGCCGCGATCCGGGACGATGTACCCCGACGTGCCGCTGCCGCCCACCCAGCCGTAGCGGCCCGGCACGTTCCAGGGGTCGGCGGCGACGAGGTCGACCGAGCCGCCGTAGCCCCAGCCCTGGCCGTTGAGGAAGAGTGTGCCGACCGCGCGCTGGGCGTCGGTCAGGTGGTCGGTCGTCATCTGCCGCACCGACTCCGGCGACAGCAGCCCGCCGCCGCCGTCGAGCAGCATCCTGGCGAACCGGAACCAGTCGTCGACGGTGCTCACCAGGCCGCCGGACCCTTCGGGGAACGCGGGCAGGCGACTGAACTGGCCGTCGGGCCCATCGCCGAGGACGAGGCCGTCCGCGGAGCGCCGGTAGTAGCTGGTGAACCGGTGGCGCTGGGCCGCGGGCACCATGAAGCCGGTGTCGCGCATGCCCAGCGGCGTGAACATGCGCTCGGCCAGGAACTGCGGCAGCGGCAGCCCACTCGCCCTCGCGATGAGGATTCCCTGCAGGTCGGAGCAGGTGTCGTACAAGAACGCCTCGCCGGGCTGGTAGAGCATCGGGATGCGGGCGAGCCGGGCCAGCCACTCGTCGGGCTCGGGTCGCAGCGCGACCTCGCGGCCGTCGGTCTGCACGGTGCGCAGCGCGTGCACCGCGGGCAGTGCGAAGTCTGAGGGCCAGCCGTACCCGGCGCATCCGGTGAGCAGGTCGAGCACGGTGATCGGCCGTCGGGCGGGGACCACGTCGTCCACCGGGCTCTGCGGCGTCCGCACCACCATCGGCGCGGCCAGCTCGGGCAGCCACGTGCCGATCGGGTCGTCCACCGCGATCCGGCCGTCCTCGACCAGCATCAGGAGGGCGGCCGCCGTGATGGGCTTGGTGAGCGACGCGATCCGGAAGATGGAGTCGCGGGCCATCGGGGCGGTGCCTTCGACGTCGAGGGAGCCCACCGCCACCACGTCGACGTCGTCGCCGCGGGCGAGCAGGGCCACCGCCCCTGGCACCGTCCCGTCCTCGACGTACGTTTCGAGCAGCTCACGCACTGGTCCTCCCAAGAGTCGTTGCAGGAGTGGACCGGGGCGGCGGCCGGAACTGAGCGCTACAGGAGCCGGGCGAGCCGCTCCGGGTCGGCGATGACGTCGATCTCGACGATCAGGCCGTTGACGACGGTCACCGCGAGCAAGCCTGCCGGACGCCCGTCCTGCACGCTGAGCAGGCCCGCGGTGCCGTTGACCAGGACCCGTTCGACGCTTGCCGTGCTGAACCGGGAGTAGAGCAGCGCCCGCCCGGCCACCTCGGCGCCCCCGCGAACCGTCTCGACACCGCGGCCTGCCGATTCCGCACGCAGCACGACGTCCGGGTCGAGCAACGCGACGAGCGCGTCGAAGTCGCCCCCGCGCGAGGCGGCGAGGAACGCGTCCACGACCGCGCGGTGCCTGCCCGGGTCGGCGTCGGGCTTCGGCGCCTCGCCGCGCACCCGGTGGCGGGCCCGGCTCGCCATCATCTTGGCCGCGTCGCTCGAGCGACCCACGAGCCGTCCGACCTCGTCGAACGGCACGCCGAACAGGTCGTGCAGCACGAACGCCAACCGCTCGGCTGGCGCGAGCGTCTCCAACACCACCAGCAGCGCGAGCCCGACCGAGTCAGCCAGCACCGCCGCGTGCTCGGGCTCCACACCGTTGTCCGCGACGATGACGGGATCGGGCAGGTGCAGCTCCAGCGGCTCCTCGCGCCGCGCCGCGCGGCTGCGCAAGATGTCCAGGCAGACGCGGCCGACCACCGTCGTGAGCCAGCCGGTCAGGTTGGCCACGCCGTCCACATCGGAGCGCTGCAACCGCAGCCACGCCTCCTGCACGGCGTCGTCGGCGTCGCTGAGGGAGCCGAGCATCCGGTAGGCGACCGCCCGCAGGTGGGGGCGGTCGGCCTCGAAGCGCTGCAGCGGATCGGTCACGGTTACCTTCTCTCCTCGCCATCCGTCATACCGATGACGGCCCACACGGGGCCGAGGTAACGACGGGAGTCGACGATGTCAGCACGGATGAAGAACCCCGCGATGGTCCTGGCCGACGTGGTGCCCGCGGTCGGCCAGCTCAACAAGGCCATCCACAGCGGCGGCGTGCCGCGCGAGACGCTCGAGCTGGTGCACCTGCGGGCCAGCCAGATCAACGGCTGCGGCTTCTGCGTGGACCTGGGCGGCCGCGCGGCGACGAAGGCGGGGGAGACTCCTGAGCGGCTGTGGAGCGTCGTCGCCTGGCGTGAAGCGCCGTACTTCACGGACGCCGAGCGGGCGGCGCTGGCGCTCACCGAGGCGGCGACCCGGCTCGCCGACCGCTCCGACGCCGTCCCGGACGCGGTGTGGGACGAGGCCGCGGACCACTACGATGAGAAGGGTCTCGCCGCGATCATCCTCATGATCGCCTTGACCAACTTCTACAACCGCATCAACGTGACGGTCAGGGAGCCCGCGGGCGTGCCGACGCAATGGGGCTAGAACGGCGGCGGGGTTAGAACGGCAGCGGGGTCAGAACGGCCTGCGTCCCCATGCGCTGACCATCGGCGAGGTGGCGAGGTCGAGCTCGCCCGTCGCCACGTTGGCGAGGTGGCGGTCGATCTCCTCGGCAGTGGCGATGCCGCCGTCGACGAGCAGGCCGCGGATCTGCTCGACGGTGGCGCGCTCCAGCTCGTGGCAGGCCGGTCCGGTGAGGGGGAAGTAGGCGTCGGCGCCGACGTCGACGAGCCCGGCAGCGCGCAGATGCCGTGGCAGGGTCCGCCCGTAGGCGAGGTCGACGCCGCGCTCGGTCATCAGGTGGCGGAAGCCGGTCTTGAGCCGGTTGGCCAACGCCTCGTCCGGGCCGGTCTCGTCGAGGCAGACCAGCGGCTGCAGGGCGGGGTCGGCCTCTTCCAGCACCAGCCAGCCGCCGGGCCGCAGCACCGAGGCCATCGCGGCCAGCGCCGCCTCCCGTTGCGGAACGTGCACCAGCACGAGACGGGCGTGCACGAGGTCGAACGGACCCGCGGGGGGTGCGTCGCGTCCGACGTCGTGGCGGCGCACCGCGTAGGTCGGCTCGTGGGCCTGCTCGCCGTCGAGCCGGCCGGTGTCGATATCGGTGGCCAGCACCCTGCCCTGTGGGCCGACGCGCCCGACCAGCCATGACGCGACGGTGGGGCCGCCCGCACCGACCTCCCACACCCGCCACCCCGACGCGAGCCCGACGGCGGCGAGGTGCCGGAACGTCGAAGGGTCGAACAGCGTCGACAGCGCGTCGAACCGCTGTCCCGCCTCGGTCTGCTGGTTGTCGAGCAGGTACCCGTCGTCGCGCGCCATGGGTCGATCCTGGCCCCGCGCGGAGGGTGCGGCGGTCGGGCTGTGGCGCAGATCCCCCTGCGCTGATCCTTCAGGGGGGTGTGATCAGCGTCGTCAGCTCGGCCGCCAGGGAGGGGGTCGCGGCGAGGCAGAGCAGAGCGTCGGCGAGGCCGGCATCGTGGGCGCCTGCCTCGGTTGCGATGAGCACTCCGGCGGCGACGTCCCACACCTTGGCGTCCAGGAGCACGGCGGCGTCGGTCCGCCCGGCGGCCAGGTAGGTGAGGTTGAGGGCGGCGGGCAGGCGCCGCACATCCCCGATCACCGGGAGCACCCGCGTGAGCATGCCCGCGACCTGCCGCTTGATCGCCGGGGACGGGTTGAAGCTCAGGCCGAGGATGGCCTCGTCGAGCCCGTCCGGGCCTGCGACCGTGATCGGTTTGCCGCCGAGGCGCGCCCCGGCGCCTGCGATGGCGGTGTAGGTCTCGCCCAGCACCGGATCGTGCACCACGCCGACAACGGGCCGGTCGCCCTCGTACAGGGCGATCGAGACCGACCACGGACCGGTCGCGGTGACGTAGTTGCGGGTGCCGTCGAGCGGGTCGACGATCCAGCGCAGGCCGCTCGTCCCCGCGGTGTCGTGGCCCTCCTCGCCGAGGATCCCGTCGTCGGGCCACTGCGCGGTGATCGCGTCGGTGATCAGCTTTTCGCTGGCCAGGTCGACGTCCGACACGATGTCGTTGAGATGCGCCTTCGTGCCGTGGACGACGAGCGATCCGCGCCGTTCCAGCTGCAGGCGCCCGGTGCGTTCGGCGATGTCGACGACCCGGTCCACCACGTCCGCGAGATCTCGGTTCACGCGCGCATCCTGTCAGCGCAAGCGTGGCAGCACGTGCGCGGCGATCGCCGAGGCCAGGCCGATCGGCACCGCGTTCCCGATCTGCTTGGCGATCTCCATCTTCGAGCCGCACCAGAGGAACGTGTCCGGGAACTGCTGCAGCAGCGCCGCTTCCAGGTGGGTGATCACCCGGTTCACCCGGCGCTCGGGGCGGTCGCGCTCCCACTGGGGGTGCAGGTACTGGCCCTTCTCCGGCTTGAAGAACTCCGTGCGGATGGTCAGCGACGGTTGGTCCCAACGCATCCGGCCCATGACGTCGGTGGTGCCGGTCGGCTTCTCCCGCCAACAGCGGGGGAGGAGCTCGTCGGGCAGGTCGAACCGGCCGCCGCCGGGCGGGACGCAGTCGTAGCGGCGCAGCGACAGCTCCCGCGGGCGACGGCCGAAGTGCAGGTCCAGGCCCTTGAACGCGCCGGGGACGGCCCGGCCGAACAGCTCGACGGAGGTCGTGGGGAGCTCGGTGGTGTCCAGCCGCTCGGGGAGGTCGGCGATGGCGTCGCGAACGGTGCGCCAGCTCCCCTTGCCGTGCGTGGGCGGGGGAAGGGCGATCGGGCCGACCCGCGAGCCGATGACGATCGTGCGCGCGCGGCGCTGGGGCACCCCGTAGTCGGCGGCCAGCAGCAGGCCGTGGGCCAGCTCGTACCCGGCGATCAGGCCGTCGGTCGCCTGCTCCAGCAGCAGGGCGAACTCGGCGCTGGAGCGGAACCGGTCCACGTTCTCGATCACGAACACCTGCGGGCGGGCGGCCGCGACAACGCGCAGGAACTGCTTCCACAGCTGGTTGCGGGGGTCATCGACGTTGCGGCTGCCCAGGTTGGAGAACCCCTGGCACGGGGGGCCGCCGATGACCACGTCGGCGGGCGGGACGTCGTCGAGGTCGCCGACGTCGCCGTAGCGGGTGTGGTCCTCGCCGAAGTTCACCGCGTAGGTCGCGGCGGCCGCGAGGTTGTGCTCGACGGCGAGGATCGGGGTGTAGCCGTGGCGGACGAACCCCGCGGTCATCCCCCCGCAGCCCGCGAAGAGGTCGATCAGGGTCGGCGCCACGTGGTCACCGTAGGAGAGCCCTCCAACGGTCCCGCTGTGCCACGCCGGGGGCGTCGGCGCGGCTAGCCCGTGGTCACGCCCGCGAGCAGCCGCTGACTCCTACGGATCATCGCGCGGACGACCAGCGGGTGCACGACGCGCACGGGCAGGAAGTACAGCCTGCCGCGCAGGCCCTTCAGCCGCACCGTCGTGACCACCCGCAGGAGCCCGGCAGCCGGGTCGACGCCGACGCCGACCCGGAAGTCGAGGTGCGCATCGTCGGCGCTGATCAGCGCCTCCTCGCCCTCGACCCGGTCCACCCGGAAGGCGTCTTTGCCCGCACGGGGCACGCCCATGAGCGGGGCGAGCAGTTCGCGCAGCGCGAGCGCGGCGGAGATCCACCGCGGCATCGTGCGCAGCGAGAACAGGCTCCGCGCCCATGCCGCCGGGTCGACGGGCGCGTGTGGCGGCAGCACCGCGATCTGCATGTCGGCGTAGTCGGGCTCGGGAATGTCGACAAGGGCGAGCGACCAGAACGCGGGCTGAGCCATCATGTTCCTCCATACGCTGGCGTACGTTTCAGTACGGTACCGTATGGAGATGGCCAGGGAGTCGGCGCAGTCGTGGCGGGACGCCGCCTACGCCACATTCGTCGACCGGGGCCTGCGCGCGATCCGGATCGAGGCGCTCGCCCGTGACCTCGGCGCGACGAAGGGTTCGTTCTACTGGCACTTCGGCAACCGCGGGGAGCTGGTCAGCGCCGTGATGGCCCGCTGGGAGAGGGAGGAAACCGACCGGATCATCGAGCTCGCGGACGTCGCGGGCTCTCCCCGGAAGCGCCTTGAGACCCTCTACCGGGTCGTCGGCAGCCGGGCCCACACGGCAGGCGGCGAGAGCACCCTGTACACCGAGGCCGCGGACGAAGGCGTGGACGCGGTCGTCGAGCGCGTGTCCCAGCGGCGCATCGCGTACATCGCCGGGATCCTCGCCGAGCTGGGCGTCGAAGCCGAGGAGGCCGAGCTGCGCGCCACCGTCGCGCTGGCGGGCGCCGTCGGCCTGCGTCAGCTCACGGTCGGCGGCTGGCGCTCGACCGCGAAACCCGACGCGCTGATCGAGACGATGCTCGCCGCCGCACTCGGCGGCCTGCCGCCGTCATGATCGCGTCGAGCCGCACCTGGCGGGGATGCCGAACCTGCTGGTGTTCATCTCGCGGCGATCACCCGACGCACCCGCGCGCCACGCGCCAGTCACGTCGACAGGTGGACCGCCAGCTGGTCGTCGACGCCGGTGATCCGCAGCACCCGGGCCACG
>DASWUV010000337.1:0-7002 GCA_036401495.1 Pseudonocardia sp. | reverse complement strand
AGCAGCGCCATCATCGACGCCGTGTCGGAGTCGGCGATGTGCCGCAGGATCCGCACGAGCACGGGCGGGATCCCGCCGGGCAGGGCGGCGACCGCCCCGTAGTCGATCATCCCGAGCCTGCCGTCGTGGAGCGCCATGAAGTTGCCGGGATGCGGGTCGGCGTGCAGCAGCCCGAGGCGGGTCGGCGAGGACAGCATCGTCTCGATGACGGTGTGCGCGTGCCGGTCGCGGCGGTCCTGTTCGACGGCGTCGGCGGCGGGCTCCTCGGTGAGCGCGCCGAGCGTGACGCCCTCCAGCCACTGCGAGACGATCACCTTCGGCGCCGAGGCGACGACCTCGGGCACCACGAGCGCCTCATGGCCGGCGAACGCGGCGGCGAACGCGCGCTGCCGGTCGGCCTCGGCCCGGTAGTCGAGCTCCTCGAGCAGCCGCGCCCGCAGCTCCCCCATCAGCGCGCGCCCGTCCATCCCGGGCACGACCAGCGCGAGCAACCGGGAGAAGCGCTGCAACGTCCGCAGGTCGGCGTCGAGCGCGAGGTCGGCGCCCGGGTACTGGACCTTGACCGCGACCGGACGGCCGTCGGCCCACACCGCCCGGTGCACCTGGCCGATGCTCGCCGACGCAGCAGGCGTGTCGTCGAAGTCGCGGAACCGGCGACGCCACCCGCGGCCGAGCTGCTCGTCCAGCACGCGTCGCACGTCCCGGATCGGCATGGGCGCGCCTGCCGTCTGCAGCCTGCGCAGCGCGGCCCGGTAGGGCTCCTCGATCTCGGCCGGGATCATCGCGTCGTAGACGCTCAGTGCCTGCCCGACCTTCATCGCACCCCCTCTGAGCTGCCCGAGCACCCGGAAGAGCTGGTCGGCGTTGCGCTGCACGGCCGTTGCCGCGGCGCGATCCCCGTCCGCGCCCACGAGGCGCCTGCCCCACGCCACGGCGGCCCGACCGGTGAAGGTCACGGGCAACGCGAGCAGTTTCATCGAACGGGACGTTGCTGTCGTCATGTCTACTAGTACGGGTAGTAGATGGCTGGACGTTCATGAACAAAGCCGGGCGGCCCACCCGTACTTGTGTCGTGCGCCGATCCGGCGCCCGGCGCGGTCGACCCGCGCCGACCCCCACCATCGGCAGGGACCGCAGCCATGCGCAGGAGAACCCCAGCACTGATCACGCTCGCCGTCGCCGTGGTGGCGGCGGGCATCGCGATACCGCTCGTGGCCACGTCCGGCCACGCCACGCCACCCGGGTCACCCATCGCCGACGCCGCCGGCTCGGGCCAGTCGGTGGTCGACTGGAACCGACGGTTGGTGACGATCCTCGGCACACCAGGCGCCCAGAAGGCGACCGTCCACCCGACGCGCAGCCTCGCCATGCTCCAGGCGGCCGAGTACGACGCCGTCGTGTCGATCACCCGCGCGGCGCCGCCGTACCACTCCACGGTGGCCGCGCCCGCCGACGCCCGGCCGGACGCCGCGGCCGACCAGGCCGCGCACGACATCCTCGCCGCCCTCTACCCCGCCCAGCGTGCCGACCTGGACGCCCAACTGACCAACGAGCTCGCCACCCTGCCCAAGGGCGGCCCCACCCAGGACGGCGTCCGGGTCGGGGCCGCTGCCGCGAAGCAGATCATCGACCTGCGCGCGACAGATGGGTCGACGGCAACCGCGGCCTCCTTCACGCCGGGCGGCGCGCCCGGCGACTACCGGCCGACCCCGCCCAAGTTCGCCGCCCCGATGTACCAGGCATGGGGAGCGGTCACGCCGTTCGTGCTGCCGAGTGCGTCGCAGTTCCGCCCGGCCGCACCGCCTGCGGTGACGAGCCCCGCGTACGCGACGGCGCTCGCCGAGGTGCGCAGCCTCGGACGCGACACCAGCACCACCCGCACACCGGACGAGACGGTGGCGGGCAAGTTCTGGAGCAGCACCCCGATCTGGGTCACCTGGAACGAGGTGACCCAGCAGCTGACGCTCGACCGGCACGCGAGCCTTTCGGACGCGACCGCCGTCTTCTCGTCGCTCGACCTCACGCTGGCCGACACGACCATCGCCCTGTACGACGGGAAGTACCACGACCCCGTGTGGCGCCCGGTCACCGCGATCCAGCTCGGCGGCGGAACGGCGATACCGACGGTCGTCGCCGACCCGACGTGGAACCCGTTGACGCCGACGGCGGGCGACCCGTCCTACCCCGGCGCGCACAGCGCGTTGAGCGAGGCGGCCGCGACCGTGCTGGCAGCCTTCTACGGGCAGAACCAGCCCGTGCACGTCACGGCGAAGGCCGATCCGGGCGTGACCCGCAGTTTCACCACGCTCGCCGCCGCCGCGGACGAGGCCGGGTTGAGCCGCATCTGGGCCGGTCAGCACACGCGCATCGATCACAGCGCCGGGCAGCAGCTCGGCAACCAGGTCGCGCTGACCGTGCTGCACGACCTTCCGATGCCCCGCCCGAACGAGGGCTGAGCGATGATGGACGAGCGTGACCGCCTCCGCGGGCGTCACCGTGTGGCCTGCGCCGCGGTCGCGCTCGTCGCGCTGCTGATCGGCATCATCGTCGCCACCGGAAAGCCCGCCGTCGCCGCGCCGATTCCGCTGCTCGCGCCGGTTGCCGCCGTCGACGGCAGGCCGGTGGACGGGATCAGCAGCTCCGCGGAAGAGCAGGTCGCCTTCCACATCCACGCCCACCTGCAGGTCTACGTCGACGGGCAGCAGCGCGCCCTGCCGGCCGGAGTGGGCATCGTGGCGCCGCTGCAGGTGCGGACGACCGCCGAAGGGCCGTTCGTCGAGGGCGGGGCCGGGATCTACTGGCTGCACACTCACGACGCGAGCGGCGTCATCCACATCGAGTCACCGGTGCACCGTCGCTTCACCCTCGGCGAGCTCTTCGACATCTGGGGGCAGCCGCTCGGTCCCCAGCAGGTCGGCCCCGCGCAGGGGCCGGTGACCGTCCTCGTCGACGGCGCGGTGGTCGGCGGGGATCCCCGCGGGCTGATCTTGAACGCACACGACGTCATCCAGCTCGACGTCGGCGCCGTCGTCCCCTTCCAGGACTACCGGTTCGCACCGGGTCTGTAACCCCCCGCACTATCAGTAGACGTGTTGCGTGCGCGCAGGCTCGTGAACGTTTCGGGGGTCCCGGTCGGTATAAGGGGTAGGCAGCGCGTCGCTCGCCTGCCCGCGTACTGGAGGTTCCGATGCCGTTCCCGCGCCGATCACGCCCGTTCGGTGAGCTGGAGGCGACCGTGATGGACCTGCTGTGGAGCGTGGGGCGTCCGTTGGTGGTGCGGGAGGTGGTCGAGCTGATGCAGCCCGACCGCTCCCCGGCCTACACCACCGTGATGACGGTCATGGACAACCTGCACCGGAAGGGCTGGCTGCACCGTGACCGCGACGGCCGGGCCTGGCGCTACGAGCCCGCGCTGAGCAGGCAGGCGTACACCGCGCAGCTCATGCACGAGGCGCTGGCGGTCAGCGACGACCGGGCCGGGGTGCTGGCGCGCTTCGTCGAGGAAATCGATCCCGACGACGCCGCCGCACTCGCCGCCGCGTTGCAGGAGGCGCCGGAGCGGAACCGGCCGGAGGCGGGATGACCGCCGACGCAGCTATGACCGCCGACGCACTTGTTCCCGCGGAGGCGCAGTCATGACCGCCGACGCACTTGTTCCCGCGGAGGCGGCGCTGTGACCGTCGGGGCTGTGCTGATCGGGTACGCGATGGTGGTCGGCATCTTCGGGGCCGCGGGGGTACGTCGCACGACGTGGCCGTTTCGGGCGCCGCGCCTGGGCGCCGTGGCGGTCCTCGCCGCCGCGTGGTCGGTGCCGCTCGCACTCGCGTTGGCGGGTCTGACGCTCGCGCTGCCCACGGGCGCCCTGACCGTCGACCTCGGGCACCTGATCGGCGCCTGCCTGATGCGGCTGCGTGCGGCCTACGGCACCCCGGCCGGAGTAGGGATCATGACCGCGGGCCAGCTGTTGTCGGCCGCCATGGTGGGCCGCATCGCTTGGGCGTTCGGCCGGGTCGCGCTCCGTCGGCGCCTCGCGTGGCGCCACCACCGTCTGCTGGTGCGGCTGTCCGGGCAGCGCAGGCCCGGCGTGGAGGCCGTCGTGCTCGACCACCCGGGCGCTGTCGCCTACAGCGTGGCCGGTCGACGGCCCGCGGTCGTGGTGTCGAGCGGGGCGATCGATCTCCTCACCGGCCCCGAGCTGGACGCCGTGCTCGCCCACGAGAACGCTCACCTGAGCGCACGCCACCACCGCATTCAGGTCGCGGCCGCGCTGATCGCGGCGGCGCTGCCGATCGTGCCGCTGGCCAGGGACGCGCCCGCGCTGGTGGGCAGGCTCCTGGAGATGGACGCCGACGAGCGCGCCGCAGGCCACCACGAGCCGCGGGTGCTGGTCAGCGCGCTGGTCGCGGTCACCGCGGCGGGCGCGGCGGTGCCGGGCGTCCGCACCAGGGCCGCCACGGCAAGTGGCTTCGCGGGCTCTGACGCCGTGGCCAGGGTCCGCCGCCTCACCAGCCCGCCCGTGGGGCTGCCACCCCGCCACGCCACCCTGACCAGGTTCGCGGTGCTGGCGATGACGGTGGCGCCGCTGATGCTCGCCGTCGCTCCCGCCCTGTTCGCCCTGTAGTGGGCGGCCAGGCGACGTGCCGCGCCGCGCGAAGGCCCGACACCGGCGTCGTCGCGGCCGCACCGGCGTCGGGGCACGGGTGCGGACACCCCGACGCCAGTGCGGCTCGCTGCGGGCCCCAGCCCGCGAACCCCACGGTGGGGCGGCGGACACCACCACCGCGGCCGACTCGCCGCGATCGGGGATCGGCCACCCACGCCTGGGGTCACGGCGTCCGCGGGCCGTCAGTAGCCGTACGCGCCGGTGGATCCGGACGCCCGGGCCGCCGGGGCGGGGGCGGCGGCTGCGGTGACCGCGGCCCCGTCGGGCGCGACGACGTACCAGAGGCCGCCGAACCGGTTGATGCCCTGGCCGCGGGCGTCGCCCGACTTCTTGTCACCCGTGAAGTAGTAGAGCGGGTGGCCGTCGTAGGTCACCTGCTGCGCGCCGTCGGCCCGCGCCGTGCTCCCGAGGAGCGGCGCCTGGACCGCACTGGACACGACGGACGCCTGCCCGCTGGTCAGCACCGGAGGCCAGATCTGCGCGCACGACCCCGTACAGGTGGACGTGCTGCCCTGGTCGGCCTCGAACAGGTAGAGCGCCCGGCCGCTGCCGTCGACCAGCGCGGTCCCCGGAGCCAGCCCGGCGACGCCGACATGGGCGCCCGACACGGCGGCACCCGAGGTGGTCGCGCCCGCGGACGGGGCGGACGCCCCGGTGGCCGCCCCCGCGGGGCTCGACAGGGCGGCGCCGATCCCGAGGCCGCCCGCGGCCAGAACCGCGGCAGCCAGGACGCCGCCGAGGACATACGTGCGCTTCATGGGTGTGTCTCCGTCTTCGCCGGGCCGCAGGTGAGGGCTGGGCGGCCCCCCGGCCCGGTGGCCACCGCCCAGCGTCTACTAATACGATTAGTAGTGCGCGGGATGTTCATCGTGGCCGCCGTGAACGTCCGTGTAACTACTACTCGTATTAGTAGATATGACCTCGGCTCGTACCCAGCCGCTGCGCGGTGCAGCGGCCACCGTCCACGCTTGCCTCCCGCCCGACCGGTCCGAGGAGACCGAGCCGCCGCTCGACTCCGAGGACGCGCTGCGGGCCCTCTACCGCGACCACGCCGCGGCGTTGCTCGCCTTCGCCGAGTGGTTCACCGCCGACCGGTCGGCCGCCGAGGACGCCGTGCAGGAGACGTTCCTGCGTGCGTGGCGCCACCTGCCGCAACTGCGCGCCGACGGGCGTCCGCCGCGGCCGTGGCTGCGCCAGGTGCTGCGGCGCGTCCTGATCGACGCCGCCCGGGTTGCGCACGCCCGTCCCGTCAGCCTGCTCGACGACGTGCTGATCGACCGCCAGGTCGACGGCGGCTACGAGGACCTGCTCGACCGGCGCCTGCTCGACCGGGCCCTCGACCAGCTCTCCCCGGCCCACCGCCAGGTGCTCGTGGCGATCTACTTCGACGACGCGCCCGCGCAGCGGGTCGCGGCGACACTGGGCATCCCGCCCGCGACCGTCCGGTCCAGGCTGCACTATGCGCTGCGCGCGCTCCGGCGGCTGCTCACCGAACGCGCCGACCTGCAGACCGCGCGATGAGCACGCACGCCGTCGGCCGTGCGCCGGTCGCGGAGGTGGCGAGCGCGGCGCTGCGCACCGGCCTGTCCCCGTGGGCCCTGACCCGCCGCATCGGCGGCGGCATCGTGGTCACGGCGGGGGTGGCCGCTGTGCTCGGCAGCCATCAGGATCTGCTGCGCGCCGGACTGGCCACGCTCGTCCGCTCCTGTCCGGGGTGGGTGGTGGCCGGGGTCGCGCTCGAATGCGCTTCGCTGCTGGCGTTCGCGTTGCTGCAGCGCCGTCTGCTGAGGGCAGGCGGCGCCGCCGTCCGGCTGCGGGCGGTCATGTGCACCACCGTCAACGCGGACGCGATCGCCACGTCGGTCCCGGTGGCGGGCTCGGGTCTCGCCATGGCGTTCGCCTACCGCGACTTCCGCCGCATGGGCGCGGATGCTCCGACCGCGGCGACGACCCCGTTGGTGTCGTCGGCGATGTCGGCGGCGGCGTTCGTCCTGCTGGTCGCGGTGGGCGCCGCCGTCTCGGGGAGCACCGGCGTCGCCGTACTCGGCGCGATCGCCGTCGTCGTCTCGATCGCACTGGCCGCAACCCTGCTGGCGGCGCTTCGGTCCGTGGCGACGCGCGGCCGTCTGCCCGCCGGTCTCGCCGCGGCCCTCGACCGGACGGGCACCGATCGGGCCGATCGGCTGGTCGGTTTCCTCGACCGGTGTGCCCGCCTCCGGCTGCGCCGCGGCGCTGTCGGTTACGCCGCGCTGTGCGCGGGCGGCCGCTGGTCGGCGGACGCGCTGTGCCTGGTCGCGGCCATCGAGGCGACCGGCGGCCACGTGCCATGGGGCGGTGTG
>DASWUV010000336.1:0-8388 GCA_036401495.1 Pseudonocardia sp. | reverse complement strand
CCAGTGCGCCGGTCGCGCCGGTCGCGGCCGGAGCCGTCGCGCCGGTCGCGGCAGGCCCGGTGCCCGCCGGGGCGCCGGGGCTGGCTGTCGCGACCGCTCCCGCACCGGGCGTGGCGTCGGGTTGGGACTCCACTGCGGCGTCTGCCGTCGATGCGCCGGGGGCTGCCGTCCCCGCAGGAGCCGGGGCGGGCGGTGCGGCAACCACGGCCCCCGCAGCCGCCTTCGGCACCCCGACGAGCGTGACGGTGCCGTCCGCGGCGACGACCAACCGCGCCGAGTCCTGCACCGGTGCCATGCCGAGCTGCCCGGCCCGCTGGGCCAGCGCAGGAGCGGCGTCCATCGCCGTGACCTCCCTGCGCAGCTGCTCGCTCTGCTCGCTCAGCGCGCGGGCGGCGTCCCGGGCGTCCTGCAGGCGGTACGAGTCAGCGGCCGCGGCCGTCGACAGCCACAGCGTCACGATCAGTCCCGCGGCCAGCAGCGCCATCACCATGAGTACGAACTGGGCCCGTCCCGCAGGTGCGGCGGCGCGCTGGGTGCGGCCGCCGACCAACCGCCGCAGCCGGTCCTCGCGCTTGGCGTACGCGCGGCCTGCGGCATTCCCCCGCTCGATGACGGCAGGCGGCATGCTCCGTTGGGCGGGGATCGCCGCGGTGCGCGCACGGGACCCCGCACGCACGGCCCCCGCCGTTCCGGTCGCCGCGGTCCGGGTCGCCGCTGTCCGCGTCGCAGTCCGGGCTGTCGCTGTCCGGGCTGTCGCTGTCCGCGTCGCGGTCCGGGTTGTCGCCGTCCGGGCTGTCGCTGTCCGGGTTGTCGCTGTCCGAGTCGCCGTACGCGCTCGTTCCGTCACGGTCGCACTCATGCAGTCCCCACCATGGTCGACTCCCCCTCTTCCCCGATCCGTTCGGCCGCGCGAAGGCGCAGCGACGCAGCCCGCGGGTTGTCGGCGACCTCGTCGTCGCCTGCCTGCTCGGCGCCGCGCACGAGCAGCCGGAAGGACGGCCCGTGCCCAGGCAGCTCCACCGGCAGCTCGACGGGCGTCGTCGACGCCGCGCGCGCGGCGATCTCGCGCTTGGCGATGCGGTCCTCCAGCGAGTGGTAGGCCAGCACGACGATCCGACCGCCGACCGCCAACGCGTCGAGCGCGGCGGGCAGCGCGGCCTCCCACGCCGCGAGCTCGCCGTTGACCTCGATCCGCAGCGCCTGGAACGTGCGCTTGGCCGGGTGCCCTCCGGTGCGTCGCGACGCCGCGGGCACCGCCTCGTACAGCAGCTCGACCAGCTCACCGCTGCGCTGGAACGGCTGCTGCTCGCGGCGCCGCGCCACGGCCGACGCGATCCGCGTCGCGAACCGCTCCTCCCCGTACTCCCGCAGCACCCGCGCGAGCGCGGGCACCGAGTAGGTGTTGAGCACATCGGCCGCGGTCGAACCGCGGCCCGGATCCATGCGCATGTCCAGGTCGGCGTCGCGGGAGTAGGAGAAGCCCCGCTCGTCGGCGTCGAGCTGCAGCGAGGACACACCGAGGTCGAACAGCACCCCGTCGACCCGCGGAAGCCCCAGCTCCGCGAGTACGTCGGCGATGCGGTCGTAGACGGTGTGCACGAGGTGCGTCCGGTCGCCGTACGCGGCGAGCCGCCGTCCGGCGAGCGCGAGCGCCTCGGGATCCCGGTCGAGCCCGACGAGCGTGAGCTGCGGGTGCTCGGCGAGCAGGGCGGCCGCGTGGCCACCGAGCCCGAGCGTCGCGTCGACCATGACGGCAGGTCGACCGGCCAGCGCGGGCCGCAGCAACTCGACAACCCGGGGCAGGGCTACGGGAACGTGCCTAGCCCCAGCAGGCCCATCACCGTGTGAGTGCTGCCCCACAGCTACCCACCTCCCTGCCCCGAGTCGCCGAGCCATCCGCGCCCGACCGCTCCACCGGGCTTGCACCGATGTCCCCTCCCGGCAGACCTGGCACCGGGGAAGGTGCGCCAGGGCTGCCGGGAGGGAACACCGGCCGGGTCACATCGGGCTACATCAGCCCGTCGAGCACCTCCTCCTGCGCCTTCGCGTAGGTGTCCTCGTGATCGTCCTGGTAGCGCTGCCACGCCTGGGCGTCCCAGATCTCGGCCCGCGAGAAGGCCCCGATGACCACACAGTCCTTGGTGAGTCCCGCGTAGCGCCGCAGCTCGGGGGTGATCGCGATGCGGCCCTGCCCGTCGGGGTTCTGTTCGTCGGTTCCCGAGAACAGGTTGCGTTGGAAGACCCGCGCCGACTCGCTCGTCAACGGGGCCGACGCCACCTTGGTGGCCAGCTCCGCAAAGGCTTCCCTGGTGAACACGTACAAGCAGTGATCCTGCCCCTTCGTGATCATCAGACCGCCTCGCAGCTCGTCGCGGAACTTCGCGGGCAGCGTCAACCGCCCTTTGTCGTCCAATTTGGGGGTGTAGGTGCCGAGGAACACCGGCCCCCACCTCCACGTGCCGG
The DNA here is from genome assembly GCA_036401495.1 of Pseudonocardia sp. GTDB lineage: Bacteria > Actinomycetota > Actinomycetes > Mycobacteriales > Pseudonocardiaceae > Pseudonocardia. The sequence continues at coordinate 5,925 of DASWUV010000336.1, read as the reverse complement.
TGTGGCGCCCCTCAGCGCCCCAGCGATCACCACATTACCCCACTTCCCTCCACCGTCAACACAGAGCTGCCCCTGGCTCGGGCGTGTTTACGAACGAATTCGCAGCTCACCGGCCGTGGGGTGAAGTGGGGAGGCAACCGGCTCCACTCGGCCGCAGTACCCCCGGACTGATGACGGCGAGCAGTCCCGGAGCCCTCGCAGCACTGCTTTCGACGGTGTGGTGGGGCAAGGTGGGGAAGCGGCGGGGGACGCGGTGGGGAACTCGGCGGCGCCGGGGGGACCGACCGGACGACGCTCGCCTCACCGTTTGACAGACTGTGCCGGACGGGTGCGCCGACACCCGCGCACAGGGAGGTGTCCGGGTGACGACGACGAGCGGGCGGGTAGACGGCGGTCCGACGGGCGCGCCGCTGGGCCTTTCCGACGTCGCAGATCTCGCCGCACGGATCGCGAGCAACATCCAGCGCGTGATCGTCGGCAAGCCCGAGGTGGTCCGCATCGCCCTCGTCACGCTGTTTGCCGAGGGCCACTTGCTCGTCGAGGACGTGCCGGGGGTGGGCAAGACGTCACTGGCGAAGGCGCTGGCCCGCTCCATCGACGGCTCGGTGAGCCGCGTGCAGTTCACCCCCGACCTGATGCCCGTCGACATCACCGGCGTGTCGATCTTCAACCGGCAGAGCACCGAGTTCGAGTTCCGCCCCGGCCCCGTCTTCGCCAACATCGTGATCGCCGACGAGATCAACCGGGCCTCGCCGAAGACGCAGTCGGCCCTGTTGGAGTGCATGGCCGAGCACCAGGTGACCGTCGACGGCGCCACCTACCCGCTTGCGAGCCCGTTCATGGTGCTGGCCACGCAGAACCCGATCGAGATGGACGGCACCTACCCGCTGCCGGAAGCTCAGCGTGACCGCTTCACGGCGCGGGTCTCCATCGGCTATCCCGACGTGGCGGCCGAGCTCGCCATGATCGACGAGCATGCGGCGACGGACCCGCTCGACGTCCTGCGCCCCGTGACCGACGCCTCCCACGTGCAGGCCACGATCGACGCCGTGCGGCACGTGCACATGGGTCTGGAGGTGCGGCAGTACTGCGTCGACGTCGTGTCGGCCACCCGGCGGCTGCCGGAGCTGCGCCTCGGCGCCTCGCCCCGCGCCACGCTGCAGCTGGTCCGCTCGGCGCGGGCGCAGGCCGCGCTGTCCGGGCGCGGCTTCGTGGTGCCCGACGACGTGCACGCCGTCGCCGTGCCCGTGCTCGCCCACCGCCTGCTGCTCACCCCGGACGCGCAGGCGAGCCGCCGCTCCCCCGTCGACATCGTCCGAGGGCTCATCGCGCGGATGCCGGTGCCCAGCCCGGCCCGTCCCGGCGGCTGACGGCCGTGGCCCGCTTCTCCGGCCTCACCACCCGCGGCCGATGTCTCCTGGCGGGTGGAGCAGCGACGGCGGCGTGCTCGGTCGTACTCGATGAGCGGGACCTGCTGCGCATCGGCGCCTTCGTCATGCTGCTGCCCCTGCTCGCCGCGCTGCTGGCCGCACGCACCCGGCGCATGGTGCGGGTGACGCGGGAGCTTTCGCCCGCGCGGCTCTCGGTCGGGGGACCGGTCGAGGTGGACCTCCATATCCGCGGCTCTGCGCTGGTCGGGGCGTTGCGGCTGGCCGACACCGTCCCCGATGCCGCAGGCCCCATGGCGGGCGCGTGGCCCCGGTTCACCGTCCACCGGCTGTCGGGCCGCGACGGGGCACACCTGAGCTATCCGCTCCGGCCGCTCGTGCGCGGCGTCCACGCCATCGGCCCGCTCCACGCGGCTATGACCGACCCGCTCGCGCTTGCCGAGTTCGAGCGCACGATCGCGGGGCCGGACCGGCTGACGGTGCTGCCCCGGGTCTTCGCGCTGCACGGGCTGCCCGCCGCGGTCGGGGCCGGGGAGGGCACCTCGGGCGCCGCGCTCGCCCACCAGGGCCAGGGCAGCTCGGACGTGCTGGTGCGGCCCTACCGGCACGGCGACGAGATGCGCCGCGTGCACTGGCGCAGCACCGCTCGGCACGACGAGCTGATGGTGCGGCTGGAGGAACGGCCGTGGCGCGCAGGCACGACGGTACTGCTCGACCGCCGCGACGCTGCCCACCGCGGGCGCGGCGCCGACTCCAGCCTCGAGTTCGCGGTCAGCATGGCGGCGAGCATCTGCGCGCACCTGATCGGGCGCGGCGAGCCCGTCCGACTCGTGACCGAGGACGGCACTCCCCTGCCGGAGCCGGGCGCCTCCGGGATCGACCCGGTGCTCGACGCCCTCGCCGCGCTGCGCCCCTCGGCCCGCGCCGACCTCACGGGGCCCGACCTGCCCTCCGGCACCGACCTCATCGCGGTGCTCGGCGCGCTGTCGCCCGGCCATCACGAGAGCCTCGCCGCGCGGCGTCCGACGGGCGGGTACGCCGTGCTGCTCGACACCGCAACGTGGGACCCCGCTGACGGGCGGCCCGGCAGCGCCGACGCTTCGGCGCACGCGCTGCGCGTCGCGGGTTGGACAGCGGCCGTCGCGGTCGCGGGCAGCTCGCCCGACCGGGTGTGGGAGGCGCTGTGAGCCCCATCCTGGCGCCGCGGCGCCAGGAGGCGTCACCGGCCACGTCGTCGAACGGCGTCGTCCGCGGACTGCCGTGGGGCGCCGCGCTGTGCTCGGGGCTCGCCGTGTTGCTCGCCAGCGCGCCGGTCAGCGCGACCATCCAGGGCTACACCTGGCTCGGCCACGCCGTCACCGCGGTGTTCCTCGTCGTCGCCCTCGGGCTGGCGCTGCACCGCGCGGGCCAGTTCGCCGTGGTCGCGGGCCAGTGCATGGGCGTGCTCCTGCTCGTCACCGCCGAGTTCGGTGACGGCGCCGTGCTCGGCGTGCTGCCCGGCCCGACCGCGCTCCGCTCGTTCGGGGCGCTGGTCACCGGGGCGGGCGCGCAGATCGCGGTCGGCACCGCGCCGGTGGCCGCGACGCCGGAGATCCTGTTCCTGGTCACCGCGGCCTTCGGGATGCTCGCAGTGGCGGTCTACCTCGCCGCCGTCATCGCGCACGCCCCCGCCGCCGCCGGGGTGCCGCTGCTGGCCGTGTTCGCGGTACCCGCCGCCTTGGACGACGCCCTGCTTCCGTGGCCGACCGTGGTCTGCTCGGCGGCGGGCTTCGGCGTCCTGTTGATCACGCGCTCGGGCGCCCGCAGGCAGCGGGTAGGCGGGATCGCGCTGATCGCGGTCGCGGTCGCGGTCGCGCTCGGAATCGGGGCGGTCAGCGGGTTCATCGGCACGACAGGCCGCTTCGCGACAGGAGGACCGGCAGGCGGGGGCGGCGCGATCGGGTTGACCCCGTTCACCTCACTTCGCGGCCAGCTCACCCAGAACAACCCCGCGGAGCTGTTCCGCGTCCGGGGGCTGCCCCAGGCGGCCTACCTGCGGGCGCTGACGCTGAGCACCTACGTGCCCGACGTGGGCTGGCAGGCGACGCGGCCGGGGTCGGGCCCCACCCTTCCCGGCACGCTCGCCGTGGTCGGCGGCCCGACGGCGCGGATCGCCACGGTCGACGTCGAGAACGTCGGGTTCAAGGACTACTGGCTGCCGTTGTACGGGGAGCCGATCGCGGTCAACGGCATGGACGGCCGGTGGGTCTACGACTCACGCAGCGGAACGGTCTACACCAGCAAGCCGCTCGCGGAAGCAGGGTGGCAGGAGACCGCCGAGCTCGCGGTGCCGAGCGCCGACCAGCTCCGCAAGGCCACCGGGAGCACGGCGGCGGTCGGGAGCTATCTGGACCTGACCGGGGTCGACAAGCGGGTGGCCGACCTCGCGCGGCAGCTGACGGCGGGCGAGGACACGGCGTTCGACAAGGCCATCGCGCTGCAGGACTACTTCACCGGCCCCACGTCCGCGTTCCACTACAGCCTCCGTACCGCACCGGGCAACGGCGACGACGCGCTCGTCGACTTCCTGACGGTCGGCAAGACCGGCTACTGCGAGCAGTTCTCCGCCGCGATGGCGGTGATGCTGCGCTCGGTCGGGGTGCCCGCGCGGGTGGCGGTCGGGTTCACCGGGGGAATCGCGGACGGCGACCACCACACGGTCAGCACCTCCGACGCGCACGCGTGGGTGGAGGCGTGGTTCCCTGGGTACGGCTGGATGATCTTCGACCCGACGCCGCTCACGGACGGTCGCACAATCGTGCCGCCTTACGTCGCGCAGGCCGAGGCGGAGAAGGCTGCGGCGGCGCCGCCCACCGCCCCGGCAGGCAACGACGCGCAGCAGGCGCCCGCCCCGCAGGACCTGCCGACGCCCGAGCCCGTCGCGCAGGACGAGCCTGCACCGGCCGCGGCAGGAGGCGCCGAGCTGCCGCCATGGCTGCTGGGTCTCGGGGTTGGCGTGCTGCTCGTCGTCGGCGCCGCGCTGGTGCCCGCAGCGCTGCGCGAGCGGAGCCGACGGCGCAGGCTCGCGGCCGCGGCCGCGGGGGGACCTGACGCCGCGGCCGCGGCGTGGGCAGAGTTGCTCGCGGAGTCGATCGACCGCGGGGTGCCGCCGCAGGAAAGCGACACGGTGCGCCTGACGGCCCGCCGCCTGGTGCGCGCGCACGACCTCGACAGCCTCGCGCAACAGGATCTACGGACGCTGGTGGGTGGCGTCGAGGCCAGCTGGTACGGCGACATCCATCCCGGGCCCCGCGACCTCGAAGGACCGCTCACCACCATGCTGGCCGCCGTCGCGGAGGGCAGCCCGCTGTCGTGGCACGGTCGCCTGCTCCCCCGCTCGGTCCTCTCGCGTCCCGCGTCGCCCCGCTCCTCGGCGTACGACGACGCCGCCGCCCCGAATAAACGGGGCGGCGGCGCAGCAGACGTATAGGCGCTATTCCTGCTCGAACCGGCGGCGGAAGCGCTCCTCCATCCGGCCGGTGAAGCCGTTCTTGTCGGGTTCGGTCTTCGCGGCGGTGGTGGTGCTGCCTGCGCCGACCGACGTGACAGCCAACACCGCGCCGCCCAGCATCGCCAGGAATCCGACGACACTGACTACGGGGATACCCCCGAGCCAGGTCCACTGGACGGCGATGCCCACGACGAGCATCACCAGGCCGAGAACGAACAGGGCTCCGCCCTGCACCCGGCGACGCCGGGTTGGTTTGCGCAAACGGCCACCGCGCACGGTGGATGCGAACTTGGGGTCCTCGGCGTAGAGAGCGCGCTCGATTTGCTCGAGCAGCCGCTGCTCGTGCTCGGAGAGGGGCATGACTTCGCCTCCGGCACTTTCTCGTCCTGTCGGGTCATCGTCCATGGTGCCGGAACGACGCGACGAGCGCCCAGGGAGGGCGTCTACCCATGAGGATACGAGTCTGCGGGCCCGCCGACTACCCGGACTCGTCAAGCGGAGGCTACGAAAATCAGAAGGAGCGCCTAAGGGCTTGCTCCGCGTGATGGTCGAGGCCTCGCCGCGCCACTTCGCCGTCCGGTCGAGCGGCTCAGGACACCCGTCGGGCGAGCGCGTGCAGGCGGGCGGCGACGTCGATCAGTGCGGGCTCGGCGGCGGCCCGCTCCTCAAGCTCGCCGACCGGGCCCGCCCCGGCGGGCCCGGCGTCGCGGACGGCCCCGGGAACCCAGCCGTCCAGCACGCCGTCGCCCTGCAGGAGCTCCAGGAGGAGGTCGGGCTCGGCGGCGATCGCCCGCCGCACCCCGGCGGAGTCGAGGCGGCGGCGCAATGCGTCGTCGGGGCCGAAGCGGCCGTCGGGGTCAGCGAGCACCGCTCGCGCCTCGGCCAGCCGTCCGGCGAGGGTGCGCGCGAGGACAGCCGCGAACCGGCCCGCCACCAGCACCGAGACCGCGCCGCCGGGCGCAGCGGCGCGGGTCATCGCGCGCACGGCGGACGCGACGTCGTCGACCACTTCCAGCAGGCCGTGGCCCAGCACCAGGTCAGCGTCGT
>DASWUV010000335.1:0-30666 GCA_036401495.1 Pseudonocardia sp. | reverse complement strand
GGCGCCGAAGGCCCGCGCCAGCCAGAACACACCTGCCACGGCGAAGGCGGCGGTCAACAGAAGAGCGGTCGCCGCCACCACGTGCAGCGGCGCGCTCGTGGTCATCGCGGCGTTGTGCACGGCCATCCCGGTGTGTTCGGTTGCCACGCGCGCCGTCGGGAACCCGCCGCGCATGACCGTCGGCATGACCAGGACCATCCACATCATCGCGCTGGGCATCGCCGCGTGGTAGGCGAGCGAAGCGTTCCGCCTGCCGCCGACGTCGAACGCGAGCAGGCCCGCGAACCACGCCGCAGCGAAACCGTAGAGCAGGATCTGTGGCATTCGGCCGAGGTTCATCGCCGCAGGCCAGGCCATCGCGATCATGCCCGCGCACGTGATCAGGTGCAGCACACCGGTGACGCGGTGGGTGGCAGCCCCCTCGCGGGTACCGCGGTACAGGTAGAGCGCGCCTGCTGCAGCGACGGCGAAGGTGAAGATCCAGCGCAGGACCGGTTCGTGGATCACGCCGGGTCCTTCCCCGCCGCAGGCGACACCTCGGTCACGAGCGGGCGGCAGCCGAGTCCCATGCTCGCTTGGACAAGCCAGTGCGGCGAAATTCATCGGTGGGTCGGGCGACCGATGAATCCGGTGGTCCTCAGTTGTCTGAGTAGTGGGTACGACAGGAGAGGACCTGATGGGTGACGAGGACTTCTGGAGGCTGGCGGATCCGTACCGTCGGGAGCTGCTCGCGCACTGTTACCGCCTGCTGGGCTCCTTCCAGGACGCCGAGGACCTGGTGCAGGACACGTTGCTGCGCGCGTGGCAGGCCTACGACGGGTTCGACGGACGCGCGTCCCTGCGCACGTGGCTGTACCGGATCGCCACCAACTCCTGCCTGAACGTGCTCAAAGGCGCCCAGCGGCGGGTGCTGCCGTCCGGCCTCGGCGCGCGGGCAGACGACGCCGAGGTGCTCCCCAGGATCGACACGGTGCCCTGGTTGGAACCGCTGCCGACGCCCGGGAACGACCCGGCCGGTCTGGCCGCGATGCGCGACAGCACGCGCCTCGCGGTCGTGGCCGCGTTCCAGCGGTTGCCTGCCCGGCAGCGCGCCGTTCTCATGCTCGTCGAGGTGGCGGATTTCCGGGTGCAGGAAGCAGCCGACACGCTGGGGATGACGACCGCCGCGGCGCGCAGCGCGCTGCAGCGGGCCCGTGCGACCCTGGCCGCCGACAAGCCGGTCGAAGAGGAGATCGCGCTGGACCCGGGCCTGGACGAGGAGGTCCTGCGGCGCTACCTGAAAGCGTTCGAGGACGCGGACACGGCGAGCCTCGCGAATCTGTTGCGGTCGGACGTCGAGTACCAGATGCCGCCGATCGCCGTGTGGTTCTGTGGCCGGGACGCGGTCCTGCAGCACCACACCCGCCGCGTCTTCGCCTCGCCGCACCGCGCTCTGCCGACCCGTGCCAACGGCTTTCCCGCAATGGGCAGCTACAGCCAAGCGGCGGACGGTTCGTTCGTGGCCCACGGAATCCACGTCCTGGAGGTCGAGAACGGCGTCCTCAGCAGGATCGTGGTGTTCCTGGACAAGGACCTCTTCCCGGGGTTCGGGCTGCCCGAAACCCTGCCGTGCTGACCCGGCACTAGTGTTCGCCGCTCACCGCAGCAAGCCACTTGTCCTCATCATCCTTCGACGCGACCAGGACCTTGATATGGGCACCGCCCGCCGAGTCGGCAAAGGCCGCCGCGGCGTCGTCCAGCCCATGAACGGCGGTGACGATGTCCGACCTGCGGACCGCGTCGGCTTGCAGCAGGCGTATCGCCTCGGCGTAGTCCTCGGCGAGGTAGGTGGCGCTTCCCTGGATGCGGATCTGGTGGTCCTGGATGATGGGCAGCGGCACGGTCACGTCACGGGCGGCGACACCGACCACGACGACGGTTCCGCCCTTGCTGGCGAGGCTGACGGCCTGCGTGACGGTGGACTGGACGGCGACGCAGTCGAAGACCACATCAGCGCTCTCCCCCAGTGCCCCGCGCACCTGAGCGACGACGTCCTCTGCCGCCGCGTCGACCACAGCGTCGGCGCCGAGCGACTGTGCCCGTTCACGCTTGGCGGGAAGGACGTCGGTGACGACGACCCGCCTGGCGCCCTTGGCCCGCACGACGGCCAGCAGCAGCAAGCCGATGACGCCTGCACCGAGGATGACGACCGCTTTCCCGGTGAGGTTGCCCGCCAGGCGTGCCGCGTGCACAGGAGTCGACAGCGGTTCGATGAGCGCCGCGCTGAAATCATCGAGATCGTCGGGCACCGCGTGCAACCGATCAGCGGGAATCGTGAAGAAATCGGCCATTCCACCCTGCGTCCACCCGCATCCGAAGAACTGCAGGTTTTCGCAGAGATTGGAGCGTTCGGTGGTGCACATCTTGCAGTGCCCACAGGGCAGGGTCGGCTCCACGGTGACGCGTTGACCGGCAACGACAGTCGTCACCTCGCCACCGGTCGCTTCCACGACTCCGACGACTTCGTGTCCCGGATGGTAGGGAAGCGGGATGAAGGGGTGCCTGCCGTGGAACGCGTGCGTGTCCGAACCGCAGACACCGCTGACGCTCATGCGGACGAGCGCGTCCCGCGGGCCGGGCTCCGGGCGCTCGACGTTCTCGACCGCGACCTCGTTGAGTGACACCACGATCCGACGCATCGTCGTCGACGTACTCATCGTCTGCCCCTTCGTTCCGCTTTTCACGACTGCAGGCTCAGGACGTTCAGCAGGTGCGCCACCGTGGCGGCGATGCGGGTCCGCGCCGGCTTGAGGTACTTGCGGGGGTCGACGAGCTGCTCGTCGTCGCGCAGGGTCGCGCGGACGGCGGCGGTGAACTCGACGTTCAGGATCGTCCCGATGTTGACTTTCGTGATGCCTGCCCGGACCGCCTCCGCGAGCTCGCCGTCCGGAACCCCGGACGAGCCGTGCAGCACCAGCGGGACGGGTACCGCGTCCGCGAGCTCGGCGATGAGCGCGCGGTCGAGGGCGGCGGTGCGCTCGGTCATGGCGTGTGAGCTGCCGACCGCGACGGCGAGTGCGTCGACCCCCGTGGCTGCGACGAACCCGGCGGCCTCGGCCGGATCGGTACGGACCCCGGGAGCATGCGCGCCGTCCTTGCCGCCGACCTCACCGAGCTCCGCTTCCAGGTAGAGGCCGTTGGCGTGGGCCCATTCGCGAGCGGCGCGGGTGGCCTCGACGTTCTTGTCGTAGTCGAGCTTCGACGCGTCGTACATCACCGAGCTGATCCCGGCGGTGCCCGCTTGGTGCAGCAGGTCGTCGTCCTCGACGTGGTCGAGATGCAGTGAGACCTGCACCGAAGCCGCTTGGGCGACGGCCGTGGCCGCGGCGGCGATCGGGGCCAGACGGCCGTGGTGGAAACGGACGGCGTTCTCGCTGATCTGCAGGATCACCGGGGCGTTCGCCCGCTCGGCGCCCTCGATGACGGCCTCAACGTGCTCGAGTGTGATGACGTTGAACGCGCCGACCGCGATGCGGCGCGCGATGGCCTCGTCGACCAGCTCTCGCGTCGTGACCAGCGGCATCGCGGTCCTCCCCCCGTCGGGAACGGTGCTTGACAGAACTCCAACGAAAAGCGACGATACACAGCGACTTGCAACTTGACAAGCAGCGAATCCCAAGGCAAGGAGGGCGTCGATGCAGACCTGGCTGGTCGGGCTGGACGTCGGCACGACGTCCTGCAAGGCGGTCGTCCTGAGCCCGGACGGCCGCGAGGTGGCCTCTGGGCGTGCGGCGACTCCGTGGACGACCACCACACTGGGCACCCACACGACAGGCGCGGAGCTGGTGGCGGCCGCGCGAGCTGCGCTGGCCGACGCCGTGCGGAACGCGCCCGCCGGTCGCATCGCGGGCGTCGGCGTGGCAGGCATGGCCGAATCCGGCGTCCTGGTGAACCGTGACGGCACCGAAGCGGCACCCGTGATCGCCTGGCACGACACCCGGGACACGACCGAGACCGACACCCTGCGGACGGTGTTGGGCGCCGACTTCAGCACCCGCACCGGGCTGCCGCTCAGTCAGCAGTGGTCGCTGACCAAACACCGCTGGCTGCTCGACCACGAGCCCGCGGCCGCAGACGCCGTACGGCGCCTCGGCGTTGTGGAATGGATCGTGCACGCCCTCGGTGGCGACCAGGTGAACGAGCAGTCGCTGGCCTCGCGCACCGGCTGGCTGGACCTGGCCACCCGCGCCTGGTGGGACGAGGCGCTGGCGTGGAGCGGGGCGACACCGGCGTTGCTGCCCGAGCTGGTGGCATCCGGCGAGGCGGTCGGGAAGGCCCACGACCGCTGGGGCATACCCGGGTTGAGCGGCGCGGTCCTCACCGTCGCGGGACACGACCACCAGGCCGCCGCCATCGGCGCCGACGCCGCCCGGCTGCACGCCGAACTGGACTCCTGCGGCACCGCCGAGGCGTACGTGCGGACCGTCCCGCCCGGCCTGCCCGCCGCCGACATCCGCGCGCTCACCGACGCGGGCGTCACCGTCGGCTGGCACGCCCTGCCCGACCACTGGTGCCTGCTGGGGGCGACCCGCGGCGGCCTCGTCCTCCAACGGACGCTGGCCCTGCTGGGCGTCGACCGATCTGACCTACCCGAGCTCGACGCCGCCGCGCTGGCTCTCGAACCCGGCGACCTGACCGTCACCGGCGCGGACGGTTCCGAGGTCACCCTGCGCGGCATCGGTGACGACGTCGAGCCCGCACGGGTGTGGCGGGCCGCGCTGACCGATGCCGTGGAGGCGGGCCGCGACATCCACGACGCGATGACCCGGGCCAGCGGCGCCCACCAGGAACTCGTGGTCACCGGCGGGTGGACGCACAGCACCGGCGTACTCACGCTGAAGCGCCGCGCCCTCGGCGAGCTGCGCATGCCTGCGGTCGACGAAGCCGGCGGCCGGGGCGCCGCACTGCTCGCCGGACTGGCCGCGGGCGTGTACGCCACACCGGCGGACTTCCCCCGCCCGGCTGGGATCAGTTGACCACCACCCACACCCGGACGACGAGGAACCTCATGCACGCGACCGCGTCCGAGCGCGACCAGAGCCCGAGCCGGGACAAGCCGCTCTACTCAGCCCAACGCCAGCAGGCCATCCTCAACACCTTGGCCACGGCGGGGCGGGTCGATGTCGCGGCGACGGCCGAACGGCTGGCGGTCACCAGCGAGACCGTGCGCAAAGACCTGATCACCCTCGAGCGCCAAGGCCTGCTCCGCCGCGTCCACGGCGGCGCGATCCCCGCCCAGGGCCTTTCCTTCGAGCCCGACGTCTCCGCCAGGGTCGAGTACGCCGACGAGAAGCGGCGCATCGCCGAGGCCGCCGTCGCCCACCTTCCGCAGGCCGGCACCATCCTGATCGACGCAGGCTCGACCACCGACCGGCTGGCCGACCTCATCCCCGCCGACCGTCAGCTCACCGTCTTCACCAACACGCTCCCGATTGCGCTCGCCCTGGCCAACAAGCCGAACATCACCGTCTACACGCTCGGCGGTCGGGTCCGCAGCCGCACCCTCGCCGAAGTGGACAACTGGGCGGCCCGCACCCTGAGCGAGATCAACGTCGACGTCGCGTTCCTCGGCACCAACGGCATCTCCCTCGACCGCGGACTCACCACGCCGGACCCCGCCGAAGCGGCGATCAAGCACCTCATGATCGGCTGCGCACGGCGGCGCATCCTGCTGTCCGACCACAGCAAGATCGGCCACGTGTCCACCTACAAGTACGGCGACCTGGCCGACGTCGACCTGCTCATCACCGACACCGGCGTGCCGGGCGGCGACGAGACGGCCCTGCGCACCGCCGGACTGACACTGGAGACAACGTGATCGTCACCGTCACCCCCAACCCCAGCGTCGACCGCACCGTCTTCGTCGACGCCCTCCGCATCGGGCACATCATGCGCAGCACGCAGAGCTGGAGCGAACCCAGCGGGAAGGGCGTGAACGTCGCTCTGGCCCTCAAGGCCCACGACCGGCCCACGCTTGCGGTGCTGCCCGTCGGCGGGCCCGCAGGCGCCCAGCTCGTCGACATGCTCAGCCGGGCAGGCCTGGACTACCAGCCCGTGCCCATCGCAGGCGAGGTACGCATCAACATCAGCCTCGTTCAGCCCGACGGCGTCGTCACCAAGATCAACGAGCAGGGGCCTGCGCTGAGCGACGCGGAAAGCCACGCACTGCTCGACAACGCCCGCGTCCGAGCCCAGGCGGGCGAATGGCTCGCGGGCTGCGGCAGCTTGCCCGGCGGGTTGAGCGACGACTACTACGCCCAACTCGTCGAGACCGGGCATCGCGCAGGCGCCCCGGTAGTGATCGACACCTCCGGGCCCGCCCTGGTCAAGTCGCTGGCCGCGGGCCCCGACCTGATCAAACCCAACACGGACGAACTGGCCGAGGCCGTCGGCGGAACCGTCACCACCTTCGGCGACGCCGTCGAGGCCGCGCAGGAGCTCCGCGGGCGCGGCGCGAAGACCGTCCTCGTCAGCCTCGGCGCCGACGGCGCCCTCCTCGTCACCGCGTCGCGCGTCGTGCACGGGAGCGCACCCGTCGACACGGTGGTCAGCACCGTCGGGGCGGGAGACGCCTTGCTCGCGGGCTACCTTTCCGCCACCGCCGAAACCGACCAGGCACTCGGCAACGCTCTCGCGTGGGGAGCGGCCGCGGTGCAACACCACGGCACACTGTTCGCTCCCGCTTCGAGCCCCGTCTCAGTGACGATCACCGAAAGCATCCCGACGAGGCAAAAGCTCACTTGAAGGGCCCGGCGGACGAGGGCCCGGTCGTGACGGGCTCGCGGAGGTTGTGGGGTGTTCGCACCCGTGTTGTGGTGTTCGCACCCCTGTTGTGGTCCGCGCACCGGAGCTCGCCGGTGCGGCGCTTCGCGCCAGGGCCCGTGGCCGACTTCGCAGACTGTGAGGCGTCCTCGCAGGACGTCGAACCTGTGCGAGGACACCCGAACCTCTGCGAGGTCCCGGGGCGGTCGCGCGCGGTCGGCGTCGACACCGGCGTTGTGGTGCTCGCGCCCGTGTCGCGACGCCCGCGCCGACACGACAACGCCGGTGCGACGACCACCGGACGAGTCGACGTCGCGCCACGTGATCGTCTTTGCGCTACTGCTCGGCCGCGCGCTCGCGACGCGGGTTCGGCAGACCGTGCGGGGCGGCGTGATCCGACAGCTGCAGAAGGCTGCTGCGCTCCTCGACGGTGAGTCCGCCCCACACCCCGTAGGGCTCCTGTACGGCCAGGGCGTGGCGGCGACACTCGGCGATGACCGGGCACGTTCGGCACACCTGCTTGGCGCTGTCGTCGCGCTGCGCGCGGTTGGCTCCGCGTTCCCGGTCGGGATGAAAGAACACCTCGCGGCGTGCTCCCGGCACGGTGTTCGTCGCGGTCGGCGGCGACGACGACACCGAGGTGACCGAGCACCACTTCAGCGGCGTGCCCAGCGAGGTCTGCGCGGCAACCACGCAGGTGGCGTTGCGTGCGTTGCTGACGAGGGTGAACGCCGCGAGTTGAGGCGCTCCGCCCGATACCCCACCCGCCGCACTCCGAGCGGCGGCAGGATCGACCGTACCCCCGTCATCGCCGTGCCAGGGCTCGGTCTGTCCGCCGCGATTCCCGCCCGCTCACTCGCGCTGTTGCCCGAACATCCGGCGCAGATCGTCGAGCTGCCCGCGTACGGCCTGCGAGCGCCCCGCAGCTGTCCGCTCGACCCCGAGGCGCTTGCCGTCACGCTGCTGCAAAGGACACCCGAGCGGGCATCCGTGCTGCTCGGGCACTCGGCGAGCGCCCAGATCGTCGCGGCGGCCGCCGCACGCGCCCCGCACCGGGTCGCGGCGCTCGTCCTCGTCGGCCCGACCACCGACCCCCGCGCGGCGAGCTGGCCGGCTCTTGCGGCGCGATGGCTGCGCACCGCGCGCCACGAACGGGTCGACCAGCTGCCGCTGCTGCTACACGACTACACCCGAACGGGACTGCCGTCGATGGCGCGCGGCATGGACGCGGCCCGGCGGCACAGCATCGCCGACGCACTCGCCGCGGTGACCGCTCCAGTCCTCGTCCTACGCGGCCGCCACGACGAGATCTGTCCGCCCGACTGGGCCGCCGACCTCGCCGCCGGCACACCGCACGGCCGCGCCGAGAGCCTGCACGTCGGCGCCCACATGGTGCCCTGGACCCATCCGGTGGAACTGGCCGCGGAGGTTCGCGGCATTTCTCGCCACAGCCACCGTCGAAGCAGGATGACGGACGCTTGCGAACAGCAGCGCGCATCCACCGTTCATGCCGGTGCTGCGGGGCGGGTCCCGACGAGATCGGCGAAGACGACGATGTTGTCGTCGTAGTTGCGGGTCTGCCGGTCGAACGAGCCACCACAGGTGATCAACCGCAGACCGGCGTGGTCCAGATCGCCGTACACCGCAGCGGTCGGGAACTTGTCCTTCGGGTACTCGTTGACCTGCGTCACCCGAAACACCGCCGCAGTGCCGTCCTGCCGCGTGACGGTGACCTCGGCATCGGGTTTCAGCTCGCGCAGACGGTAGAACACGCCGGCGTGGCCGCCCCAGTCGACGTGGCCCGCGAGGATCGCCGGACCCAGCTCACCAGGGCTCGGTGCCCCGGTGTACCAGCCTGCCGGGAAGCCGGACGGCGGCACCTGCAGCGACCCGTCGGCCCGCAACCCCAGCGGCATCAGCGCGGAGTCCACACCGATAGCCGGGATCTGCACCCGGACCGGCGTCGATTTCGGTGTCGGCGACGCGGCACGCGAGGACGTGACACCCCCGGTTGTCGAGACCGACGGCGGCGAGGCGGGAGTCGCGTCGGAGCAACCGGCGGCGACGGCGATGATCGTCAGCAGGGCGGCCACCCCCGCCGACGCCCGGGAACGGGCGCGACGGGGGTGCCGCTGTGGAATGCGGTGACGCATGCGGTGGGCGTCCTCAGCCTTCCCGGCGCAGCCGCCGGGTGAGCGCGGCCCCGGCCCCGGCGAGCAGCAAGCCGCCGGTCAGCAGGTAGTACACGGGATCAGTTCCGGTGGTGCTGCCGTCACCCGTGTCGACCGACCCGACCGGAACCTTCGTGACCTGACCGCCGGTGGTGGCGTGGTCGCTGGGACCGTTACCCCCGCCGCTTGCCGAGTTGTCGTCACCGTTGTCGCCCCCGGCGTTCTGGTCGCCACCGTTGTCGGAGCTGTTGTCGCCTCCGTGGTGGTGGTCGCCGTTGTGGTCGCCGTGGTCGCCGTTGTGGTCGTTGTGGTCGCCGTTGTGGTCGCCGCCGTTATGGCCGTTGCCATTTCCGCCGCCACCATTACCGCCGCCGCCATTACCGCCGCCGCCGTTTTGGCCGCCGCCGTTTTGGCCGCCGCCACCGTTGCCGCCGCCGCCGTTACCGCCGCCGCCATTGCCGCCGCCGCCATTGCCGCCGCCGCCATTGCCGCCGCCGCCATTGCCGCCGCCACCGCCGGGCGGGGTGATCGGCGGGACAGCGATCGGCGGCAGGCTGATCGGTGGGACGGTGATCGGCCCGATGACGATCGGCGGGGTGGTGATCGGCGGGAGGACGATCGGCGGGGTGGTCCCTCCCGGCGGAAGGGTGGCGCAGTTCGGGCGCGTGATCCTGTTGGTGTCCAGACTGACCTGACCATTTCGGGCCAGAACCCGTCCGGCCACGGTGGTCCCGGTCTGCACCGACGCCGAGGTCAACGCCAGGATGGTGCCGATGAAGGTGGTGCCGGTGCCCAGCGTCGCGGAGCTACCCACCTGCCAATACACGTTGCACGGCGAGCCCCCGTTGATCAGAGCAACCGTGCTGTTGGATGCCGTGATCAGGGTAGATCCGGCTTGGAAGATGAACACCGCGTTGGGGTTTCCCCCGGCGTCGAGGGTGACCGTGCCGGTCAGGCCCATCGAAGATGCCGCCTTGTACACCCCGGGTGCGAGGGTCTGGCCACCAAGGTCGGTGGTCACCGCGTCGGCCGGGGTGCGCCCCGCCGCGTCGTTGTACGCGGTGGTCAGATCGGCCTGCGCCTGCGCCGCCACGGCATCCGCGGAGTGGATCGTTCCGTTGGTCACCACGCCCGGCGGGAAGCCGGTGACCGCGGTGCCTGGGCTGACGCCGACGTCGCCCGAAATCATTGACGGCCCGGTGTTGGTGGCCGTGGCGCCTGCCAGCACCGCGAATGAAGTGGCCGTGCCCAGCCCCACCGGCGCCTGCACCGACGCCGCCCACGCCATGGGCGCCCCCACGATCCCCGCTCCGAGCCCCATGGCGCTGATGGTGCCCACTGCGAGCACCGCCCTGAACCGGTGGCGCGGACTGTGTCCGCGAATCACCCGGGTCACTGACATCACGAAACTCCCCCGATCAAAACCGCATGTCCGATCAGTCGACGCAGCTCGCGAGAAGGTGAATGTTCACGAGAGCCGACCTGATCCTTCGCGGCTTAAACGAGTACCAACCCACGCGGCGATGCCGCGGCCGGGCTTCTCACTCCCCCGGCCAGGCGGAACCCCGAACAGGCGGACAGGAGCGGAGACGTGGAGCACGATGAGTGACGGTCGAGGCGATCGAGAGAATTAATCTCACGATCGGGACGGGGTTTACGCCCCGTCTGTTCGGGCATTCCGCACGCGCGCAAGTCGTCGCCGTGCCTCAGATGGTGTAGCCGCCATCCACCGCGATGGACGTCCCCGTCACGAACCGGCCACCCGCGCCTGCCAGGTACGCCACGGCCGCGGCGATGTCCGCTACCTCCCCGTAGCGTCCCAGCGCGGTCAGGCCGCGCTGAAACTCGGCCGTTTCTCCGTCAGCCGGGTTCATGTCGGTGTCGATCGGGCCGGGGTCGATGGTGTTGACGGTGATCCCGCGCGGTCCGAGCTCCCTGGCGAGAGCCTTGGTGAATCCGATGAGCGCGGACTTCGCCGTCGCTTGCAGGACCACGTTGGCTCCGGGGACATGCCCGTTGAAGCACGACCCGATGTTGATGATCCGGCCACCGTCCGTCAGGTGCGCGGCGGCGGCCTGGGCGGCAAGGATCACCGACCGAACGTCGACGGCCAGTACCCGGTCCAGTTCCTCGACGGTGATGTCGTCGATCGCGCCGTAGGCGAGGAATCCCGCATTGTTCACCAGGATGTCGAGGCCGCCGAGCTCCTTCACGGTCTGCTCGACGGCGTTCACCGCGGCCTTCGCCTCGGTGAGATCAGCCTGGATCACCGCCGCCCGCCCACCGCGTTCCACTATCTGTGCCACGACCTGGCGGGCCTGGTGATCAGCCTGGGCGTAGGTCACCGCGACCGCCGCGCCGACCTCGGCCAGCCTCGTCGCGATGGCCGCGCCGATGCCGCGGCTGCCGCCGGTCACCAGGGCCACTCTTCCGGTGAGGTCACTCACGATTCGTCCTCCGTCACGTCGAAAATGGATCGCATCCGATCGTGAGACGCTTCCACCGGTGTGAAGGTCAAGGCCGTTGAGAGGGATGTGTCGATGCGGATCGGAGAGCTCGCACAGCGCACCGGGACTTCGCGCAGGCTGCTGCGTTACTACGAGGAGCAGGGACTCATCGACTCGGTCCGCGAAGCCAATGGCTATCGCCACTACGACGAGGCCGTCGCGAGCCGCGTGCTGCAGATCCGCGGCCTGCTGGCGGCGGGCCTTCCGATCCGGATCATCAGCCAGATCCTCCCGTGTCTGAAGAAGCCCAGCACCATCCACTTCAACAACCCGACACCGGAGATGCTGGCTGTCCTCGAGCAGCAGCGCGACCGGATGACGGAACGGATCGAGGAGCTGCGGCGCAACCGCGATGCCGTCGACGACTACGTCGCGGAGGTGCGGCGGAGGGAGGCCGAGGTGGCCCGGCTCTCCGACACGGCCTAGCGCACGCCGGTCGCGGTCGAGGTCGACAAGGGCGGGGTCGCACCGCACGCAGACCCCGCTGATGTCGACTTCGGCCGCCCCATGAGCAGAGCCACCGACTCCGCACCGGCCTTCGTTGCGTTCAGAGGGCGGGGGTCGCGTCCTTCCACGGGCGTGCTTGCTCCAGTTGGGCGGCGACCGCGAGGAGAACGTCCTCGCGCCCGTAATCTGCGACGAGCTGCACGCCGATCGGGAGTCCTTCAACAGTCCGGCCTGCGGGGAGGCTGATCGCGGGTTGTCCGGTGATGTTGAACGGGCGCGTGAACGCAATGTAGGGATTGCCCAGGGGTGCGAGTACCTCCTCGGACTTGTCGTCGAAGGTGCCGAGCGGGGCTGCCGAGACGGCCGTCGTCGGGGTCAGCAGCAGGTCGAACCCGTCGGCCCACCACTGAAGCACGTCTCGCCGGAACCGCGAGGCCGCGCCGAGTGCCTGCAGGTACTCGGCCGCGCTCAGCTTCCGCAAGTACTGATAGCGGGCCCAACTGAGGGGTTCCATGTCAGCGGGGCCGAGTTCTCGCCCGAGCGAGCGGGCAAGGCCCGCGAAGGAGTAGAGCATCAAGCTCGTCGCGGCGATTCCGACCGGGCTGCCGCCGTCGGTCGCGGTCTGCTCCAGGGCTTTCGGGTAGGAGAGCTCGACGTGATGCCCGAGGGATTCGAGTAGCCGCGCGGTGTCCTCGACGGCGGCGACGATCTCGGGGTGCACCGTGACCCCACTGGACGCGCGGTCGAGCACTCCGATCCGGAACGGGCGGGCATCGGCGTCGAGCCCGTCGACGTAAGGGCGTGGGGGCGGCGGGGCGACGACGAGGTCACCCACCCCCGGGCCGCGCACCGCGTCCAGCAGTGCGGCAGTGTCGCGGACCGTGCGGCTCACGCCGAGGTAAACGGCGGGCCCCGACTCGTCGGCGAGGGGTCCGGCGCTGATCCGTCCGCGGGACGGCTTGAGCCCGACCACGCCGCAGAGCGCCGCCGGGATCCGGATGGAGCCGGAGCCGTCGGACGCCTGCGCGATCGGCAACATTCCCGCGGCTACCGCGGCGGTGGCGCCACCACTCGAACCGCCGGTCGAGTGGGAGAGCAACCACGGGTTCCGAGTCCGCCCCCAGGCCTTCGGCTCTGTCGTGGGCAGTCCGGCGAACTCGGGCGTGTTGGTCCGCCCGACGGTGACCAAACCGGCCGCGCGAAGGCGGGCGACGAAGGTGGAGTCGATGGGGGATTCGATCGCGAGTTCCTTCAGCCGGATGTTCCCGTTGGACTCTGTCTGCCCCGCATACGGGGCCCCGAAGTCCTTGAGCAGGAACGGGACCCCGGTGAGGGGACCGTGCGGCAGACCCGCCGCGACGGACGAGCGGGCGTGGTCGAACCACTCCATGACGACCGCGTTGATCGTCGGGTTCAGCGCCGCGATCCGCTCGATCGCGGCTTCGAGCAGCTCCGCCGCTGACACCTCGCCCGATCGCACCAGGTTCGCCTGGTCCGTCGCGTCCATCCACCGCGTCTCGGCCGCGAGCCCGACCAACGCGGGCACCGTGTTCCCATCCTCTGTCACAACCTGTCACCTTCCTCCGGAACGGACCTGCCCGATATGCCGACGACCTCGACGAGAATGTTCTTGTAGCGGTCGAGGCCGATATTCGCGAAGCTGTGCAACTCCCCCGCGTCGTGCCACTCGACCGTCTCGCCTGCGAGGTTGCGCTCGAACGGCTCGCCTTCGGCGTCGTGCACCGCCAACCGGCCGTCGGTCAGGTTCACCAGCAGGTACGGGTTCTCGTGCAGGTGCAGCGCAAGCTCGTCGCCCGCTGCCACATCAACCAACCAGACGCGGATGGCGTCGTTCTCGAACAGGACACGGCTCCCCACGGGAGCGACATGCTCGCGCATCTCAGCACCTTTCCTTCCAACGGAACGGGGCCGCAGGCACTCTCGATCACCTTTTGCTCGGCCGCTCCCGGTTGAGTCGGAACGCCTGCGTCAGCTCCGCACAGTCACGCGAAATCTCCGCGCATACCGCGGCCATGCGCTCCCCTCGCTCGAGGACGTCCTTGTCGCTCCACCTCGCGCCGATGTTCGCGATCGCCGCCGCGCCCAGCACCTCGGACCTCGCATTGAGGATCGGGGCCGCCACCGCGGAGATGCCGATCTCGACGTCCCCGATGCTGACCGCGTAACCCACGTCGCGGATGTGCGCGAGGTCCTGCTCCACCAGCGCCGGGTCGACCTGGGTCGCGACGGTGTAGCGCGCGAGCGGACGCGTCAGGTACTCGCCGATGAGCGGCTGCGGCGCGTAGGCAAGGATCGCGCGGGATGCGGCGCCGACGTGCAGCGGCAGTCGTTTGCCGATGTCGCAGAAGAAGTGCACGTTCAGGTCGCCGTTGATGCGGTCGATGAACACGACGTGGTCCCCATCCGGGATCGCGACGGTGATGCACTCCGTGTAGTGGTCCGCGAGCGCCGAGAGGCGGTCCTCGGCGATCTTGCGCAGGTCCGTGCGGTCCAGCAGCGCCCGCGACATCTCGACGATCTGCCAGGTCATGGCGTACCCCCCGCCCGATGCGGCCTGCCGGACGTACCCCCCGGCGATCAGGGTCGAAGCGACTCGGAACGCCGCGACCTCGGAGATGTCCAGCTCGGCCGCCAGCTTCGCGAGGGGAACCGGCCCCCGTGCCTTGGCGATGACCTGCAGACCGTCGAGAACACGCAGCGCGGAGGAAAGGGTGTTCCTCTCCGCCGTGTTCATGAGGCCGTACCCCGTCGTCGAGTCGATGTGCATTGCTTTCGCTATGTGAAAGCAAGTTTTTAATATCTGAAACTCAGGCGACGGTACGGGCGTCGCCCGATCACGTCAAGGAGGACCTGCCTCGTCGCGGTGACCACCTCGGCGCGGCGACGGAGCAGCGAATCGCTTACACCCCGCCCGGGTATGGCGAGGCGGCACGGGCGGCCCGCAATGCCTGCGCCCACCAGGAGAGCTGCTCCAGGAGCGTCTTGGCGTAGCCCGTCGCCGCGGCGTCGAGCGGTGCACCGTCCTGCCAAGCGGTGAAGTAGTTGGGGAAGGCCAGCCCGTCGCGGATGGTCACAGCGTGCAGTTCGGTGAGCACATTCTCCAGATGAAGGACCGCGTGCCTGCCACCCGTCGCGCCGCCGTAGCTGACGAACGCCACCGGTTTGGCGGTCCACTGGGTGAAGTGCCAGTCGATGAGCGCCTTCAGCGAGGCCGGGTAGCTGTGGTTGTACTCCGGCGTGACGATGACGAACGCGTCGGCCTGCGTCAGGCTCCTGGTGAGGTCCTTCATGGTGTCGGGACGGGGGTAGTCCGCACCGGCGAACTTCGGCGGCGCGGCCGGTAGCGCCAGCGGGATGTCCGCCCCGAGCGGATCGACGACTTCGAGATCGAAACCGCCGTGCGCCCGGACCTGCTCTGCCACCCAGTCGGCGACGACCGGCCCGAACCGGCCCTCGCGGACGCTGCCGATGATGACTACGAGTTTGCTCTTGTCGCTCACCCGGTAGACGCTCTGCGGTTCCCGGACCGGCAGCCAGACCGGGCCCAGGCCAGCCCCCAGAGAGCCACCCTGCGCTCGGCCACTCGGCTCACACACACCCAGTGGGGCTCGCACACACCTCCCGCAATGTGTGGGAGCTACGGACGGTGTGTGCGCGCGGGCGAAGTAGTTCCCCCTCGTCGTGCCGCGCCGACGACCGGGACGCCCGATGTCATCCGGGTGCAGTCCGGGTGCAACCGAGCTGCATGCGCGCGCAGTCACAGTGGGCGCTCCTGGTCAGCCACCTTGCGCGAGAAGAAGATCATTATGAGCATCTGGATACGTGAGCTCGGACCCGGCGAGTTCGACGTGCTCGACGCCGTGTTCGCCGGGCTTTCTCCCGGGAGCCGGTTCAACCGCTTCCACGGGCCGACCCCGCGCATGCCCGCCGTGGTGCGTGACGCGCTCGCCGCCGTCGACGGAGACCGGCACGTCGCCGTCGCGGCCTACGCCGACGATGAACCGGTCGGGATCGCCCGCCTGATCGCCGTCCCCGGCCGCCCCTGCGACATCGCGGTCGAGGTCATCGACCGCCAGCAGGGCCGCGGGATCGGCACACGGCTGGTCCTCGCCGTCGTCGAGCGTGCGCGCACGCTAGGGCACACCGTGGTGGAGGCCGAGATCCTGGCCGAGAACCGAGCAGTCCGGCAGCTCATCGACCGCGTCTTCCCCGTCGCGACGTCGACGGTGGACCACGCCGAGATCACCTACCGCGCCGACCTCTCCTCCTGGGGTCGCGACCAGTCCGACGCGGCCTGAGCTACGCCGCCCAGCAGGAACAATTCAGGAAGACGTCGGGCCGCCCGGCTTGAAACCTGCAGCAGCGTCGCGGTACTCGGTGAGCAGGTCCGCCTGACCCGTCCACACCTGGCTTTCCAGGTCCACCAGTCGGTCCCGGTACGCGGCCTGCTGCTGGTCGCTCGGCGGCTTCTGGTCCGCGGCGGTCGGCAGTCGCTTCTCTGTGGCGGGCGTGCTCAGCGCCGCGATCATCTGGTCGACCGCCGCAGGTGCGTAGAAGTTGAGGAAGCGGGCCGTCTCGCTCACGACCGCGAACCCGTGTGGCGTGTTCCGCGGCACGCGGACGAGCTGCCCAGCGTGGGCGTCGAAGACCGACTCGCCCAGTTGCACGCGGACCACTCCGTCCAGGAGGTAGAACACCTCGTCGCTGCGCACGTGCACGTGCGGCGGCGGGCCTGCCGTCCGGGCCAGCAGCTGTTCGAGGATCGAGTAGCGGCCCGCGGTGTCCTCCCCCGAGACCAGCGGCGTCCACAGCGTGTCCCAACCCCACACGCTGGGCGTGGACGCGACGTCGGCCACCAGTCCGTGCATGTCTTCGGTACTCATGACTCCTCCAGTAATCGGACTTCCGTTTCCGATTCGAGGCTAAGCCCGTTGGCTACAGTCGTCAACATGAGCGATGTGCCTAGCGGCCGCGGCGTCCGTGCGGATGCGCGGCGCAACCGCGAGAGGGTGCTGCAGGCCGCACAGACGGTCTTCGCGAAGCAAGGCCTCTCGGCGCAGATGCAGGACGTGGCCCAGCAGGCAGGCGTCGGGCTCGGGACGGTCTACCGCCACTTCCCGACGAAGGAACGGCTGGCCGCCGAGCTGGTGTCGGCAGGCTTCGACCGCATGACCACCCAAGCGCTGCACGCTCGGGACGAGCCCGGTGACGCGTGGGATCGACTCGTCGCCGCGCTGCGGGCGAACTTGGCCGACCTGGCCGCCGACGCAGGCACGCGCGCAGCGATGGCGGGCGGAGTGGCCGTCGACCTCGACCACGGGGAGCCCGCCAGGCTGCGCCACCGGGCGGCCCTGGACGCGCTGCTCGCCGACGCCCGCGCCGAGGGGGCCGTCCACGACGACTTCCAGGTCGACGACCTCGGCATGATGCTGTGCGGCATGAGCGCGGCGATGGACAGCCGCTCCGACGTCGGATGGGAGCGCCAACTCCGCTTCGTGCTGCGGGGCATCCGGGCGGTCGGAGCCGGGCCCGGTGCGGCAGAGTGAACGACCGGCGCGCGATCACTCCCCGAACGGCAGGCGGCCTCAGCGACGGGCCAGGAACAGCCACGCCCCCAGGAGTCCCGCATTCGTGGCGGCGACGTTGTTGGCGATGCGCTGCATGAACGCCGGGCCGAAGACGACCACGTTGCTGACGGGCCCCGACGGCGGCGGCCCGAGGGTGCTGGGCGTGCGGTCCTCCGTGTCCTCGACCTCGAACCCGGCCGCTTCGAGGTGGGCACGGTAGTCCGCGGCGGTCTCCACAAAGGACGAGCGCTCGTCCTCGGCCCACGGGAGCGGGTAGGGCAGCGCACCCTCGCCCGTGCGTACTTGCTCGTAGAGCGCGAACCGGCCGCCCGGCCGAAGCAGGCGGTGCACCTCGGCGAACACCGCCGTCTTGTTCGGAATGTTCATGCCGACATGGACCATGACCGCAGCGTCGTACGATCCCTCGGCGAGGGGCGTGGACTCGCCTGCCGTAGCCAGGAACTCGGTGCGCTCCCCCAATCCGACCCTGTCGCTGAGCGAGCGGGCGGTCTCGACGAACTCCGGTGTGAGATCGATCCCGGTCACCACGGCACCGGCCATGGCCGCCATCCGCGAGGCGCCGCCGACCCCACAACCGACGTCGAGCAGTCGTACGCCCGGCCCGACGCCGAGTCGGTCAAGGACGTGCTTGCTCGCGGGTGCGCCTCCCGCGTGGAGTTGGTCGACCGGAAACAGGTCAGCGGCCCCGAGGTGCGCGGTGTCGACCCCGGCACCGGCCAGCGCTCCTACGATGATCGTGGTGAGATCCTCGGTGGCTCCATAATGGCCGGTGACAAGCTCGCGAACGTCCACACCCCACAAACTAGTGCCCGTCAAGGAAGGGTGGCGCGGACTGGTCGCCCGGGGTTTGGCAGAGGCGCGAACCGGCGACGCTGCCTCATCCGACGCTGCCTCATCGACGACGACGCGGCACCATGCACGAGCACACCTCCATCGCCCGCTACGCGCTGATTCCCATCTCTGGAGTGCGCCATGACCGACAGTGAGCCCACTGCACCCGCCCGGCCCCGCGGCATCTTCAAGGTGCTCATCGCAGGTCTGATCGGAACCTCGCTGGAGTGGTACGACTTCTTCCTCTACGGCACCGCGTCGGCCCTGGTCTTCAACAAGTTGTTCTTCCCCACTTTCGACCCTTTGACGGGCACCCTGCTGGCCTTCACGACCTACGCGGTCGGGTTCGCCTCCCGTCCACTTGGCGGGATCATCTTCGGGCATTTCGGTGACCGGGTCGGACGCAAACAGGTCCTGGTCATCACCCTGGTCCTGATGGGCCTCGCGACGTTCCTGATCGGGGCGCTGCCCACTTACGCCGCGATCGGCGCAGCCGCGCCGCTGCTGCTGGTCGCGCTGCGCTTTCTGCAGGGGATCGGGCTGGGCGGCGAATGGGGCGGCGCAGTGCTGATGTCGCTCGAGCACGGCGACTCGCGCCGCCGCGGGCTCAACGCCAGTTGGCCTCAGCTCGGGGTGCCGGTGGGCAACCTGCTTTCCGCCGCGGTGCTCGGCGTGCTCAGCCTGACGCTGACCAACGAGCAGTTCCTGGCCTGGGGCTGGCGGCTGGCGTTCTTCCTGTCCGGGATCCTCGTCCTGATCGGGCTGTGGGTACGGTTGACCGTCGCGGAGAGCCCGCTGTTCGCTGAGGTGGAGACCACCGGCGCCAAGGCCAAGATGCCGCTGATCGAGGTGATCCGCACACATCCCCGCGGAATCCTCGTCGCGATGGGCGCCCGCATCGGCACCGACGTGGCGTTCTACACCTTCACCCTCTACATCCTGACCTACCTCACCACCACCCTCGGGTTGCCGCGCAGCATCGGGCTCAACGCCGTCCTGATCGGCTCGGCGTTCCAACTGGTACTGATTCCCCTGTTCGGATCGCTGTCGGACCGATACGGCAGGCGCCCGGTCTACGCGGCAGGCGCGGTCGCCGCCGCGATATGGGGATTCGCGTTCTTCCCGCTGTTGGACACCCGCTCGACCGCGATCATCATCGCTGCCACCGTCATCGCGCTGGCCACCCACGCGGCCATGTACGGGCCGCAGTCGTCATTCATCGCCGAGATGTTCTCCACGAAACTGCGCTACAGCGGCGCCTCGATGGGCTACCAGGTCGCAGGCATCTTCGGCGGCGGAATCGCGCCCATCGTGTCGATCGCGCTGGTGAAGGCCTTCCACACCACCGTCGCCGTGTCGATCTACGTCCTCGCCATGCTGATCATCACACTGATCGCGGTGAAGATCGCACCCGAAACCGCACACCTGGACTTGCGCGACGACCGACCCGACACCCCCGCGCGCGCAGGCGGCCCCCGCAGCGCCGCCCCCTAGCGCTCAGGATCGGTGCGAGGATGCGCCCATGGAGGCTGGTGTGCATCTGCCCCAGATCGACCTGATGGGTGAGGGTCTCTCCGCGACGCGGGCATTCGGCGCCGTCGACGCGGCGCGCGACGCGGATTTCGTCGCGGTGTCGGCCAACGACCATTTCGTCTTTCCGGTGCCATGGCTGGACGGGCTCACCCTGCTCTCGGCAGTCGTCGAGCGCTCGGGGGACATGGATCTGGCCACCACTGTGGCGCTTCCTTCGCTACGGGGACCGGTCCCGGTCGCCAAAGTTCTGGCTGCACTTGACGTCCTCTCGGGCGGTCGGGTGATCGCCGGACTGGGCCCGGGCTCGTCACGGGGCGACTACCGCGCGCTGGGGATCGGTTTCGACGAGCGGTGGGCGCGCTTCGCGGAGTCGGTGGCCATGGTCAGGGCCTTGTTGAGCGGGGACCCGCCGACTGACGGTCGCTACTACTCGGCGCCTGAACAAGCGCTGGTACCGCTGCCCGCACAACATCGCGTGCCGATCTGGCTGGGCAGTTGGGGATCACCGACGGGTCTGCGCCGGGTTGCGCGCCTGGGCGACGGGTGGCTGGCCTCGGCCTACAACACCACACCCGAAGCGTTCGCCGACAACGTCACGGCGCTGAAAGACGAACTGGACCGAGTCGGACGGTCAGGCGAGGTGTTCCCGCATGCGCTGGTGACGATGTGGACCTGGATCACCGAGAGCCGCGAGGAGGCCGACCGGATCGTCAACGAACTCCTGGCGCCGTTGCTGCGCCGCGACCCCACCGAGTTGCTCGGACGAGTCTGCGTGGGCCCCGCGCAATCGTGCGCGGAGCTCCTGTCCGGCTACGCGAAGGCAGGGTGTCGCCGCGTGCACTTCTGGCCACTGGGCGCCGATCGGCGGCAGATCGAGCTGATCGCCACCCAGGTGCTGCCGCACGTGCGCCCATGAAGTCTCCGCTCAGCCCACCAGGACTTTCCAGGGCAGGATCGGCAGATCGCGCACCCGCACCCCGACGGCGTCGTGAACCGCCGCGGCCACGGCGGCGTCCACTCCGGTCGCGCCGAGCTCGCCGATCCCCCGCGCGCCGATCAGGCTCGCGGCCTCGTCGAACTCGTCGATGAACGACACGTCGAGGTCGAGCGGGATGTCGGCGTTGACCGGGACGGCAACGTTGGACAGGTTCTTCGCCAGCCACCGTCCGTATACCGGCTCCTGGTCGCTCTCCTCCATGGTCGCCTTGCCCCAGCCCCAGATGATCCCGCCGGTCATCTGGGCGCGGGCCGTGATCGGGTTGACGATGCGCCCGGCGGAGTAGACGCCGACGGCACGCCGCAGCCGCAGCACGCCGAAGTCCGGATCGACGCCCACCTCGACGAAGATGGCTCCCCACGTGCGCATCGCGTACGGAGTGCCCTGACCGTCGCCGTTCATCTGCGCTCCGTCCGGAAGCGCAAAGGCCCCTTCGCCGACGAGCTCGTCGATGTCCGCGCGCTCCATCGCGTCCAGCGGATCGGCGTCGAGCCCGAGGTCGGCCAGCTGCTTGTGCACGTCGCGCGCCGCGGCTGCCACCGCGCTGCCGGTGCCCATCGTCGTCGACGAGCCATATGTCGGCCCGGTGCGGGGCAGATCGGTGTCGCCCCAGCGGATCTCGACCCGGTCGAGCGGCACACCCAGCTCCTCGGCGGCGATCTGGCTCAGCGCGGTCTGCACGCCACTTCCGATGTCGTGGACGTTGCTCTCGACGACCACCGAGCCGTCGCGCGCCAACCGCACCCGTGCCGCGCCGGGGAATCGGAAGCTGCCCATCGAGCAGGTGGCCATGCCGTGCCCGATCCGCCAGGGCCCGTCGTGGCGCGGCCTGCTCTGCCGTTCACGCCAGCCGTACCGGCGCGCGCCCTCCTCGTAGGCCGCGCGGAGCCCGTTGGCCGACCACGGCCTGCCGTCGGCTGGCGAGGTCTCGGCGAAGTTGGCCAGTCGGATGTCGAGCGGGTCGACGCCCACCGCCTCCGCCAGCTCGTTCATCGCGCTCTCGAGCGCCCACAGCCCCGGGCCCTCGACCGGCGCCCGCATCGGCGTCGGCACGTTGAGGCTGACCCGCTCGATGAGCTGACGCAGCCGGATCGACGGGGCGGCGTAGAGCGACTTGCTCGCCTCCGTCGCGGGTTCGACGTGGGTGTCGACCATGCCCGCGTTGTTGATCACCTCGTGCTCGACACCGAGCAGAACGCCGTCGGCGTCGGCGGCGAGCCGGATGGTCTGCTCCATCCACGGCTGGTAGCCGACGCTGCTGAACTGGTCAGAACGGCGCAGCTGCAGCTTCACCGGGCGTCCGGCCACCCGCGCCGCCGCCGCCGCGAGGATCTCGTGCGGCCAGATGAAGCCCTTGGAGCCGAAGCCGCCGCCGGTGTGGGGGGCCACGACGCGCACGTTCTCGGCGTCCACCGACAACGCGGAGCTGACGACGGGGATGACGGTCGCGCTCGCCTGAACGGAGTCCCAGAGCGTGAGGCGGTCGCCGTCCCACTGCGCGACGGTCCCGGACGTCTCCATCGCGTGGTGATGGCGCGCCGCCTGCACATAGGTCTGCTCGATGCGCACGGCGGCCTGCGCCCGTGCGGCGTCTACATCGCCCTTGTCGAACACCACCGGATCGTCGCCGGAGGCGGGCTCGCGCTGCCCGGATCCGATCACGACCGGCGCTTCGGGCTCGCAGTCGACGACCACGGCGGAGCGGCCCGCCTCAGCAGCCTCGATCGAATCCCCGAGGACGATGGCCACCGGCTGGCCTTCGTAGCGGATCCGGTCGTCGGTGAACGGCATGACCGTCACCGCCGAAGGAGCCGACAGCTCGGGAAACTCCGGCAGGTCCGTTGCGGTGAGGACGGCCGCCACGCCGGGCAGGGCGCGCGCCGCGTCTGCGTCGACGCCGCGCAGCCTCCCCGCCGCGACCGGTGCGCCGACGAGCACCGCGTACAGCACTCCTTCGGGCCTGCGGTCAGCCGCGTACGACGCCGCTCCCGTCAGCTTCAGGGTGCCCTCGACGCGGGGAACAGCCGGGTCTACATGGGTCTCGGTCATCGGGCACCTCCCGCGGCGAGCAGTGCGCGGACAGCGGCGTTGCCCGCCATGGTCACCTTGAAGCCGTTGTGCGGCAGGGGAAGCGCCGCAGACATCGCACTCTCGATGATCGGTTGGATCGCCGCGCGGTCCATCTGGGCACCCACGAGCTCGGCCTCGGCGCCGGGCAGCCTCCACGGCCGCATCGCGACCGACCCCAGCGCCACCCTGGCCGTCGCGATCTGGTTGCCCACCAACGTCACCGCCGCCGCCGCCGACACGATCGCGTACTCGTAGGAGGCACGTTCACGCACCTTCACGTACGCCTGTCCGTCGGGATGCCCGACCGGGATGCGGTAGCCGGTGATCAGTTCGTCGGGGCCCAGCTGCGTCTCGCGTGTCGGGTCGCCGGTCTCGTGTGGAGTCAGGTGGAACTCCGACATCAGGATCGTGCGCGGCCCAGCCGGTCCGACGACCTCGACCTGAGCGTCCAACGCCGCGAGCGCGACGGCCGGATCGGACGGCTGCACCGCGACGCAGTCCTCGGTCCAGCCGAAGATCGCACTGCGCTCGTGCAGGCCCGCGAGCGCCGCGCAGCCGCTGCCCGGCGACCGCTTGTTGCACGGCCACGGCATCGGCTCTTCAGCGCGGAAGTAGGCGCAACGCGTGCGCTGCAGCACGTTGCCACCGATGGTGGCCCGGTTGCGCACCTGCGCTGAAGCCGCCTGCAGGCACGCAGAGGCGAGTGCGCCCGCGTGGTCGACCACGAGTGGATCCTCGCCGATCTCGTTCAGCGTGGTGAGCGCGCCGATGTACAGCTCGGTTCCTCGTCGCTCGATGCCGTGCAGCTCGTCCAGGCCGCCGATGTCCACGATCCGCTCCGGGGCGGCGATGCCCAACCGCAGCCAGTTGAGCAGTTCGGTACCGCCTGCGATCGGTGCGGCCCGATCGGCGAGCGCCTCGACGGCCGATGCCCTGCTGTCCGCTCGGGCGTACGCGAAATCCCTCACGACGTCTGCCTCCCGGCCGCGAGGACCGCTGCCGTGATCTGCGGATAGGCCGAGCAGCGGCAGATGTTGCCGCTCATCCATTCGCGCACGGTGGCCTCATCGCCTGCGTGGCCCTCCGCGATGCAGGCCACCGCGGAAAGCACTTGGCCCGGCGTGCAGTAGCCGCACTGGTATCCGTCGTGGTCGTGGAACGCCTGCTGGACGGGATGCAGCGTGCCGTCCTCGTCGGCCAGTCCCTCCACGGTGGTGATCTCCAGCCCCTGGCACTGGACGACCAACGTGAGGCAGCCGTTCATGCGCCTGCCGTCGACGAGGACGGTGCAGGTTCCGCACGCTCCCTCGTTGCAGCCCTTCTTCGCACCGGTCAGGCCGACCTCCTCACGCAACCAGTCGAGCAAGGTCGTTCGCGCAGACACGACGACCCGCATGTCCTCGCCGTTGACGCGCAGCTCGACCTCGACCTGTCGGGCGAAGCTCAATGTCATGTCCGGATCGTCCCCTCGCGGCGTTTCGGCAGGTATCGAATCATGGCCGGTTGCGCAGTGCGCGCGTCGTCGCGGTCCGCTGGAACGTCGACCCGCATGCCGGTGAGTCTGCCAGAACGGAGGGTTTCTTCAGTCGGCTGCGGCGAGGGCGGCTGCGGCGAGGCGGACGGTCGAGCCGCTGCTGCCTGCCACCCAGGCGTCGGGCATCGCCGCGGCCAGCGCGTGCTGGGCACGCCATCCCGTGCAGTGGCCCGGAACCACGAGATCAGGCGTCATCGCGGTGAGTGCGCTGACCGTCGCACCGATGATCGGTTCGAACGCCGGGCCGCCGAGGTGCAGGCCGCCGAGCAGGGCGTGCAACGTCGGCACCTCGGTGAGGCGTTGGGCGTGGCGCACGATGTTGACCGCCCCCGCGTGCCCGCAGCCGGTCAGCACCACCAGTCCGCGGCCCCGGACGTGCACGACCAGGGCCTGGTCGTCGACGACCAGGGGGTCGTGCCGCCAGTCCTGCCCCGACCAGGCCTGGTGAGCAGGCGGCATGCCGCGCTCGAAATCGGTAGTGCGGTCGACCTCCCCCGTGACCAGCACGCACCCGTCCACCAGCAATGAAGGCTGCCTGCGCTCGATCACGGTGAACCCTTCACCGTCCAGCGCCCGCCTGCTGAGCGTCGGCAGTTCCTCGGGCTCACGACCGGGCACTGCCAGCCTGCGCCGGGTCCAGATGTGCGGGTGCACCACCATCGGCAACGACCGGACCCCACGCAGGCCTGCCAGACCGACCAGGCCACCGGCGTGGTCGAAGTGGCCGTGGCTGAGCACGACGCCCTGGATCCGGGACAGGTCGACGCCGAGTCGTTCGGCGTTGGTCACCATCGCGGTCGGGGAGAGTCCGGTGTCGAACAGGAGCGTGGTCGTGGTGTCCCCGCGGCGGACGGTGACCAGGGCGGCGAAGCCGTGCTCGGCCACGAGCCCGACCGTCGTGGACCCGCCCTCGAACTGCGGGGCCGCCACCCTCGCCACGCCGAACGGGGCACGGCCGATGCGGTCGTCACTGGTCAGCAATGCGTCGTAGACGTTGTCCACCAGCGTCGTGACCTGCACCTCGTCGACCGGTTCGAGCGCGATCGGATCGACCGCGCGACCGGCGGCCGGACGTGGGACGGCCGCGCGGACATCGTCGGCATCTGCCGGGTCGTCGCACATGACTCTCCAGGTTGTCGACGGGTGGGGGCGTCGGCGCGAACGCTAGTGCCCGGCGTGGCGGAGGCTGCCGCTTTCCGACGTTGCCGCCAACCTGTTCCCCCGCTTCGCCGTCTACGTGATCTCGTGCCGGTTCCAGCTACCGCGGCGGTCTCTCCCGGCGCTACGGGACATTCTGCCTGCGGCGCAGGCCGTCCTGCTTCAGTGCGACGTACGCGACGAGGACGACGATCATGATCGTCAATACCAGGGTGACCCACCCGGCACCCAGGTCGAGGCCGCCATCCTGCTTTGGCAAGGCGAACCAGTCGGCGAAGGACGCGCCGAGTGGACGGGTGACGACGTAGGCGCACCAGAAGGCAAGGATCGCGTTCGCGCCGAAGCGCAGATGGGCCACCGCGGGAACGAGGATGAGGACCATGAACATCACCCCCGAGGCGAGGTAGCCCAGGTTCCAGGCCACCGCGGTGAGGTCCCCCAGTGCCGTGCCGAGCGCGAAGGTGAGGAAGACGGTGATCCAGTAGAACGTCTCGCGGCGGCGCGTGGTGATGCTGTGGATCGACAGAGTCCGCTCGCTGCGGTACCAGATGGCAAAGTTCGCCGCGAGGGCAGCCGCGTACGCCGTCGCCGTCAGCCACAGCGGCACACCGATGAGGAAGTGCACGACGTCGGCGGCAACGGTGCCGAAGATGCTGACCGCGACCACGGCGAACCAGTAGACCGCAGGCACGTGGCGGCGAACCTTGAACTGCAGCACCAGCGCCACGACGAAGATCGTCACGTCGATGACCAGCGCTCCCAGTACACCGAGTCCCGGAAGCCCGTCACCCCGGCTGAACAGCCAGTCCGAGGCGGCCTCGCCCATCCCGGTGGTCACGATCTTGATCACCCAGAACAGCATGGTGATCTCGGGAACCTTGTTCAGCATCTGATCACCACGCGCAGGTGAGCCGTCGACCTCCGCGGACGGTGCGGCACCGGTGCGGGATGCCTGCGCCTTCCGTCCTCTCCGCAGGGGGCGTGACATGGCGGACTCCCAACGACGTCTCCTGTGTGCGACGTCCACACTGGCGCGCCCCCGCCGAGAGATCGTCATCCCAGCGCAGACATCCCGCCCTGCTGCATCCGCAGTACACGCCGATCGTCGATCACGTCGGGCTCGGCCCGGAGGCGCGGACCAAGCCGCTCTGGTAAGCCAAAACAACCAGCTGGGCGCGGTCGCGGACCCCTAGCTTCATCATGGCCCGGTTGACGTGCGTCTTGGCGGTCAGCGGTGAGACGACCAACTCGACAGCGATCTCGTCGTTCGACAGGCCGGACGCCACGAGGACCACCACTTCCCGCTCCCGCGGGGTCAGCGCAGCCAGCGCCTCGGGGGTCGGCGTCCTGCCGGTGAGGTCGGGTCGGGCCAGGAACCGGGTGATGAGGCTACGGGTGGCCCTCGGGGAGAGCAGGGCGTCGCCCGCGGCCACCGTGCGGATCGCCGCCAGAAGCTCGTCGGGCTCCACGCCCTTGCCCAGGAACCCGCTCGCGCCCGCCCGCAACGCTGCCAGTACGTACTCGTCGACCTCGAAGGTGGTCAGCATCAACACCTTCACCCCGGCCAGGTCCTCGTCGGCGCTGATCGCGCGGGTGGCCTCCAGCCCGTCGACGTCGGGCATCCGGATGTCCATGAGCACCACGTCCGCCCGGGTCGCCCGCACCAGCTCGAGAGCCTCGCGGCCGGTGGTTGCCTCGCCCACAACCTCCAGATCCGTGGCGGAATCGACCAGCACCCGGAACCCACCGCGGATCAGAGCCTGGTCATCGACGATCAGCACCCGGATCGTCACGACGCGACACCCGACCCGGTCGGTTCGTGAGGGAGCCCGCCGGGGGCCGCCTCGGAGGCCGTGAGCGGCAGCACGGCACGGACCCGGAAGGTGGCGGCGTCGACGTCCGGACCGGTGCTCACGGTCCCCCCGACTGCGGCGGCACGCTCGCGCATCCCGATCAGGCCCAGGCCGACGCCGGGTGATCGCGCGCTGGTCGCGGGCAGTCCGTTGATGATCTCCAGCGTCAGCTGCGTCGGGCGGCGCACCACCGACAGCGCCGCGGTCCCGGCGCCGTGGCGGTGAGCATTGGTCAGCGCCTCCTGCACGAGGCGGTAGGCAACCACGTCGACAGCCGAGGGGAGCGTCCGGGTGTCGCCTGCGACGGAGCACGCCACGTGCAGGCCGGAGCCGCGGAACCCCTCGATCAGGCCTGCGACGTCCGCCATGCCCGGCGCAGGCGCGGTGGGCGCCGCCGGGTCCGCTGTCTCGCGCAGCACGCTCAGCAGCCCGGAGAGCTCGTCGAGCACCGTGCGGCTGGCCCGCCGGATGTGGCCCATCGCCGCCGCCGCCTCGTCCGGTCGGGTCGTCAGCAGGTGCCCTGCCACGCCCGCCTGCACGTTGACCACGGCGATGTGGTGGGCCACCACGTCGTGCAGCTCGCGTGCGATCCGTAGCCGCTCCTCCACGACCCGCCGACGCGCCTCCTCCTCACGGGTGCGCTCGGCCCGCTCAGCCCGCTCCGCCATCGCGGCGAAATACGCCCGACCGCTGCGGACCGCGTCCCCGACCGCCGCCGCCATCCCGATCCACGCGAACCAGCTCACATGCTCCAGGGTCAACCCTGGCCCTGGGTCGAGCAGCGCTCCCATGCCCACCAGCATGAAGCCTGCGGGCACTGCGACCAGCACAGTCGTCCGCGGGCTGGTGCGTGCCGCGACCGTGTACACAGCGACCAGCACCGGCGCAGCCAGCAGCTCGGTCGCCTTGCCCGAGCCGATCGCCAGCAGCGCCACGCCGCCCACCAGCGCCAACGTCGGCACCGGCCACCGCTGACGCCCCACCAACGCCGCACAGGCCACGGCGACGGGCACGAGCACGGGCGCGGGCACCGCAGGCCGGGCCAGGACATACACGACGACCAGCAGGAGGAATAGCACCACCGCACCGACGGCACCGGTTATCAGTGGTCGGCCCCGCGCCCACTCGCGCACGCCCACGGTCATCTAAGCCTCACCGGACAAGTCGAGTCCGGCCCGGCCCGGGGCAAGCCCGTACAGGACGCCGCATGGTCCTGTTCCTCGCCTGCTGGAGGCGAGGGAGACGCTATGGTCCTGCTTGCGCGGCGGCGGCGTAGTCACGGGCGGATTGTGCGCACAAGGGTGCGGAGCAGTCCTGTGGGGCGGCCGGGGCGATGGCCGGACGGTTGGCGCGGACACCACCACGACGCCCGACCCCGACGACGGCCATGATCAACGATCGCTCCGCGACCGCTGAGCCGCACCTCACCGGCGGGCGCCACCGCGGCGGGCGTAGAGGTTGGCGGCGATGACGACGCCGATGGCGGCGACGATGATCTGGATGATGAGCAAGATCCACGGGATGCCGCCGTTGGCGTTGGCGTAGCCCAGTGCACCCGCGATGAACGCGCCGATGAACGCGGCGACGATGCCGATCACGATGGTCAGCCAGATCGGGATGGGTTGGCGGCCGGGCACGACCAGCCTGCCCAGTGCGCCGATGATGAGTCCGATGATGATCGCCGAAATGATTCCCGTGATGGTCACGGACGGTTCCTTCCACTCGACAGTGCAGATCGCGCTGATCTGCGTACCGTGAAAGCGAACCACCCTTGGGGTGGCACCACTACACCCCTAGGGAGGTAACGTGCGGCGACCGGGACTCCCGTCGACCGACCCGACGATCACCGTGGCGCTCGTCGACGACTACGACATCGTGCTGCTCGGGGTGGCCCGCATGCTCAGCGGCTACCGCGACCGGGTGCGCGTCGTAGAGATCGACGCGAACGAGGATGTCGACGACGTCGTGGACATCGTGCTGTACGACTCGTTCGCCCAGCCCGAGTCCGACCAGGAGGAGGTCGCCGTCCTCGTGGACAACCCGCGCGCCCAGCGCGTGGTGGTCTACACCTGGAACTTCCACCCCGACCTCATCGACAGCGCGCTACGGCAGGGAGCCCACGGGTACCTGTCCAAGACACTCGCCGCCCGCGAGCTGGTTCAGGCACTGGAGGCGGTGCACAACGGCGAAGTGGTGGTCAGCGAGCCTCCGCCGCGCGCCCGTAGTGCGCCGGGTCTGGAATGGCCTGGGCGCCAGGAGGGTCTCACCGATCGGGAGTCGGAAGTTCTCGCCCTGATCACCCAAGGCAAGAGCAACGCTGACATCGCCGCGCTGACGTACCTCAGCCCGAACACCGTCAAGTCCTACATCCGCACCACCTACCGCAAGATCCACGTCGCCAGCCGCACCCAGGCCGTCCTCTGGGGCGTCGCCCACGGATTCACCCCCGACCGCGACCGCATCGCCTCGTGGCGCATCGGGGCGTGATCCAGCCGCTCAGCGCGATTCGCACCATTTCTCCATCGACCGGTAATGGTGCGAACCTCCCAATTCCTACCCCGGGCAAATGCTCGAGGAGAATGCTTTGCCCGCGGCATGCGGGAGGGATCAGGGGCGGCCGGTCGCCTTCCAGAAGTAGTAGTCAGCCGTGTAGGGCACCGCGGCCACCTTGCCCGCTGCCGTGCACTCGGTGGTCGCCGGAGCGATGCCGCCGGTGGTCGCGACCCGCTGGATGAAGGTGGTGTCGACCAGCCGGTCACCGTCCGGGCCTGCCGCTGTGGACTTGGCCGAGAGCAGCAACCACGGGACCGCAGTGGGGTCCACGGTCACCGCGTTCACCTTTTGCCCCACGACAGTGCTGCCGTCGCGGGCCTGCCACGTCGGCCCGGCGAAGTGGGTGGCGACAAGCTGTCCGTTGTCCCCGAACAGGTTCGCTTGAGGGGTGGCCGCCCCCGGATGACTTGGGGAGCGACGGAGGATATTCCGGCTCGGTGCATAGGCCGAACGCTCGAAACGTAGCCGACATTCTCGCGAAGAATGCGAGCCTCCGCGCCGGACCGGCAGCTTGCGGCGGTCAGCGGATTCTCGGCACGCCACCGCAAGCGACTGATCTTCCTCACCAACGTAGCGTCGCGACGAGCGCGTGTGGAGTGTCG
>DASWUV010000334.1:0-8876 GCA_036401495.1 Pseudonocardia sp. | reverse complement strand
CCGGCACCGCTCCGTCTTCGCGGCGGTTCCCGGATCGCTCCCCAGCGTCCGGGCCCGCAAGCGTGCTCACCGCCGCCGGATGCTCCCCAGCAGCAGCAGAACCCCCACCAGCGCGGCCACGCCCGCCAGCACCCAGCGCGGGTCGAAGTGCGGGAGGACCGGCAGGTGGCGGGTGAACGCCGCCACCGCCATCCCGAGGGTCAGCAGCCCCAGCACCAGCGCCAGCGGGTCAGGTCCGCGCCGCCGCGCGACCGGCTCGACGGTGTCGTCGAACTTCGCGAACTCCTGCTCAGGCACGACGCACCTCCACATCGCCTGCGCCCGTCCGGACGTCGATCACCAACAGCCGCCCGGCGCGGACGCCGTCGCTGCCGAGGTCGTCCACCACCGACAGCTGGGATTTCGGGCCGGACACCGTCTGACCGTCGAACTGCACGTCGCCCATCCCGGCCGAGCCGGTGACCGTCACGTCGGCCTGTGCGGGCAGCAGCACGGTGGCGTCACCCCCGCCGACCTGGATCGACGTCCGCACGTCCGAGGCGTTGCCGCCCGGCGGCACCGAGAGGTCGAGGCCGGTCAGGTCGACCGTGACGTCGCCAGCCGTGCGCCGGTAGCTCGGCTGCAGTTGGGCCACGGTCTTCGGTGCGACATTGAGGTCGCCGAAGCCGCCGCCGTCGACCCGGTCGAAGGGCACGGTCAGCGCCCCCCAGGTCAGCGCGGACGCCAGCAGCGCGAACGGGATGATGCCCCGCCCCGCGTGCAGGAACGAGCCGACCACGAGACCGGCGCCGAGCACCGCGAGCACCGTACCCAGCAGCACGGGAATGTTCGGCACGGTCAGCGAACCGGTCAGCAGCAGCACCACGCTCGTGCCTGCCCCTGCCAGCAGCGCCAGGCCGAGCGTCACGAGCGTCACGGGCGGACGACGGCGACGAAGCGGCGTGACGTGCGTCGGCGCTGACGGCTCCGGCAGGTCCCACGCGAACGGGGCCGCGCCCAGCGGGTCCCACGACGGCGGCTTCGGTTCGTCCGAGAGCGGGCTGGAGTCCTTGACCAGCGAGACCCCCTTGACCACGGACGTCGCGCCGCCGTCATCCGACCCCGCGTGCGGCGGCCAGGACTGTGGTGCGCCGCCCGGTCCCGTCGCGTGGGTCTGCGCGATGCCCTCGGTCCGTCCGCTGCCGGGCACGCCGCGGTCGGACCGGCTGCGGTGCAGCAGGAACAGCAGCGCGAGCGTCGCCAGCAACGGGAACACGAAACCGCCGCGGCCGTGGAAGATCGAGCCCACGGAGACGATCGTGGCGACGACGAGACCCACGACGAGAATCCCGCGCCTGCGGCTCTCGGGCACCGTGGGGTCGGCGGGCGCGTCGGGCAGGACGATCCAGCCTGCGATGTAGAGCGCGGCCCCGATTCCGAAGAACGCGGCCACCACGAACCCGATGCGCACGAGCACCGGGTCGATGTCATAGCGGCGCGCGATCGCCGCCGCGACGCCTGCGACCTGCCGGTCGTTCCGCGACCGTGCAGGCCGCGTCTCCCACATGTCACGGAACGCGCCGTGCACGTCTGTCCTGTTCATGGCAGTCAGCCTGCTCACGCTTCGGTCGCGTTCCATCAGGGACGCCCCCGAGAATCCCCCGACCTTCCCCCGATGTCACCCGGGTCCGCGCATGTGACGATGGGAAGCGTGCGGGATGGTGTGAGCGAAGCGGCGGCGGCGAGCGGACGGGTCGGCGAACCGTCGGCGGCGCGCCCTGCGGTGTCCTCGTCGACGACCGTCCCGGTCCCGCGGCCCACCCCGCCGGTGGCCCGCCTGCGAAGCGGGCGGTTCGTGGCCGGGGTGGCCGGTGGCATCGCCCAGCACCTCGGCGTGCCCGTCCTGTGGGTGCGGGCCGCGTTCGTGGTGCTTGCGGGCGTCGGCGGGGCCGGGGTGCTCGCCTACGGGCTGTTGTGGATCTTTGTACGGCAGGAGCAGACCGACGTCGCCAGGGCGGTCAACCGGTCGGAGCGCCAGCAGGCGGTCGGGCTGGCCGCGCTGGGGATCGCGGTCGGGATCGCGGGCAGCGCGGCGGGCAACTCCGTCGTCGGCTGGATCGTCGGGCCGCTCGGCGTCGCCGCGGTCGGCGCGGCGGTCGTGTGGCGGGAGGCCGACGAGACCCAGCGGAACCGCTGGACCGCGGGCGCGCGCGTCGGGCTGGGCGGCGGCTGGTCCACTGTGCTGCGGGTGGCCGCGGGGGCGGTCTTCGTCGCGGCAGGCATCGCGGTGTTCCTGTTCGGCAGCTTGGCCCTCGGACAGATCCAGTTCGCGCTGCTGGCGGTCGTGGCCACGCTCGTGGGCGTCGCTGTCATCACGGTGCCGTGGTGGCTCAAGCTCGTGCGCGACCTC
This sequence comes from Pseudonocardia sp., assembly GCA_036401495.1. Classification (GTDB taxonomy): domain Bacteria; phylum Actinomycetota; class Actinomycetes; order Mycobacteriales; family Pseudonocardiaceae; genus Pseudonocardia. Next base: position 6,487 of record DASWUV010000334.1, on the reverse strand, counting down.
GGCGAGGAGCGCCGTGAGCGCATCGTCGAGGCCGAGCGCGCCGAGATCGCCGCCCACCTGCACGACTCGGTGCTGCAGACCCTCGCCTTGATCCAACGCCAGTCCGACCAGCCGCGCGAGGTGCTGCGGCTGGCGCGCGGCCAGGAGCGCGAGCTGCGGCACTGGCTCTACGGGCCGAAGGGGTACGGACGCCCCAGCGCGGCCGAGCCGGGCGTCGAGGGCGGGCTGGCCGAGGCGATCACCGCGGCCGCCGCCGAGGTCGAGGACACCTACGCGATCGACGTGCGCCCCGTCGTCGTCGGCGACCGCCCGATGGACGACGACCTGCGCGCGCTGGTCCTCGCCGCGCGCGAGGCCATGGTCAACGCGGCCAAACACGCCCAGGTCGACGAGATCAGCGTCTACGTCGAGGCGGAGGACGACCCCGAAGACAGCGCTGTGCACGTCTTCGTCCGCGACCGCGGTCTCGGCTTCGACCCGGACGGCGTGCCGGAGGACCGCCACGGCCTCGCCGACTCCGTCCGGGCCCGCGTCACGCGGCACGGCGGCTCCGTGCGGCTGCGCAGTGCACCCGGCGAGGGCACCGAGGTGCACCTGCGCATGCCCGTCCCGAGCCCGCAGGAGGTCTCGTCATGATCACGCCGACCGACGCCACGGCTGCCGTCCGGGAGCACTCGCCATGAGCGAGACCGGCCCACCGCCCGTCCGGGTCTTCCTCGTCGACGACCACGCCCTGTTCCGCAGCGGTGTGCGCGCCGAGCTCGACCGCAGCATCTCCGACGTGACGGTGGTGGGCGAGGCCGGATCGGTGGACGAGGCCGTGGCCGCCATCCGGCACGTCAAGCCCGACGTCGTGCTGCTGGACGTCCACATGCCCGACGGCGGTGGGGCCGAGGTGCTGCGCAGGGTCCGGCCCGAGCAGCCCGACGTGGTGTTCCTCGCGCTGTCGGTGTCCGACGCCGCGGAGGACGTCATCGCCGTCATCCGCGCGGGCGCGCGCGGCTACGTCACCAAGACGATCTCCGGGCACGAGCTGGGCGACGCTGTCCGCCGTGTGCGCTCCGGCGACGCGGTCTTCTCGCCGCGGCTGGCCGGGTTCGTCCTCGACGTGTTCTCCGACCGCCCCGGCGCCGCCCCGCCGAGCGACCCGGAGCTGGACCTGCTCACCCGGCGTGAACGGGACGTCCTGCGCCTGCTGGCGCGCGGCTACGCCTACAAGGAGATCGCCGCCGAGCTGTACATCTCGGTCAAGACGGTGGAGACACACGTGTCGAGCGTGCTGCGCAAGACCCAGCTGTCCAACCGCTACGAGCTCTCGCGCTGGGCGTCGGACCGGCGGCTGGTCTAGCGCGACCCGCCCGCAGCTCGCACCGGCGTTGTCGTGGTCACACCGGCGCCGGGGCGCGGGTGCGAGCACCTCAACGCCGGTGGGGCCGGCTCGCGGGTGCGTTAGCCGAGCAGGCCGGTGATCGTCTTGCTCACGGCCTTGGTCAGCGGACCCGCCGTCGACTTCGCCGCGCCCGTCACCGCGGAAGTGGTCGTGGACACCGGTGCCGTCACCGAATCGACGGTCTTGACCACGGGCTTCGTCGCGCTGTCCACCGTGTCGCCAACCGTCTTGCCGACGTGCGTGACCGTGTCGCCGACGGCGGAGACGGTGCCGCCGACCGCGCTGGTGACGCCCCCGATCGGGGTGCTCCTGCCGACGCTGCTGACGGCGTCGCCCAGGCCCTTCGTCGTCTGGCCCACCCCGCCCACGACGCTGTTGTCGCGTGGCGTGGCGGCTGCGCCGGTCCCCGCGGCCGCGCTCTGGTGCGGGGCCGGGACCGGGACCCCGCGCTGGGCCGTGCTCACGTGCGCGGTGCTCGCGGCACGGGTTGCCGTCTCGGCGGCCGCGGCGAGCTTGTTGACGGTCGAGCCCCCGAGCGTCGTGGGGAACGCGACCGGCATCCACGACGTCGGAGCCGTGGTTCCGCTGTCCAGCGGCGTGGAGGCAGTGTCGGCGGCGACGCCGTCGAGCGCGCCCTCGCCGGGATAGGTCCCGGTCGCCATCGGCTGTTCTCCGGAGTGCATGCCCGTGAACAGCCCGAACGTCGAGCCTGCCGCCACCAGCGCGCCCGCGGCCAGCGCGCCGCGGCGGACCAGTCGCCCGCGGCGGGTCTCCGCCTGCGGCCCAGCCGTGTCCTGGCGGGCGGGCACCCGCGGGAGGCCGCCCGTGGCGTGGCCCTCGCGACGCAGGAGCGCACCGACCGGGATGGGCTCGGCGTCGTCGCGGTCCACCTCGGGCGTAGGCGGGCAGCGGCGCAACAGCTCCGCGACCGTGACAGCGCCGCGCGGAACCCGAGACACGATCTGGGCCACGGCCCAACCCCCCACATACGGTTTGTGACGACTCGACGACGGAGTGTCTACCGGATGGGCAGGGGGCGCCTCAATCGAGGAGGGACGCCACCCGAACGAGTGAGACCGCTCGTCGGCGCTGGGCGACCGTTCAGCCGATCGAGACCGTCTGAAAAACCTCGGCGATGTGGCCTTGAGGGAGCCCGAAACGCTCCGCCGTGGTGGCCCCGAACCCCCGCATGCGCTGCTCCAGGTCGGTCCACTCGCCGGTCTGGGACGCGTGGGCGCGCAGTGCAGCGATCTTGCGGTCGAAGGTCGATGTGATGTCCACCACATGTGCGGCGCGTTCGGGCGGCGCGCCCATGACCCAGAGTTCGGGCACGGTCCACGCGTCGAGGCCCTCGTCCGCCAAGAGCTCGGGATGGGCGAACGGGTTGCGCGCGTCCGGATAGACGGCCGCGAGCGCCGCTTCGCCGACGGCGCGGTGATCGGGATGGGAGACGCCGAGGCGGTCCCAGTAGATCTCCGGCGACGGCGCGAGCACCCGCTGTGGGCGGACGCGGCGAATCTCGCGGCTGATGTCGCGGCGCAGCTCGATCGAGGGCGTCACACGGCCGTCGGGGTAGCGCAGGAACGTCAGGTCGTACACGCCCAGCTCGGCGGCCGCCGCCTTCTGCTCGGCCTCGCGCAGGGGGCCCATCTGCTCGCGGGGCGTGTCGTCGAAGCCGCCTGCGTCACCGGACGTGCAGATGCAGTAGGAGACCTGGATGCCGTCGCGTACCCAGCCTGCGATCGTGCCCGACGCGCCGAAATCGATGTCGTCGGGATGAGCGACGACCGCGAGTACACGTTCGACGCTGTTGTCGACCCCGGTCACAGAGGGCCGGTCACGAAATTCCGCGGAACTGCTTACGGGTGCTGTCGAGCGACTGCTTCGCGGCGATGCCCGCGCCGCCGCCGATGATCAGACCGAGGACGTCGGGGGTGAACCCGCCTGAGGTGAGCAGCAGCCCGAGCAGGGCGACGACGGCCGTGCCGCCCGCGACCTTCCAGCGGCCCGACACGTACTCACTCGTGGTGCCGCCGGAGATGCCGCGCTTGCGTGCCGCGTTGTTCAGCATCACCAGGTAGCCGACGTGCCCCAACGCGACAAGCAGGCCGACGAGCGCGATGACCGCGGCCACGATGCCAAACACTGCTTCCATGCGCTCCACTGTGCCACGGGCTGGGCGAACATGGCTCGTGCGCGGAAAAGGTCGTCCCAGCGACGTTATTCGCGCACGGGGGTCAGCGGCCGCCGAGGCGTCCACGGCCGAGGCGCAGCAAGATCATGGCCAGCTCGCGGCCCTCGGTGCCGAGTTCGCGGAAGCGCTCCAGCACGGCCATCTCACGGTTGTAGACGATGCGCGGGCCGCCCGCGGCCATCCGCGCACGGCCGATCTTCTGGGACACCGTGCTGCGCCGTTTGACCAGCCGCAGGATCTCGGCGTCGAGGTGGTCGATCTCGTCGCGCAACGCGGGGATCTCGTCCGCTGAAGGAATCTCTGGGGGAATGTCGGTGTCGGGGGTCGTCACGGTCATGGTCTCCTCCTCGTGGCAGACCCCGCGGCACGAAAAAGCCCCGGGGTCCATGGACTCCGGGGCAACGCGCGCGGCTGGTCAGCAGGCCACGGGCACCGGGGTCCGGTACCCGTAGAAAAATCGCCGCCGAATCAGCACGTCCGCAGTGTGCCACAGACCGGGAGTGCAGGGGGGCGGCGGTACCCTGTTCGAGCGATGAGCGCTCTTTTCGAACTTCCCGTCGATGACCCCGTCCAGCCCGCCACTCAGCGCGGCGCGGCGTTGCTGGAGGGGCTCAACCCCCGCCAGCGCCAGGCCGTCACGCACGCGGGGTCGCCGCTGCTGATCGTCGCGGGGGCCGGATCGGGCAAGACGCGCGTGCTCACCCACCGCATCGGGTGGCTGCTGGCCGAGCGGCACGTGCATCCCGGCGAGATCATGTCGATCACGTTCACCAACAAGGCCGCCGCCGAGATGAAGGCCAGGGTCGACGCGCTGGTCGGCCGCCGCGCCAACGCGATGTGGGTGTCCACGTTCCACTCCATGTGCGTGCGCATCCTGCGCAGGGAGGCCAAGCACCTCGGCGTCCGCAGCGCCTTCTCGGTCTACGACGCGGACGACACCCGCCGCCTCGTCGGGCTCGTCACCCGTGATCTCGAGCTCGACCCGAAGAAGTTCGCGCCGCGCGCCGTGGCCGCCCAGATCTCCAACCTGAAGAACGAGCTGCTTTCACCGGACGACGCCGCGGAGCGCGCCACGCTGGGCTACGAGCGCAAGGTCGCCGAGGTCTACGCCGTCTACCAGGCGCGGCTGCGCACGGCCAACGCGTTCGACTTCGACGACCTGATCATGGAGACGGTGTCGCTGCTGCAACGGCTGCCCGCCGTCGCGGAGTACTACCGCCGCCGGTTCCGCCACGTGCTCGTCGACGAGTACCAGGACACCAACCACGCCCAGTACGTGCTGGTCCGCGAGCTGGTGGCGCCCGCTGCGCCGGGTGTGGCGCCCGCCGAGCTGTGCGTCGTCGGTGACTCCGACCAGTCGATCTACGCCTTCCGCGGCGCCAGCATCCGCAACATCATCGAGTTCGAGCAGGACTTCCCCGACTCCCGCACGATCATGCTGGAGCAGAACTACCGCTCCACGCAGCGGATCTTGTCGGCGGCCAACGCGGTGATCGCGCGCAACCCCGGCAGGCGCGAGAAGCGGCTGTGGTCCGACCAGGGCGACGGCGAACGGGTGATCGGCTACGTCGCCGACAACGAGCACGACGAGGCGGCCTTCGTCGCCGGGGAGATCGACCGGCTCGTCGATGCCGGAGAGATCCGCAACAGCGATGTCGCCGTCTTCTACCGCACCAACAGCCAGTCGCGGGTGTTCGAGGACGTGTTCCTGCGGGTCGGGCTGCCCTACAAGGTCGTCGGCGGCGTGCGTTTCTACGAGCGCCGCGAGGTTCGCGACGCGCTGGCCTACCTGCGGCTGCTGTCCAACCCGGAGGACACGGTCAGCCTCCGGCGGATCCTCAACGTGCCCAAGCGCGGCATCGGCGACCGCGCGGAGGAGCTGGTCGCGGCGTACGCCGAACGGCAGCGGATCTCGTTCGCCGCCGCACTGCGCACAGCGGCGGAGCCCGACGGCATCCCGGGCATGGCCACGCGGTCGCAACGCTGCATCGCCGCGTTCGTCGCGATCCTCGACGGGCTCGACGAGCTGGTCGCCGACGGTGCCGAGACCGCGGAGATCCTCGAGGCCGTCTACGCGCGCACCGGCTACACGGCCGAACTGGAGGCCAGCGAGGACCCGCAGGACGGCTCCCGGCTGGAGAACCTCGCCGAGCTGGTGACGGTCGCGCGGGAGTTCGCGGGCGACGCGGCGGTGGCCGACCTCGCCGTCGAGCCCGAGGTGCCCGCCGAGATCGAGGCACCCGAGCCCGGTGTGCCGGAGCCCGGTTCGCTCGCCGCGTTCCTGGAGCGGGTGGCGCTTGTCGCCGACGCCGACTCGATCCCCGACAACGACGCGGGCATGGTCACGCTGATGACCCTGCACACGGCGAAGGGCCTGGAGTTCCCCGTCGTGTTCCTCACCGGCTGGGAGGACGGCGTCTTCCCACACATGCGCGCGATGGGCGACCCGCAGGAGCTGGCCGAGGAACGCCGCCTGGCCTACGTCGGCATCACCCGTGCGCAGGACCGGCTCTACCTGTCCCGGGCCATGATCCGTTCGTCGTTCGGGCAGCCCAGCGCCAACCCGGCTTCCCGCTTCCTCGCGGAGGTGCCCGATGACCTCGTGGAGTGGCGGCGGGTGGAGCCGGACCGCTCGGCCCCCGTCGGCCGGTTCGGCTTCGGCCGCCGCGCCGGGCCGATCAAGGGGGCCACCGACCGAGGCGACTGGAAGGTCTCCGAGCGTTCGCTCGCCCCGTCGATGCACCTGGAGGTGGGGGACCGCGTCAACCACGACAAGTACGGCTTGGGCACCGTCATCGCCTCGGACGGGGCAGGCGTGCGCGCCACCGTCACCATCGACTTCGGCAGCTCGGGCACCGTGCGGCTGATGCTGATCGGCGGCGTGCCGATGCAGAAGCTGTAGG
>DASWUV010000333.1:0-5838 GCA_036401495.1 Pseudonocardia sp. | reverse complement strand
CTGATGAACGCCACCCTGCGGGGGTGGCTGAGCGCGAACGTGGCCGACGGGGTCACCAGCTCGACGAAGTCGTCGGTCAGCCATCGCCCGGTGGCTCCGGTCACCGTCTCGTAGAAGTGGAGCAGGCGCGGGACGTCCTCGGTGATGATGCGGACCGACGCGAGCTGAACGGTGTTGGTGGTGGTCATGCCGACCACGGTAGGACCGATACCGGTCAGACTCCGCCCGGTATCGCGGCAATACTGACGACATGGTTCGACCCACCGCCCGAGTGCTCGCCCTACTCGAACTGCTCCAGGCCGGTGGCACGCGCACGGTCGCCGACCTGGCGCAACGACTAGCCGTCGACGAGCGCACCGTGCGCCGTTACGTCGAGCACCTGCGCGACCTCGAGGTCCCCGTAGACGCGGTGCGCGGCCGGTACGGCGGCTACCGGCTGGCCCGCCACTACCGCATGCCGCCTCTCATGCTGACCGACGAGGAAGCGCTCGCCGTCGTATGGGCTCTGCTGCTCAGCACGCGGTCGGGGTCTGGACCGGCGTCGCTGCCTGCGGTGCAGAGCGCATTGGCGAAGGTGCGGCGCGTGCTGCCCGCGGTACCCGCACGACGGATCGACGCCGTCATCGACACCGTCGGCTTCACCGCGACCGGCGGCGACAACCGCGAGACCGATGACGGCTCGGACGACGTCAGCGCCCGCGTTCTCCTGGCCCTGGCCGAGGCGGCGAGAGATCGACGTCCGGTCACGTTCGGGTACACCGCGCGACAGGGTCAAGCGACACAGCGCACTGTGCAGCCGCACGGCGTCGTGGCCCACCGAGGCCTGCTCTACCTCACGGGATTCGACGTCACCCGGCAGGCCCTACGAACCTTCCGCCTGGACCGCATCGACGACGTGCGCTTGCTCGACGGCACCTTCGCCGTCCCGACCGACAACGATCCGGTGCAGCAGGTCATCGGTCCACTGTCGCGGACGCCCTGGCGCCACGAAGTGTCGTTCCGCATCCGCGCCGACACCGCCTACGTTCGCACGCGCATACCGGAGACACTGGCGTCGGTGACGCCCCTGGCCGCCGGTCCGGAGACAGAAGACGGCTGGCTGCGGGTGTTCCTGCGCGCCGAGCGCCTCGACTGGGTCGCAGGCACGCTGGCGATGTTGGACCGGCCGTTCGTCATCGAGTCCCCGCCGGAGCTGCACGACACGGTGGCCGCCCTCGGTCACCGACTGACCGCAGCAGCAGGCGCGCGCACCCGCGAGCAACTCCTCCCAGCCACTCCGCCGGACCCTCACGTCGATCGAGACGGGTGATCGTCGGATCAGGCGGATTCCGTGTGCTGGTACCCGGAAACCGCCGTAGTCGGCGATCATGCTTTCGGCCCGGATCAGGTTCGGTGGGGAGCCCGATCGCGAGCGTCGTAATCCTGCCGGGCCTGTTCGACCACGTCCAGGTTGACCGACCATTCGGCGAGGGCCGCGAAGAGCGGCGCCAAACTGCGGCCGAGTGCGCTGATCTCGTACTCCACCCGGGGCGGCACCTCGGGGTGATACGTGCGCACGACGAGCCCGTCGCGTTCGAGTTGCCGCAGTCGCTGCGTCAGAACCTTGGGCGTGATCGTCGTGATGCGCCGTTCCAGCTCGACGAACCGGTGCCGCCCGTACTCGTTGAGCGACCACAGGATCGGCGTGGTCCAGCGGCTGAAGACGATGTCGACCACGGGGGCGATCGGACAGGCCAGCTCCGGGGCGACCTCAGCTGTGGTCTCGGTCACGCGAGGCTCACTTTCCTGTAGGTACCTACTGTCGTTTCGACAGTAGCGTCGTCGAGGCCGTTGACCAAGCGCAGAACAGGAGACCGACATGATCGTAGTGACCGGCGCGACGGGTAACGTCGGGAAGCCGCTCGTGCAGGCCCTCGCCGACGCAGGCGACCAGGTGAGAGCCGTCTCCCGCAAGCCGACCGAGCTGCCTCCGGCCGTTCACCACCACCAGGCCGACATGACCGACCCTGCGAGCCTTGTGCCCGCGCTCCGCGGGGCCGAAGCGCTGTTCCTGCTGACCTCCGCCGACTTCCTGGCGCACGGCAACCTCGGCGACATCGTCGACATCGCGCGGGAAGCGGGCGTCCGGCGGGTCGTGCTGCTCTCCTCCCAGGGAGTGGGCACGCAACGCCACCCCGCGTACCTGGAGGACGCCGTCACCGGGTCCGGTCTGGAGTGGACGATCTTGCGCCCGGGCAACTTCGACTCCAACGCGCTCCAGTGGGCCGGTTCGGTGCGCACTTCACGGCTGGTCGAGGCGCCGTTCGGGGACGTTGCGCTGCCTGCCGTCGACCCGGCCGACATTGCCGACGTCGCCGCCGTCGCACTGCGCGAGCCGGGCCACGGAGGCGCCGTCTACACGCTGACCGGGCCGACGCCGATCTCACCGCGAGAGCAGGCCGCGGCGATCGGCGACGCCCTCGGCGAGCCGGTGCGGTTCGTCGAGCAGAGCGCGGCGCAGGCGCGGAGCCAGATGCTGAACTACATGCCGGAGCGGGTCGTCGAGGCCACCCTCGGCATCCTCGGCGCCCCGTCGGCGGACGAGCAGCGCGTCAGCCCCGACGTCGAACGGCTCCTCGGCCGCCCGGGCCGCCCCTTCGCCGAATGGGCGGCACGGACCGTCGCGGCGTTCAAGTAGACCCCCGTGCGCGGGAAACGTTGCCCCAGCAACGTTTTCCGCGCACGACCTCGCCACGTCGCACCACGGAGAAGCCATGCCCGTCGCCCCCGTTCTCGACTCGACCATATTCCACCGGGAGATCGGCGCCGGAGTGCCGCTGGTCTTCCTGCACGGCAACCCGACCTCGTCGTACCTGTGGCGACACGTCCTGCCCGCCGTCGGCGACCCCGGACGCAGGCTCGCGCCCGACCTGATCGGCATGGGCGACTCGGGCAAGCCCGACATCGCCTACTCCTTCGACGATCATGCCCGCTACCTCGACGCCTGGTTCGACGCCCTCGGCCTCGACGACGTCGTTTTGATCGGGCACGACTGGGGTGGCGCGCTCGCCTTCGACTGGGCGGCCCGCCATCCCGGCCGGGCGCGTGGCATCGCGTTCACCGAGGCCATCGTGAAGCCCATGTCCTGGCGGGAGTTCCCCGAGGGCGGGCGGGAACTGTTCCGGTCGATCAAGACCCCGGGCACCGGCGAAGCGATGATCCTGGACCAGAACGCGTTCATCGACATCCTGCCCGGCAGCGTCGCCACCCCGCTCGCCGCCGAAGACCTCGACACCTACCGCAGGCCCTACCCGACGCGCGAGAGCCGCGTGCCGCTCCTGCGCTGGGCCCGGTCGATGCCGCTCGACGGAGACCCGGTCGACGTCGTGACCAGGGTCGACCGCTACGACGACTGGCTGGCGGCCAGCCCCACGGTGCCCAAGCTGCTGCTCACCTTCCGGCCGGGCCCCGGAACGATGCTGGGACCAGAGCTCATCGCCTGGTGCGCCGCCACGATGGCCGGGGTCGAGATCGCCGACCACGACCTCGTCGCAGGCCACCACACCCCGGAGGACCAGCCGGAAGCGATCGCCACCGCCATCGCTTCCTGGCTGGACAAGCACGAGCTGCGGGCCGAACGCCGATTGCCGTGAGGAGCCGTAAGCGCAGTCGGGCGGGATCGGCGACGACGACTACACGCAGCTACGTACCCTGCTCGGACGCGCCCGCGACGAACTCGCGGCACCCCTGGAGGCGCTGCGCTCGGCGAAGTCGAAGCTGTCAACGACGCCCAAGAACTAAAGACCACCCCCTCGAAGGCCCGGCACCCGCGTTGTCGAGGTCGCACCGGCGTCCGGGCGCGGGTGCGAGCAGCACAGCGTCGGTGCGGCGGCCCCGACCACCCGCGCCGGCAGCGTGCCCACAGCACGACAAACCCGTCGGGCTCAGCAGCCACCGGCGCCGGTTCGCCCGCCGACGCCGTTCGCGAAGACACCAGGCAACAGCCTCTTGCTCTACGTCTGGCGCCACCAACGGCGATCGTCGGGGTCAAGGGGGGATGACCCTGGTCAGCTGACCTCGACGACCAGCAGCACGTTGGCCTCGTGGTCGCGCAGCCAGAACATCGGCGGCACGGGGCCGCCCATGCGAGTGATCTCGGGGTCGACGTCGACGCCCGCGGCCTTGAGCTGGGCGTAATAGGTGTCGATGTCGCTGGTCTGCAGGCTGATGCCGGTCTGCCTGCCCCCGGCCGTGTCGCCGGGTCCGGGCGGGGCCAGTGCGATCACGGTGTCGGCGCCGTCGGGTGCGACCTCGACCCAGCGGTACTCGCCGCCGAACGGGGTGTCGGTCCGCTTGGTCAGGCCGAGCTTGCCTGCGTAGAAGTCGATGGCGCCGTCGACATCCTGGACGGGGATGACGACGTTGGCGACTTTCTGTACCTGGGCCGTGGTGGTGGGCATCGGGGTTCCTCCTCGGAGTGCGAATGCTTTCGGTGGGGAGACCGTCGGCTGCGCGAAAACTCATCGGCGAAGGGGAGGGGCGGCTGTGATGCGCATGGTGAACATCCGCTCGGCGTTGCGCAGCGACTCCGCCACGACGCCCAGGCCGTACGTGATCATGGCCGCCTCGTAGTCCGCGAGGGCGTCGCCGAGCGCGGCCCCTTCCCGGACGCTGACCAGTGCGTCAGTGAGACGGGCGGCGTCCCGCAGCGCGGTGTTGGCCCCTGCTCCCGCGGCGGGCGTCATGGGGTGGATGGCGTCACCGAGCACGGTGACCCGCCCGGTGGGCCAGGGCTCGATCCGGGTGCACGTGCGCAGGGTGATGGGGAAGGCGGCGTCGGCGTCCGCGGCAGCCACCAGGCCGCGGACGGCGGGGTGCCAGTTCGCGGTCTGCTCGACGGCAACGGACCACAGGTCGGTCGGCGACAGGGCGAACAGCTCGTCGTCGTCGCGCCCGAGTGTCTCGCTCGTGCCCGTGAGGACGGCCATCAGGTAGTCGCCGTACTCGGCGGGCGGCTCGCGGAACAGCACGGGGGCGAAGGCGGCGCCCAGCCCCTGGCCGTCGGTGAGGGAGCAGAAACCCCGCAGGAAGTCGGGCGGGACCTGCTCGCGCGCGACGTCGGCCAGGTGGATCTTGCCGTAGATGCAGCGAACCCCGATGTCGATGACGTCGAAGTCGGGCAGAAGTTGCGCACGGACGGCGGAGCCCACGCCGTCGGCGCCGACGAGGACGTCCGCGGTGACGCTGTGCCCGTCGGCGAACCGGAGCTCGACCTCGCCGTCCGGGGTCTCGACGTAGCCGGTGAACTCGCGGCCGAAGCAGACGGTCTCGTCAAGGCCGGTCAGCAGTGCCCGGCGGAACGCGTAGCGGTCGACCGAGGTGACCGCGTCCGGGTCGGTGACGGGGAAGGTCTGCTGGAACAGCGGGTTGAGCTGACTGTCGAAGGCGGCGACCAGGTCGCCGGGCCGGGTGGCGGTGGCGACGACGCGACGGTGGACGGCCGCGGGCAACACCTCGGCCAACGCCTGGTTGCCGACGTCGCTGATGTGGATGCGGTAGCCCTGACGGCGGTGGCGCGCTGAAGGGTCCCGCTCGTAGAGCCGTACGTCGACGCCCGCGGCGAGCAGGCCGTGGGCCAGCGCAAGCCCACCGATTCCGCCGCCGACAATCGCCACCCGCAACGTGGATCCCATGGCCACTCCCATTCTGTCTGTCATCTGCACGCTTGATTTAATCATCTCGCGGGATGAAAGACTAGTATGGCTGGGTGACCGACAAGCCGACTGGTCGACGCGCTCCAGCGCCAGAGGACCGGCAGCGCGACGCCGAGCGCAGCAAGCGGCTGCTGATGGAGGCGGC
>DASWUV010000332.1:0-22948 GCA_036401495.1 Pseudonocardia sp. | reverse complement strand
GGCGACACGGGCGAGCGGGACGATGACGGGCGGGCCTGCCAACAGCGGACCGAGCGCGGCGAGCCCCTCCGTGATCGTCGGGCCCGCCAGGTGGGCGTCGAGGGCCGCCTGGCTGGTCCAGTTCTCGTAGAAGACGAACGTCGCCGGATCGGCGACCCCCTGGTGCAGGGCGTACCCGACGCAGCCGTCCTCGGCCAGCGTCGGCTCGACGATCGAGCTGAGCAGCTTCTTGACCTCCGCCTCCTTGCCGGGCTGAGCGGTGATCGTCGCGGTGACGACGAGGAGGCCGGGTTCGGCGTCGGTGGGGAGCGTCATCCGGTCACCGTAGGGGATCGGCAGCCGCCCGTCTGCCCTGATCAGCCGCGTGCCGCCACTGCGGACTCCAGGGCGGCCCGCATCTCGGCGACCGGGCCCGGTTTGCCCGTCATCAGCTCCACCTGCGCGACGCCCTGGTGCAGCAGCATCGTCAGGCCGCTCTCGACGCGCGCTCCCGCGGCCATCGCCGCCGCCGCGAACGGGGTGGGCCACGGCGCGTACACGACGTCGAGGACCACGGCGCCCACGCCGGGCGGGATGAGCGCGTCGGCCGCTCCGCTGGGCAGCGTGCAGATCACGATGTCCGCTTCGGCGAGAACGGCGGAGGCGCGCACAGGGTCGGCCAGCGCGTCGGTGACCTGCGGACGGACGCCGAGGCGTTCCGCGGTGGCCCGCAGCTCCGCGGTGCGCGCGAGATCGCGGACCATGACCTCGACGTCGACGATCCCGCGCTCGGCCAGCGCCGCCAGCGCCGACTGGGCGGTGCCGCCCGCGCCGAGCACGACCGCCCGGCCCGTCACGGCGCCGAGCGTCATGCTGATGCCGGTCACGTCCGTGTTGTGCGCGGTCCGCGCCCCGGCGAGCACCAGCGTGTTCGCCGCCCCGACCGCCGCCGCGACCGGGTCGATGTCGTCGGCGACCTCCAGCGTCACGCGCTTGAGCGGCATCGTCAGCGAGAGGCCCGCCCACTCGGGTCCGAGCCCGTCGACGAACCCGGCGAGCTCCGCCTCGCGGACCTCGTGCATGCCGTAGGACCAGCCGTCGAGCCCGAGGACGCGGTACGCCGCGTTGTGCAACACGGGGGACAGCGAGTGGGCGACGGGCGATCCGAGGACGGCGGCGCGCATCCGACCAGTATGGCCGGGCGCTGCGGCCCGGCGGACCTCAGCGCCGGAAGCGTTGGACGCTGACCTCGCCGTCGACGAACGTCGCCGCGGCCCGCTCGATGCTCGCCAGCGACGCCTCCGCGAGCGAGCACGGCATCCCGTAGGCGGCGCGGACGCGCTCGCTCGCCTGGTACAGCGCCTCACGGCTGCGTCCGACGAAGTCGGTGACCGGGTAGCTGTGGCCCGGCTGGAGGTAGTCCTCCACCACGAGCGACGGCGAGTAGTACTCCCGGCGCGACCCGTCGGGCCAGCGCACCTCGAACCGCATCTCGGGCACAGTCCGACGGTAGGACGACCGTGTTGCCTTCGTGTGACAGTCTTGTGCGCCGTGGCGAACACCGTGCTCATACTCGGCGGCCGCAGCGAGATCGGGCTGGCGGTGGCCCGCAGGCTCGCGCCGGGCGCGACGGTGGTCCTCGCGGCCCGTCGCGCTGCTGACCTGGGCGCCGAGATCGCGATGCTCGAGGACGCGGGCGCGGCGAGCGTCGACCCGGTGGAGTTCGACGCCGACGACCTCACGGCCCAGCGCGGCGTGCTCGACGGGATCGTGCGCGAGCACGGCGGCCTCGACGTGGTCGTCGTCGCCTTCGGGATCCTCGGCGACCAGGCGCTCGCCGAGCGGGACGCGGAGCACGCGCAGGCGATCGTGCACACCGACTACGTGGCCCACGTGACCGTGCTGACCCACCTCGCGCAGATCCTGCGTGCTCAGGGGCGCGGGACACTGGTCGTGTTCTCATCGGTCGCCGGGGCGCGCGTGCGGCGGGCCAACTACGTCTACGGGTCGGCCAAGGCCGGGCTCGACGGCTTCGCGTCAGGGCTCGCCGATGCGCTGCACGGCACCGGAGTGCGCCTGGTTCTGGTGCGGCCGGGGTTCGTCGTCGGCCGGATGACCGCGGGCATGTCGCCTGCTCCGCTGTCCTCGACGCCCGACCAGGTCGCCGACGCCACCGTCGCCGCGCTGCGGTCGGGCCGGGACGAGGTGTGGGTTCCGTGGGTGCTTCGTCCGCTTTTTGCCGTTGCCGGTCACCTGCCGAGAACGATCTGGCGACGCATGCCGCGATGATCCTGTTGGCAACCCGGACGTAACGCTACGGTCATGCCCTGCTCGCAGGATCGCTCCATCGCCGGATGGGGGAGGGCATGCACATGGCGGGTCGCAGCCGGTCGGTCGTGACGACCGTGGCCGCGTTTGTGCTGCTCGTGGCGCTGTGGGAGCTGGTGAAGCTCGTCGTGCCCGACGACGGCGTGATCGTCGGCGGCGTCCGGGTCCTGCCCCGCACCGATGACGCGGCCATGCCGCACGTCTGGACGGTGCTGGCGCGGCTGGGCAGTCCCGAGGTGGCGGGCGCGACCGACACCCGCACGATCGGCGCCGCCGTGCTGAGCGGTGTGCTGTTCACCCTGGGCCTTGCGCTCGGCGGCCTGGTGCTCGGCGGCCTGCTCGGGATCGTGCTGGCACTGGTGATGCTGCGGTTCCGGCTCGCGGAGCGCGCGATCCTGCCCTACATCGTCGCGTCGCAGACCGTTCCCCTGATCGCGATCGCCCCGCTCGTCGCGGGGTGGGGCGGCAAGATCGCCATCCTCGGCTGGGCGTGGCAGCCGTGGGCGAGTGTCATGGTGATCTCGTCGTATCTGGCGTTCTTCCCGATCGCGGTCGGTGCGCTGCGCGGGTTGGGGTCGCCCGGTCAGGCCGACGTCGAGCTGTTCCACTCGCTGGCCGCGGGCTGGTGGACCACGCTGCTGCGGCTGCGGCTGCCCGCAGCGGTGCCCTCGCTCATCCCCGCTGTCCGGCTGGCCGCAGCGGCCGCGGTGGTCGGCGCGATCGTCGCGGAGATCTCCACCGGCACGCGCGGCGGGATCGGCAGGCTGATCATCGAGTACGCCCAGACGGCGACGGGGGATCCCTCACAGATGTACGCGGCCATCCTCGGCGCGGCGGTGCTCGGGCTCGTCGCGGCGGGTGCTGTCGGGCTGCTGGACCTCGGGCTGCGGCGCTACCGCGGGGCGTTGGGGTGAACGAGCACAGGAGCGAACCGTCGACCGTGAGCGAGCCCGTGGGCGCTTCGGAACAGCCTGCGGCCGTCGAGCTGGCCGAGGTCGACAAGCGTTTCGGCGACGTCGTCGCCCTCTCCGGCATCGACCTGACGCTGGACGACGGCGAGTTCGTTGCGCTGATCGGGCCGTCGGGCTGCGGGAAGTCGACGCTGCTGCGCGTCGTCGCCGACCTGGAAGCGCCCAGCGCGGGGGTCGTGCACGTCGGCGGGAAGACCGCCAGGCAGGCCCGGCTCGACCAGGACTACGGCATAGCGTTCCAGCAGGCCGGGCTGCTCGAGTGGCGGACGGTCGCGGAGAACGTCGAGCTGCCGCTGCAGGTGCACGGCGTCGGCAAGACGCAGCGGCGGGCCCGGGCGGCGGAGCTGCTGGAGCTCGTCGGGCTCGCGGACTTCGCCGGGTCGCGACCGGGCCAGCTGTCGGGCGGCATGCAACAGCGGGTGGCGATCGCCCGCGCGCTGGCGGCCCGGCCCAAGCTGCTCCTGATGGACGAGCCGTTCGGGGCGTTGGACGAGATGACCCGCGAGCGGATGCAGGCCGAGCTGCTGCGGATCGCGGGCGAGACCGGCGCGGCCGTCCTGTTCGTCACCCACTCCATCCCGGAAGCCGTCGTGCTGTCCGACCGCGTCGCCGTGATGACCCCCCGTCCGGGCCGGATCGTCGAGGTCGTCGCGGGCAGGCGGCCGGGAAGGGGCGGCGAGCTGGAGCCCGAGGACGTCGAGGACGTCCGGGAGACGGCGTCGTTCTTCGCGGCGGTCACGGCGGTCCGCGAGGCCTTGCGCAAGGGCCATCCATGACGGCCAGGGCGGCGAGGATCGCGCCGGTCGCGCTCGGGATCCTCGTCCTCGTGGCGTGGCAGCTGCTCGTCGTGGCCGCGTCGGTGCCCGCGTTCCTGCTGCCCGCGCCCACCGCGATCGCCGAGCAGGTGGCGGCCCAGTTCACGGTCATCCTCTCGACCGCGGCCGTCACCGGCGGCAACGCACTGGTGGGGCTCGTCGCCGGGTTCCTCATCGGGGTGGTGCTGGCGATCCTCGCGGCGTCGTCGCGGCTGGTCGCCGAGCTGACGACGCCGGTCGTGCTGGCGGCGAGCGCCATCCCGATCGTCGCCCTCGCCCCCGTCTTCACCACCATGTTCGGCTCGACCACCGAGATCCCGCGCAGGCTGGTGGTGACGGTCGTCGTCGTCGTGCCGGTGTTCGTATCAGCGGCCCGGGGGCTGCGGGCGGTAGCCCCGGTGCACAGCGAGCTGATGACGTCGTTGGCCGCCACCCCGTGGCAGCGCGCCCGGTTCGTGCGACTGCCGGGCGCGGTCCCGTCCGTCATGACCGGCCTGCGGCTCGCGGCCCCGGCCGCGGTGATCGCCTCGATCGTCGCGGAGTACTTCGGGGGCCTGCAGAACGGTCTGGGCAGCCGCATCTCCTCCGCGGCCGCCAACACCGCCTACGCCCGCGCGTGGGCCTTCGTCGTGGCCTCGATCGTGCTGGGGCTGCTGTTCCACCTCGCCGGGACGCTCGTCGAGCGGCTGGCCACCCGCGGACGTCCCGCAAGAACCTAGAGGAGATCCACGATGTCCAAACGCCCCTTGCTCGCGGCGGTCGCGGCCGTCGCGCTGGCCGTCACCGCATGTTCGACGACACCCCAGGCAGGCGGAAGCTCGGGCGCGAGCACCGCACCCGGCGCACCGACCAAGGTGACCTTGCAGCTGCAGTGGGTCGCCCAAGGCCAGTTCGCGGGCTACTACGCGGCGATCGCGCAGGGCTACTACAAGGACGCGGGGCTCGACGTCACGCTGAAGGAGGGCGGCGTGGACATCGTGCCGCAGACCGTCCTCGCCCAGGGCCAGGCCGACTACGCGATCGCGTGGGTGCCCAAAGCGCTCGCCAGCCGCGAACAGGGGGCGGGCATCACCGACGTGGCGCAGATCTACCAGCGCTCGGGCACCCGGCAGGTGTCGTTCAAGAGCGAGAACATCACCAAGCCCGCCGACTTCAAGGGCAAGAAGATCGGCAACTGGGGCTTCGGCAACGAGTTCGAGCTGTTCGCGGGCATGACCACGGCCGGGCTCAAGCCCGCTTCGGACGTCACCCTGGTTCAGCAGCAGTTCGACATGCAGGGGCTGCTCAGCCACGACATCGACGCCGCGCAGGCCATGTCCTACAACGAGTACGCGCAGGTGCTCGAAGCGAAGAACCCGGCGACGGGGCAGCTGTACCAGCCGTCGGACTTCAACCTCATCAACTGGAACGACGACGGCACGGCGATGCTGCAGGACGCGATCTGGGCCAACACCGACAAGCTGTCCGACCCGGCCTACCAGGACACGACGGTCAAGTTCATCGCGGCCTCGCTCAAGGGATGGATCTACTGCCGCGACAACCTCCAGGCGTGCCGCGACATCGTCGTCAAGGCGGGGTCGAAGCTGGGGGCGAGCCACCAGCTGTGGCAGGTCAACGAAGTCAACAAGCTGATCTGGCCGTCGCCGTCCGCGGGCGTCGGCACGATCGACCCGGCCGCGTGGGCGCAGACGGTGAAGGTGGCGCGCACCGCCGTCAACGCCGATGGGCAGACGGTGCTCACCAAGGACCCCGACGCGCAGGCCTACACGAACGACTACGTCACCAAGGCCATCGCCCAGCTCAAGGGTGAAGGAGTGGACGTGGTGGGCGCGGGCTTCGCGCCCGCGACCGTGACGCTGAACGCGGGCGGCGCCTGACCGCCGTGCGCGGAAATGGTCGTCCCGACGACCATTTCCGCGCACGACCCACGCACACTGGCCGCATGTCGATCTCCCGCGAGCGCGCTCTCGAACTGCTCGCCGTCACCCCGCTCGTGGACGGGCACAACGACCTCCCGTGGGCGCTGCGCACACTGGGGCGCTCCGTCGACCTGGCCGCGGGCGTCCCCGAACTGCAGACCGACCTGCCGCGGCTGCGCGCCGGACGGGTCGGGGCCCAGTTCTGGTCGGTGTACGTGCCGTGCTCGTTCAGCGGCCCGGCTGCGGTGAGCGCCGTCCTCGAGCAGGTGGACCGCGTGCGCGCGTTCGTCGCGCGCCATCCCGACGCGTTGCGCCTCGCGACCACAGCGGCCGAAGTCGAAGCGGCGTTCGCGGCAGGCCGCGTCGCCTCGCTCATGGGCGCGGAGGGCGGGCACGGCATCGCGGGCTCGCTCGCCGCGCTGCGCCATCTGCGTGCGGTCGGCGTGCGGTACATGACGCTCACCCACAACCGGAACACCGAGTGGGCCGACTCGGCCACGGACGAGCCGGAGCACGGCGGCCTCACCCCGTTCGGCCGGGACGTGGTTCTCGAGATGAACCGGATCGGCATGCTCGTCGACCTCTCCCACGTCGCGGCGACGACCATGCGCGACGCGCTCGCGACGTCGAGGGCGCCCGTGGTCTTCACGCACTCGTCCTGCCGTGCGGTGACCGACCACCCCCGCAACGTCCCCGACGACGTGCTCGCCGCGCTGGCGGGCAACGGCGGCGTCTGCATGGTGACGTTCGTGCCGCAGTTCGTCTCGACGCGGGCCATGGAGTGGGACCAGACCGTCCAGGCCGACATGGCGGCGGCCGGACTCGACCCGCGCGACCTGGAGCTGCGCCAGGAGTTCGTCGCGGGCCGGGGTGGTCCGCCCGGCCCGAAGGCCACTATCGACGACGTCGTCGCGCACCTCGAGCACGCGCGCGAGGTGGCCGGGATCGAGCACATCGGCATCGGCGGCGACTTCGACGGCACCCCGGACCTGCCGGTCGGCCTCGAGGACGTCTCGACCTACCCGGCCCTGTTCACCGCACTGCTGGACCACGGCTGGAGCGACGAGGACTGCGCCAAGCTCGCGGGCGCCAATGTGTTGCGCGTGTTGCGCGGCTCGGAGGAGGGGTCGGGCGGTGGGTGATCGCTGCGAGCTGTACGTCAGTGGGGTGGTCGGGCCCGTGGTGTGCAGCTCGCGGCGATCGTCGGACCCCTTCCGGAGCCGGTGCCCCCGGTGGGATTCGAACCCACACTGGACGCTGTTTGAGAGCGCTGCCTCTGCCGTTGGGCTACAGGGGCGTGACCGTGTGATGGAGCATAGCGGCCCCGAATCACAGCGCGTCGCCGCCGGGGCCCGGCTACTCTGAATCCTTACCGAAAGCCACCGTCGGCGCGAAGGAGTGACCCGGTGACCCAGCAGGTGTCCGAGGAAACGACGGCAAGAGAGGCAACCGCCGCTCCAGCTGTCGGGCTGCGTGTGTTGGTCGTGGAGGACGAAGCGCTGATCCGCCTCGACCTGACCGAGATGCTGACCGAGGAGGGCTACGTCGTCGCGGGCGAGGCCGCCGACGGTGAGCAGGCGATCGAGCTGGCCCGCTCGCTCACGCCGGATCTGGTGATCATGGATGTGAAGATGCCGAAGCTCGACGGCATCGCGGCCGCGACGTCCATCGTGGACGAGCGGATCGCGCCGGTCGTGATGCTGACGGCGTTCAGCCAGCGCGAGCTCATCGAGCAGGCGCGCGACGCAGGCGCGATGGCCTACCTGGTGAAGCCGTTCGCCCGGCACGAGCTGGTGCCCGCGATCGAGCTGGCGGTGTCCCGGTTCGCCGAGCGCCGCGCGCTGGAGGACGAGGTCGCCACGCTGACCGACCGACTGGAGACGCGCAAGGTCGTCGACCGGGCCAAGGGCCTGCTGATGACCCGCCAGTCGATGACCGAGCCGGACGCGTTCCGCTGGATCCAGCGCACCGCCATGGACCGCAGGACGACGATGAAGGCCGTCGCCGAGGCCGTCGTCGACGGGCTGGCCGCGCCGCGTTCCTGACCGGCGAGAAGGGCCACGGCCCGTTACGAGTGGATCAATGCAGGCCGCCTGCGGGTTGCGGTCCGGTAAAGACCGGGGGGTGAGGCTGCCACCACGTCGGGGGGTGGCCTAACGTCCCGAGCGCTCTCGACAGTCGAGACAGTTCGGGCGTGGTCGGGCGCCCCCCGCGGCAGGGAAGGATTTTGAGCATGACTCGGAGGCGGACTATCGCCACCGCCGCGATCCTCGTCGGGGCCCTCGGGCTCACGGCCTGCGGTACCAACAGGAACGAAGCAGGCGGCACGGGTGGCGGCAGCAGTTGCGACACCAGCAAGGGCACCCTCGTCATCGGCATGGTCGCTCCGCTGTCGGGCAGCCTCTCGGCGCTCGGCCTCGGCATGCGCAACTCCAGCAAGCTGGCTGTGGACCAGGCCAACCAGAAGTGCACGGTCAAGGGCTACAAGCTGGCCTTCCAGCCGGAGGACGACCAGGCCACCGCGCAGATCGGCGGTCAGGCGGCGACGAAGCTCGCGTCCGACCCCACCGTCGTGGGCGTCGTCGGCACCCTGAACTCGTCGGTGGCCCAGACCGTGGCGCCGATCCTCGCGGGCAAGAGCATCGTGCAGGTCTCGCCCGCCAACACCAACCCTTCGCTGACGTTGGGTGACGCGGCCACGACGGCGCCGAAGCGGCCGTTCCCCACGTACTTCCGCGTCGCCACCACCGACCTCGTGCAGGGCCCCTTCGCCGCCCAGTACCTGGTGCAGACGGCGGGCAAGAAGAACATCGCGGTGATCGACGACGGCAAGACCTACGGCGCGGGCCTCGCCGACCAGGCGTCGAACGAGATCACCAAGCTGGGCGCCAAGGTCGTCACGAGGGAGAAGGTCGGCGAGAAGGACACCGACTTCTCCGGCGTCATCGGCAAGATCCGGCCGTTGAACCCGGACGCTGTCTACTACGGCGGCGAGTACCCGGTGGCGGGCCCGCTCTCCAAGCAGCTCAAGGACGCGGGTCTGGACATCCCGCTGATGGGCGGGGACGGCATCGTCGACAAGAAGTTCGTCGACCTGGGTGGCCGTACAGGTGACCTCGGCACCAGCGTCGGCGCGCCTGCGGCGAACCTGCCCAGCGCCAAGCAGTTCCTCGACGACTACAAGGCTGCGAGCTTCACCGAGGAGTACAGCACGTACGGCGTGCTGACCTACGATGCCGCCAACGTCATCATCAACGCGCTGGCCAAGACCGTTGGCGACGGAACGTGGAGCGACGCGTCGCGTGCGACGCTGATCAGCAACGTTCAGGCGACGTCGCTGGACGGGGCGAGCGGCAAGGTGTCGTTCGACCAGTACGGCGACACCACCAACAAGGTGCTCACCGTGTACCAGGTCAAGGACGGCGACTTCGCGCCGGTCCAGACCGGGGCATTCCAGGCGAGCTGACGCTCGACGGCAGAATCACGATGGTGGGGGCGGGGCCGCGGGTCGGCTCGGCCCCCACCGTCGCATGAGAGGAATCCGGTTGCTGTCCACGTTCCTGTCGCAGGTGGTCAACGGTTTGGTGCTCGGCTCGTTGATCGGGCTGATCGCGCTGGGCTACACGATGGTTTACGGCATCATCCAGCTGATCAACTTCGCGCACGGCGAGATCTTCATGGTCGGCGCGTACGGCGCGCTGGCCACGTTCACGTATGTGCTGCCGACGTCGTGGCAGGGGCAGTGGTACATCACCCTGCCCATCCTCTTGGTCGCGGGCGCGCTCGTGTCGGTGCTGATCGCGGTGGCCATGGAGCGCTTGGCGTACCGGCCGTTGCGCGGCGCCCCCCGGCTCGCGCCGCTGATCACAGCGCTGGGCGTGTCGGTGGCGCTGCAAGAGGCGGTGCGCGTCTTCTACCCGAACGGCACCGCGGCGCTGCCCTTCCCCACCGTCTTCGTCGACGGCACCTGGATCATCCCGATCGGCGACGGCGTGCCGTTCCGCTACGCCGGGATGCTGATCATCGTCGTGTCGCTGGTGCTGGCCTACCTGCTCGACAACTTCGTGGAACGCTCCCGGATGGGACGGGCGATGCGCGCCACGTCCAACGACCCCGACGTCGCCCGGCTGATGGGCATCGACCCCGACCGCGTCATCGTGCTGACCTTCGTGCTCGGCGGGGCGCTGGCGGGCGTCGGCGGCGTGCTGTACGGCAACTACCTGAACAACATCAACATCGACATCGGGTTCCAGAACGGGATCTTCGCCTTCACCGCTGCTGTCCTCGGCGGCATCGGCAACATCCGCGGAGCGGTCGTCGGCGGCCTCGTGATCGGCCTGGTCAAGGCGCTCGCGGGGCAGTACCTGCCCGGCGGGACGGCCTACGACTACGTCTGGATCTTCGTGGTGCTGATCGGCGTATTGGTGTTCCGGCCGCAGGGCTTCTTCGGTGAGACCGACCGGGTGCGGGCATGATCGCCCGGCTGGCCCCGGCCGCCACCGCGCTGCGCATCGCCGCCGGTCTGCTGACGATCGTCGGGACCTACCTGCCGTGGGCGACGTTCGTCCTCAACGACGGCCCTTACCCCGAGAAGTCCACGCTGAACTACTTCGTCGACCCGCTCGGCGTCACCGGATTCCGGCTGCACCTGCTCCTGCTCGGTCTGGCGATCATCGTCCTGACCGTGCTGAAGGTGACGCCGACCGGTCGGATCGTCCGGGGGATCGGCTGGGGGGTCATCGGGGTCGCCGTGGTCAACGGCACGTACATCCTGGTCGACGGCGGTGGCTTCGGCGCCATCACGGTCTCGGACGGCGAGGCGGCGTTCGGCGCCATCGTCACGTTGATCGGCGGAGTGGTGGCCGTCATCGGCGGCACCGCGGGCGGCCTCGGTGAGCGCCCGCAACTCACCTGGCAGCTGCCGTGGTGGGTGGAGTGGCTGTTGCTGCTCGTCGTCTTCGTGGTCGTGCTGTTCCTCGTGGCAGGGGTGCTCACGAGCGGCGGCCAGGGCGGCGTGGTCAACCCCTACGCGGGCGCGGTGTTCCTCTCTGTGCTGGCCGCACTGGGCGGCGCGTTCGCGGCGCTCTCGGCGTCGGGGCTGCTGGCCTGGGTCGCGGCCGTCTCGGAGCGGCATCGCGGGTTCAGCGTGACCGTGCTGCTGTTCATCGCCCTCGTGCTGCCGCTGACCAGCGCGGGCACCGAGTACTGGATGACCGTGGCCGCCAACATCGGCGTCTATGCGGCTACGGCGATCGGGCTCAACATCGTGGTCGGCCTGGCCGGGCTGCTCGACCTCGGCTACGTCGCCTTCATGGGCATCGGCGCCTTCACGGCGGCGAACCTGTCCGGGGCTGCGGCGTCGATCGTCGGAATCCACGTGCCATTTCCGCTGGTCATGGTGATCTGCGCGCTCGTGGCGGGGGTGTTCGGCGCCATCGTCGGTTCGCCGACGCTGCGGGTGCGCGGGGACTACCTCGCCATCGTGACGCTCGCCTTCGGCGAGATCTTCACCCGCACCGCGCAGAACAACATCGGCGGCCTCACCGGCGGTGCGAACGCGATCCCGAACATCCCGCAGGTCTCGCTGTTCGGGAAGGCGTTCAACGAGTCGGTCCAGATCGGTCCGGTGCAGTTGCCGTCCGGCGTCCTCTACTACGTGATGATCGTGCTGCTCGTCGCCGCGGTCATGCTGATCTTCGCGAACCTCAAGAACTCGCGGCTCGGCCGGGCCTGGATCGCGATCAGGGAGGACGAGGACGCCGCGCGGGCGATGGGCATCCGCACCGGGCCGATCAAGATCCTTGCCTTCCTCACCGGCGCCATGTTGGCCGGGCTCGCCGGGGCGTTCTTCGCGCACAAGACCGCGGTCGTGGCCTACGACAGCTTCCGGTTCACCGAGTCGGTCACGTTGCTGGCCGCGGTCATCCTCGGCGGCATGGGCACGATCCCCGGCGCGGTCCTCGGGGCGTCGATCCTGTTCGTGCTGCCGGAGAAGCTGCGCGAGTTCTCCGACTACCGGTTGCTGCTCTTCGGCATCGGGCTCATCGTGATCATGCGACTGCGTCCGCAGGGCCTCATCGCCGACCGGCACCGACAGGCCGAGCTGGCTGGGGATCCCGAACCGCCGCCGGTGATCGAGGAAGAAGAGCCGGAGATGAAGGCAGGGGTGAGCGCGTGACCTCGTCGGTGTTGGAGGCGTCCGGCGTCTCGATGCAGTTCGGCGGTCTGAAGGCCCTGAACGACGTGTCGTTCGCGCTGGCCGAGGGCGAGATCATCGGGCTGATCGGGCCCAACGGCGCGGGCAAGACCACGCTGTTCAACTGTCTCACCGGCCTGTATGCGCCGACGTCGGGCACGGTGTCGCGGGCAGGCAAACCGCTGCCACAGGACCCGGCCAAGGTGACCGAACAGGGTGTGGCGCGCACGTTCCAGAACATCCGGCTGTTCCCCAGCATGACTGCCGCGGAGAACGTGCTGGTCGGGCGGCACGTGCGGATGAAGCAGCACCCACTGTCCTCGCTGCTGCACGGACCCGGCTACCGGCGCAGCGAGGCCGAGGCGGCGGCGCGCACCGACGAGCTGCTGGCGTTCGTCGGCCTCACCCGCTTCTCTGACGAGCTGGCCCGCAACCTGCCGTATGGCGACCAGCGTCGGCTCGAGATCGCGCGGGCGCTCGCGACCGAGCCGAAGGTGCTGCTGCTCGACGAGCCGACCGCGGGCATGAACGCCCAGGAGACCGAGGGCACCCGCAGGCTGATCCTCAAGATCCGCGAGCTCGGCGTGTCAGTCGTCGTGATCGAGCACGACACGAAGTTCATCTTCGCCCTCTGCGACCGGGTGTTGGTGCTGGTACAGGGCGCACTCCTCGTCGAGGGCACACCGGACGTCGTGCGCGGCGACCCGCGCGTCATCGAGGCGTATCTCGGCGCTCCGCCCGACGAGGTCGAAGAGCAGATCCACGCGGCGGAGGGGATCCAGTCGTGAGCTTCCTGGAGGTGCGCGACCTCACCGTCGCCTACGGGGCGATCCAGGCCGTGCGGGGCGTGAGCTTCAGCGTCGAGCGGGGCCAGATCGTCAGCCTGATCGGGAGCAACGGGGCGGGCAAGACCACCACCCTGCGCACGATCTCGGGGCTGCTGCGACCGGTGTCGGGGGAGGTCGTGTTCGACGGCGAGGACGTGCACAAGCTGCCCGCGCACGAGATCCTCCGGCGCGGTGTCGCGCACAGCCCGGAGGGGCGCAGGTTGTTCGCGCGCATGACGGTCGAGGAGAACCTGCGTCTGGGCGCCTACACCCGCAACGACGAAGCGGGCGTCCTGGAGGACATGGACCGCGTCTACACGCTCTTCCCGGTGCTGGGGGAGCGGCGCACGAACAAGGCGGGCCTGTTCTCCGGCGGTGAGCAGCAGATGCTCGCGATCGGCCGGGCGCTGATGTCGCAGCCGAAGCTGCTCATGCTCGACGAGCCGTCCATGGGGCTCTCGCCGATCATGACCCAGCTGATCTTCGACACGGTCAAGGACCTCAAGAAGCAGGGCACGACCGTGCTGCTCGTGGAGCAGAACGCGCTCTCGGCGCTGGCCCTCTCGGACTACGCCTATGTGATCGACCTGGGCGCCACGACCCTGTCCGGCACCGGCCGGGAGCTGCTGGCCGACCCGCGGGTGCAGGAGGCCTATCTGGGCGAGGGCGTAGGGAGCTAGCCCTCGGCTGATCTTGTGGCGTTCCCGGGGTTGTCGCCCCGCCGCGTCCTTCTGTGACGATCTTGCTGCGTAACCGGGGTCATACCCCCGCAGACGCAACAAGATCGCCCGGGTCAGGGCTTCCGGCAGCTGAAGATCGCTGTTCCCGGGAACAGTTCGCCGCGCAGCCTCGACCACTGGCCCCACACCGTGTCCCGGTCCTCCGGCCACTCCGGCTCCACGATGTCCACCATATGCAGGCCCGCCGCCACGATGTCGCGCACCCGGTCGCCCAGCGTGCGATGGTGCTCGACGTAGGTGGCCGCGCCCTTCGCGTCGACCTCCACGTAGGGCGAACGGTCGAAGTAGGACTGCTGCACCACCAGGCCACCGCGGCCGGGGTCGTCGGAGAACATCCAGCGCATGGGGTGGTTCACCGCGAAGACCCAGCGACCGCCGGGGCGCAGCACCCTCGCCACCTCCCGCATCACCCGCTCCGGCTCGGCCACGAACGGGACGGCACCGAAGGCCGAGCAGGCGAGGTCGAACGTCGCGTCGCCGAACGGCAGGTGCTCCGCGCCCGCCTGCACGAGCGGGACGGGTGTCCCCGTGGACCGCCCCAGCGCGGCGGCGTGGCGCAACATGCCCGCCGAGAGGTCCAGCGCGACCGGGTGCGCCCCCTGCCGGGCCAGCCACCGCGAGCACGGGGCGGAGCCCGCCCCGACCTCGAGGACGCGGCGGCCCTCGACGTCGCCGAGCAGGTGCGCGTCCTGCTCACGCAGCCCTTCGGGGCACCACACGAACTCCGCTTCGCCGATGTCCGCGCCGTGCTCGGCGAGGTAGTCGTCGGCGTCGGCGTCCCACCACCGCAAGCTCGCGCGCTCCGACTCCGCCGCATCGACCGGCCTGCGGGCGATGCCCGCCGTGCCGAGCCGCTCTTCCGCGCTCATGACCAGATCGTGACAGGTCTGCGACCCGCACCCACGTTGCC
This sequence comes from Pseudonocardia sp., assembly GCA_036401495.1. Lineage (GTDB taxonomy): Bacteria > Actinomycetota > Actinomycetes > Mycobacteriales > Pseudonocardiaceae > Pseudonocardia. Next base: position 8,263 of record DASWUV010000332.1, on the reverse strand, counting down.
TCGGTGATCGTGGCCCACGTAACATGGAGGTTGTTCCGGGGTCAATGTGGGCTGCTCGCTGCGGTTCGTGTCGGCTTCGGGAATCGACGATCACAGGGTGACTGTTACACCGTCACACACGCAATCCCGCGCGCAACCCATTCATCCCTACCGGAGCACCCCACTACATGTCCACCGACACCACCGCCGCCCCGACCACCACGCCGCAGGTCGCCGTCAACGACATCGGGACGGAGGAGGACTTCCTCGCCGCCATCGATCTGACGATCAAGTACTTCAACGATGGTGACATCGTTGAGGGCACCATCGTCAAGGTCGACCGTGACGAGGTCCTGCTCGACATCGGCTACAAGACCGAGGGTGTCATCCCCTCTCGGGAACTCTCGATCAAGCACGACGTCGATCCCGCGGACGTCGTCTCGGTCGGTGAGTACGTCGAGGCCCTCGTCCTCCAGAAGGAGGACAAGGAAGGCCGCCTGATCCTGTCCAAGAAACGCGCGCAGTACGAGCGCGCCTGGGGCACGATCGAGGAGCTCAAGGAGAAGGACGAGCCCGTCGAGGGCACCGTCATCGAGGTCGTCAAGGGCGGCCTGATCCTCGACATCGGTCTTCGCGGCTTCCTTCCCGCCTCGCTCGTCGAGATGCGCCGCGTGCGCGACTTGCAGCCCTACGTCGGCCGCAAGATCGAAGCCAAGATCATCGAGCTGGACAAGAACCGCAACAACGTGGTTCTTTCCCGCCGCGCGTGGCTGGAGCAGACCCAGTCCGAGGTGCGCAGCGAGTTCCTCAACCAGCTCGCCCGCGGCCAGGTCCGCAAGGGCGTGGTGTCCTCGGTGGTCAACTTCGGCGCGTTCGTCGACCTCGGTGGGGTCGACGGCCTGGTGCACGTCTCCGAGCTGTCCTGGAAGCACATCGACCACCCGTCCGAGGTCGTCGAGGTGGGCCAGGAGGTCACGGTCGAGGTCCTGGACGTCGACCTGGAGCGCGAGCGGGTCTCGCTGTCGCTCAAGGCGACGCAGGAAGACCCGTGGCGGCTCTACGCCCGCACGCACGCCATCGGCCAGATCGTGCCCGGCAAGGTCACCAAGCTGGTTCCGTTCGGTGCGTTCGTCCGCGTCGAAGAGGGCATCGAGGGCCTGGTGCACATCTCGGAGTTGGCCGAGCGCCACGTCGAGATCCCGGAGCAGGTCGTCCAGGTCGGCGACGACGCGATGGTCAAGGTCATCGACATCGACCTCGACCGGCGACGCATCTCGCTGTCGCTCAAGCAGGCCAACGAGGGCATGACGACCGAGACCGAGTTCGACCCCACCCGCTACGGCATGGCGGCCGAGTACGACTCCGAGGGCAACTACATCTACCCCGAGGGCTTCGACGTCGACTCCGGCGAGTGGCAGGAAGGCTTCGACGCCCAGCGCGAGGCCTGGGAGAAGGAGTACGCCGAGGCACACGCGCGGTACGAGCAGCACATCGCGCAGCTCAAGAAGTCGGCGGAGGCCGACGCGGAGGCCGCGGCCGACGGCGGCGGCACGAACTACTCGTCTCAGGGCGAAGAGCCCGCAGAGTCGGGTGGCTCGCTCGCCAGCGACGAGCAGTTGGCCGCACTGCGGGAGAAGCTCTCCGGCGGCGCCTGATCCACAGCGCCTGATCCACAGCGCCTGACGGGCCGCCCATCGCGTGCTTCACGCGATGGGCGGCCCGTTCGTTATCTACAGTTCGGCGTGCCGATACCACCGTGGGCAGTCGGACGACTACGGTTCCACCGTGCGTAGGGCCCCGTGGATCGCGCGCCCGATGATCGGCGTCGCGCTCGCGTTGCTTGCGGGGTGCGGTGGAGGCGTTTCACCAGGCCCGAGCCTTCCCACGTTTCCCGCGTCGGGCACTGCCGCGGCCACCGGTACTGCGACCGTCCATGACGTCGGCGTGGTGCCCGACGACTGTGCGCGGGTTCTTCCGGTCGGCGAGCTCGTCGCCGTGCTCGGCCTTCCGCTCAACAGCGTCGCCGTGCGCACCACCATCGGCGTGCCCGCGCCGTCCGTCGACCGGCTCGAGCGCATCGACTGCGCCTACACCGGCACCCCGGCGCTGGGTCGCGATCAGGGAAAGCCGCTGCTCGCCGTCAACGCGGCGGCCTATGCGAGCCCCGCAGCGGCCAGCGCGCAATGGAAGCTCAACGCCGCCACCGAGGACGGCGCGCACCGCGCCGTTCCCGTCGGGACCGCCTCCGGGGTGCTCGTCGAACGGCCCGGCGTGACGCTGCTGACAGTGCTCTACGGGACGGGCACCATCGCGCTCACCCTGCCCGCCAGGCCGCTGCCCGGCGGCACGACGCCTGCCGACATGCTCGTCGATCTCGCCCGCCGCGTGCTGCCCGCCATGGCCGCGGCGGCCCCGCCCAGCACCGCGCCCCCGACACATTCGTCCCCAGACCCGGTGGCCCCTGCTTCTTCGGCACAGCCGGTGCGGGCGGCCAAGGGAACCTGAGCCCCGCGGGTACCGTGGCGGCGTGCTGCGGGTGGGCTTGACGGGGGGCATCGGGTCCGGCAAGTCGACGGCCGCGGCCAGGTTCGTCGAACGTGGTGCAGTGCTGGTCGACGCCGACCGGCTGGCCAGGGAGGTCGTCGCGCCGGGCACCCCGGGGCTCGCCGAGGTGGTCGAGGCGTTCGGTCCTTCGGTGCTCGACGCGGACGGCGCGCTCGACCGGTCTGCGCTGGCCGCCATCGTGTTCGGCGACCCGGCCGAGCGGGACCGCCTCAACAAGATCGTGCATCCCCTCGTCGGGGCGCGCTCGGCCGAGCTGGCCACCCGCGCAGCCGACGACGCGATCGTGGTGCAGGACACCCCGCTGCTCGTCGAGGGGGGGATGGGCGCGCGCTTCCCCCTGGTCGTCGTGGTCCACGCGGACGCCGAGGTGCGGGTCCGGCGACTGGTCGAGCACCGCGGCATGGCCGAGTCCGACGCCCGCGCTCGGATCGCCGCCCAAGCCGACGACGCGGCCCGCAAGGCGGCGGCGGATGTGTGGCTGGACAACTCGGGCGCCCCGGAAGCGCTCACCGCAGCCGTCGACGGGCTGTGGGACGGACGACTGGTGCCCTTCGCCGACAACCTGCTGGCCGGCCGGACGGCCCCGTGGCGCGCAGCGCTCGTCGACCCCGACACGCGATGGCCGGCGCAGGCCGCCCGGCTGCTTGCGCGGGTGGCAGGCGCGGCGGGGGAGCCGGGCGAGGCGGTGGCGCACGTCGGATCCACCGCGGTGCCGGGCCTGCCCGCCGCCGACGTGATCGACCTGCAGCTCGGCGTGCAGACACCGGACGCCGCCGCGGTGCACGAAGGTGTCGGCGAGGTGGGGTTTGTGTCGTGCGGCTTCAACGAAGGGGAGCCCGGTCACGTCCGGGGCCCGTCTGCGCGCTGCTACGCGTCGGCTGATCCGGGCCGTCCTGCGCACTTGCTCGTCCAGGTGACCGGTTCGCGAAGCTGGCGGCAGGTGTTGCTCCTGCGCGACTGGCTGCGGGCCGACGCCGCGGCCCGCGCGTCCTGCCTGCAGACCAAGCAGCGGGCTGCCGCTGACAGCGGTGGTGACCTCTATCGCTACGCTCAGCTCAAGGCAGCCTGGTTCGACCGCGCCGTGCCATCTGCGGAAGCCTGGGCCGCATCGTCAGGGTGGGCGCCGTCGTTGGTGAACGCGTACTCGACTGGTTCAGGCGTAGACGCTCCGTAACACCCGGGCGAAATGCGGCGATGGTCAAGCAGGTCCGGTCCGCAATGAGGGTGACGCCTGCTCGCTTACTGTTACGGGGAGCGCACGTTCGAGGGAGGACGAGGTGAGCGCACTGATCGAGGACGCCGACCGCCCTGTCGTGCTGTCCTCCGACGCCATCACGGGCGGCGGAGTCGCGGACCCTTCGTCCGCGAACGGTGCTGCCGCCGACTTCGGCGTGCCGAGCGACGATGCAGCCCGGGATCACGAGGTCCACGACGGCGCCCCGGCCGCTTCGTCCCCGTCCGGCGAGTCCGCAGGCGGCGAGGACGACCCTCTGGCGAGCGCGTCCGCCACGGGCGGACACGGTACGGCCGCGGACGGCGTCGGCGACGCGATCGCGGAGGCGGGCCTGCCGCCGAGCGGCTACGACGGCCAGGTCGTCCGGGACGGCGCCGCACCGACCCTCGCCCAGCTCCGGATCGACTTCGGCGCCCACCTCGAGGCCAACTACCGCAGGTTGGTCGCCCAGCTCTACGCGATCACCCTGGACCCGGCCGAGGCCCACTCCGTCGTCCAGGACGCCTACTCACGGGCGTGGCAGTCCTGGGTGACGGTCAGCCGCACGCCCGACCCGACCGGCTGGGTGCGCCGGGTCGCTGTGCGCTCGACGATGCGCAGCTGGCGCCGGTTCCGGCTGCGGTCCCGCCCGCTGATCGGGCCCGGCGTCGAGACCAGCGTCGGCGCACTGCTGGCCGCGTTGCACCGCCTGCCGCCGCCGGAGCGCCGATGTGTGGTGCTGCACCACATGGCAGGGGTGTCCCTGCCGGAGATCGCCGCCGTCGAAGGGGTCTCCGTCGGCACCACCGCGGCCCGCCTGTCGCGGGCGCAGCACGACGTCAATGCCGGGTTGGTCGACGTGCTGTCCGATGAGTTCGGCCTGGACGATCCCAACGCCCTCGACGGGTGGGCGACACCCGAATGGGACACCCGGCTCCCCGAGGCCGAAGCGGCCGACGACGAGGAGGACCAACCGTGACCGCGAACCTGCTGCGGTTGAGCGACGAGTTCCACCGCCTCGACGACGAGCTGTCGGCGGGCGTCCCGCTGCCGTCCGTCGATACCGTGATCGGCAGAACGACCACCCTGAACCGAGCGAGCACGGCCGCCGCCATCGCCGTGTTGGCCGTCGGCGCGCTCGGCGGCGTCACCGCGGTCGCGCACGCGAGCGTCCACCCGGTGGTCGCCACGGCGGCTGAGGTGATCCCGCCCGCCGCCATCTCCGCGACGACGACGCCCACCACGACCACCACGCCGCCACCGCCTCCGCCTGCCGTCGTCGTCGCGCCGCCCGTCACCACCACCGTCGCGCCGCAGCCTGTGCACACCCGCGCCGTGGTGCCCACCCGCCGTCGCACGGTCGCTCCGGCGCCCGTGCCGACGCACGTCGCGCCGCCGCCGGTCGTCACGACGACGACCACGGAGCCGACGCAGCTCCCGGTCACCCCCACGACGAAGCCCTCGAAGAAGTCCTCCAAGAACGTCGCGGCGGCGGCGTTGGCCGAGGGCGACGCCGTCAACCCGGGCACGTCGGCCGGGTCCGGCGACACCGCGGGTGCCAACGACACCACAGGCGCGGGCACCACGGACACGAAAACGACCAAGCGCACGCCGTAGGGCGCAGGCGCAGGTCAGGGCCGGGCGCGCCACGCGAGGGCGACGTCGAACCGGGCGAGCCACGCGTCGAGGTCGTGCCCGTGCGCGGCGATGCCGTCGACCGCGCGGTGGGTGCGGTGCATCGCCGCCTCGGCCGTCGGGGGGTCGAGCAGCCCGAGCGCGACGGCCGCCACGAACTCGTCGACGTCGATCACTTCGGCGCCCTGCCCGGTGTGCACCACGATGTCGAGGTAGTGGTCGGTCAGCGTCCACCGGTCGCCGTGCCGGACGATGTCGCAGATGTCGAGGTAGAAGTCCTGGTCGCGGGCGTGGCCCGGGTTCCACCACCAGTCGGTCACCGCGATCCCGAGCTCGGGCAACAGCCACGTCTGCATCCAGTGCGCCGTGGGTCGGTTCACCATCGGGCGGCTCATGTAGAGGCCGAACGGGGTCTCGCGGTACTCGTCGACCGGGCGTACCTCGCCCTTGTTGTCGATGTTCACGCGGTTGGGGACGTCGAACGTGGAGACCTTCGGCGGGTGCACCGGGCCATGCTGACAGCTCGGGTCTGACGGCCGCTGCGCCGTCGCGGCAAAAGTGTCGGTGGTGCCTCGTACTCTGGAACCCGTGGCATTCGCGACAGAGATCCCCGGCAGTGCGGCCCACCAGGACGTACCGCTCGCACATTCGGAACACCGCCCGGTCGGGGAGATCCCCCGCACCTCGGGCCGGTTCGAGGTCGTCAGCCCGCATCAGCCCGCAGGCGATCAGCCCGCCGCCATCGAGGAGCTGGAGCGGCGCGTCCGCGCGGGCGAGCAGGACATCGTGCTGCTCGGCGCCACCGGCACCGGCAAGTCGGCCACCACCGCGTGGCTCATCGAGCGGATGCAGCGGCCCACCCTCGTCATGGCGCACAACAAGACCCTGGCCGCCCAGCTGGCCAACGAGCTGCGCGAGATGCTGCCGAACAACGCCGTCGAGTACTTCGTCTCGTACTACGACTACTACCAGCCCGAGGCGTACATCGCGCAGACCGACACCTACATCGAGAAGGACTCCTCGATCAACGAGGATGTCGAGCGGCTTCGGCACGCGGCCACGATGAGCCTGCTGTCGCGGCGCGATGTCGTGGTGGTGGCGTCGGTGTCCTGCATCTACGGCCTGGGCACACCGCAGAGCTACCTCGACCGGTCGGTCAAGCTCGCGGTCGGCGGCAACGTGGACCGCGACACGCTGCTGCGGGCGCTCGTCGACGTGCAGTACACCCGCAACGACGTGGCCTTCAGCCGCGGCACGTTCCGGGTTCGGGGCGACACCGTCGAGATCATCCCCGCCTACGAGGAGCTGGCGGTCCGTATCGAGTTCTTCGGCGACGAGGTCGAGTCGCTGTACTACCTGCACCCCCTCACCGGCGACGTGGTGCGCCAGGTCGACAGCGTCCAGATCTTCCCGGCGACGCACTACGTCGCGGGCCCGGAGCGCATGGAGCGCGCGGTCCGCGACATCGAGGCGGAGCTCGCCGGGCGGTTGGCCGAGCTGGAGAACCAGGGCAAGCTGCTGGAAGCCCAGCGGCTGCGGATGCGGACGCAGTACGACCTCGAGATGATCCGCCAGGTCGGGTTCTGCTCCGGCATCGAGAACTACTCGCGCCACATCGACGGCCGCGCCCCCGGTACGGCCCCCGCCACGCTCATCGACTACTTCCCGGATGACTTCCTGCTGGTCATCGACGAGTCCCACCAGACCGTCCCGCAGATCGGCGGCATGTACGAGGGCGACATGTCCCGCAAGCGCAACCTCGTCGACTTCGGGTTCCGGCTGCCGTCCGCTGTCGACAACCGGCCGTTGACGTGGGAAGAGTTCGCCGACCGGATCGGGCAGACGGTCTACCTGTCGGCCACCCCCGGCCCGTACGAGCTCACCCGCACCGGCGGCGAGTTCGTCGAGCAGGTCATCCGGCCCACCGGGCTGGTCGACCCCAAGGTCGTGGTCAAGCCGACCAAGGGCCAGATCGACGACCTGGTCCACGAGATCCGGGTCCGTGCCGAGCGCGACGAGCGCGCACTGGTCACCACGCTCACCAAGAAGATGGCGGAGGACCTCACCGACTATCTGTTGGAGCTGGGCATTCGCGTCCGGTACCTGCACTCCGAGGTCGACACCCTGCGTCGGGTGGAGCTGCTGCGGCAGCTGCGGCTGGGGGAGTACGACGTGCTGGTCGGCATCAACCTGCTGCGCGAGGGCCTCGACCTGCCCGAGGTGTCGCTGGTCGCGATCCTCGACGCCGACAAGGAGGGCTTCCTGCGCTCGGGCACCTCGCTCATCCAGACGATCGGCCGGGCCGCGCGCAACGTGTCCGGCGAGGTGCACATGTACGCCGACAAGATCACCGACTCGATGCAGTACGCGATCGACGAGACCGACCGGCGCCGGGCCAAGCAGGTTGCCTACAACGAGGAACGCGGACTCGACCCCCAACCGCTGCGCAAGAAGATCGCCGACATCCTCGACCAGGTCTACCGCGAGGCGGAGGACGTGCCGGTCGGCGGATCGGGCCGCAACCAGTCGCGCGGCAAGCGCGCTGCGGGTGAACCCGGCCGAGCCTCCGCCAGCTCCGGCGTCGTCGCCGGGCGCGACACCAAGAACATGCCGCGCGCCCAGCTCGCCGATCTCGTCCAGCAGCTGTCCGACCAGATGCTCGCGGCCGCCCGCGACCTCCAGTTCGAGCTGGCCGCCCGCCTGCGCGACGAGATCGCCGACCTGAAGAAGGAGCTTCGCGGGATGGACGCCGCGGGCGTCCGCTGACCCCTCCCTGAGGCTGGGTCTGGGGCTGGGACCACAGGTGCACAGATGCACCAGCGCACCTCATGTCCCGCTTTGGCGATCATGGCTGGCTGGTGAGGCGCGCGG
>DASWUV010000331.1:0-3438 GCA_036401495.1 Pseudonocardia sp. | reverse complement strand
GCCCTGCCGCCTGCCGACGGCAGCTCCGCACCGCTGATCATCACCTGGCACATGTTGGACGCGCCGAGATCGGATGCGGCGTTCGCTGCCGCGTTGCCGATGAACGAGCTGCAGGCGTGGCGGGTGCACCTCGGCATGCCGATGTGCGGGGCGCGCATGGTCGACGGGAGCATGGACGCGGCCGCGGAGTTGATGCGTGCGGACGTCCTGATGTCCTTCCTGTACCCGTTCGTCCAGCAGGCGACCGAGGAGTTCCCGGCCGCCCTGGCCTCGGTCCGCGCGCAACTGCCCGTCGACGAGGGCCCGATCGGTCTGCTGGGCGGATCGCTGGGTGGGGCCGTCGCTTTGCGGGTCCTTGCCGACACCGGGATTCCGGTCTTCGCCTGCGCGGTCGTCAACGCCGCCATCCGCCTGCGATCCGTCGTGGATCTGTTCCCGGGCGACTACCCGTATGACGCCGAGTCCGAGAAGGCCGTCGACAGCCTGGACTTCGTGGCCAAGGCTGCCGTCATCGGCGATCGCGCACCGCTGTTGGTGATCAGTGGCGAGCTGGATCATGTAGGGCTGCGCGCCGACGCGTTCAGCCTCGTCGAGGCGGCGGGGGACCGGTCCGAACTCGTGTCGATCCCGGGCTTGGCCCATCCGCTCGCCGACGAACCCGGCATCGAGCCCGCGCCGCAGCTGCCCGTCGCCCGCGCGGTGGACGCCAGCCTGACCACGTGGTTCAGGCGCCACCTCGGGGCGGCAGGCTAGCTCTTCGAACGACGCAGGCGGCGCAGCCGAATCAGGCCGCGTTCCAGTCGACGAGCTGGACGATCACCCCGTTGGGGTCGCGGACCTGGAAGGCACGTTCACCCCACTTCTCCTCGGTCAACGGCATCGTGATGGCCACGCCCTCCCGCTGCAGGCGGGCCAGCTCGCCCTCGAGGTCGTCGACGACGAAGGCGAGAATCAGGCCTGCGGCGTGGTCGTCACGCTGGTCGGGGGGCAGCGTAGCCAGCCCGCGGCGCAGGAAGACGACGTTGAGCCCCGCGTCATCGCGGGTCAGCGAGGCGAAGCCGTCGGCGGCCGCCTCCTCACGGAAGCCGAAGTGGTCGGCGAGGAAGGCGCTCGATCCGGCGACATCCTCTACGTTCAGCGACAGGGTCGACGACGTAATGCGCATGATGCTCCCTCATTCGTTGTACACCGTACAACGTACACTGTCCGCTGACGTGGAGGAGGTGCCTGCATGGCACGCAGCAGCGCAGGGGACCCGGCGCGCAGCCTCGCCCTGCTGTGGCGCGACGCGGCCACACTGCCCCGCCACGGTCCCGTGCGGACCTGGGACCTCGACGCGGTCGTCGGTGCGGCGATCGAACTGGCCGACGCGGGCGGGCTGGAGTCGGTCACCATCCGGCGTGTGGCGCAGGCGGTCGGGGCGGCGCCGATGACGCTCTACACCTACGTCCCGGGCAAGGCGGAGCTGTTGGACCTCATGCTGGACGCCGTCTACGCCGCGATGCCGCGCCCCGACACCACCGGGCAGCCGTGGCCGCAGCGCGTGCGCGCGGTCGCCGAGGAGAACCGGTCGCTGTTCACCGATCATCCTTGGGCCGCGCGCGTGTCCACCGGCCGTCCACCGCTGGGCCCTGGCTCGATCGGCAAGTACGAACACGAGCTGGCCGCGTTCGACGGGCTCGGTCTGGCCGACGTGGACCGCGACGCCTGCCTCGTCGTCGTCGTCGACTTCGTGCGGGCCGCGGCCGTCGCCGCACAGGACGCGGCCACGGCCAGGGTCGACAGCGGCCAGGACGACGCCCAGTGGTGGGCGGTGGCAGGCCCGCTGCTGCAGCGCGTTCTCGACCCCACGGCGTATCCGCTGGCGACGCGGGTCGGGGCCGCGGCGGGCGCCGCGCACGGCAGCGCCGCCGACCCCGGGCATGCCTACCGGTTCGGGCTCGACCGGGTGCTTGACGGGCTCATCGCCTTCGTCGAGCGCACCGCGCCCCGATAACCCGCCGCCCGGGTCCGGCGAGTCGCCCCGGCCGCGGGTGCTGATCAGGGGGTGGCGCCGATGCTGACCCCGGCTTGGTTGGACGCGGTGCCGATCGGGCATACCTTCCTCGCCTCGCTACATCCAGCCTCATCGGAGGCGCCGATCGCAACTGTGTTCGAGGAGTTCGACGAGGGCTAAGAGGAGATCGATGAGCGCGCCCGACGGAGGCCAGGTGCGGATCGGCGACCGCTACCGCATAGAGGAGTGCGTCGGTGTCGGCGCCATGGGGATGGTCTGGCGGGCGACCGACGAGCTACTGGGCCGTACGGTCGCGGTGAAGGAGTTGCTCGCCGTCACGCCAGGAACGAGCGCGGCGGAGATCGAGGACTCGCGCCTGCGCATCCTGCGCGAAGCCCGGATCGGGGCGCGGCTGCACCATCCGCACGTGATCAGCATGTTCGACGTGGTCATCCACGAGGACCGTCCGTGGCTGGTCATGGAGTACCTGCCCGCCGAGTCGCTCGCGACGCGCATCAAACTGGACGGGCACCTGCCGGTGGCCGGGGTCGCAGACATCGGCCGCCAGATGGCCGACGGGTTGGCGGCCGCTCATCTTGCAGGCGTCGTGCACCGCGACGTGAAGCCGGGCAACGTGCTCATCGCCGCGAACGGGCAGGTGAAGCTCACCGACTTCGGGATCTCCCGTGCCGTCGACGAGGTACAGCTGACCCGCACCGGCGTGATCGCCGGGACGCCCGCCTACCTTGCCCCCGAGGTGGCGCAGGGTCGGGAGCCGTCCGCGGCCTCGGACATCTTCGCGCTCGGCGCCACCCTCTATGCGGCGGTGGAAGGCGTGCCCCCGTTCGGCGTCGACGACAACGCCTATGCCTTGTTGCACAAGGTCGCGACGGCCGAGCCGAAGCCGCCTCAACAGGCCGGTCCCTTGGCCGAGATCCTCATGCGGCTGTTGAGCGGTGACCCGGACGACCGCCCGTCGGCAGCGCAGGCGCGAGATCTGCTCGCTGAGGTGGCGGCACGCCAGGCGAAGCCTGAGCTGGCTCCGACCGGGGCGCTTCCGCAGGAGGAGGCGGCACCGCAGGCCGAAGCGCCGAGGCAGGCCGAAGCGCCCAGGCAGGCCGCGGTCGCCGGGTCGGCCCCGCGGCGCCGCGCTCCCGCGTTGCTCGCCCTGCTCGTCGGCGTGCTCGTGCTCGGGAGTGGGGCGGCGATCGTCGCGCTCCCGAACGGATCAACCGGATTAGCGGCGACGCCGCAGGCAGGCCCGACGGCGACCGCCGCATCGACCCCCGCCCGATCCACTCCTGCCCCATCGACTCCTGGCCGGTCAACCCCTGACGTGCCGACGTTCACCACGGCGGCGCCTGCCGCGCCGTCACCACAGGCCGCTCGCGTACCCACGGGCGGGGCCCCGTCGAGCCCGAGGCCCAGCGGCGCCGAAGCGC
>DASWUV010000330.1:0-3800 GCA_036401495.1 Pseudonocardia sp. | reverse complement strand
CTCAGACCGCCGCGCACGAGTACCCGTGGCACCGCCGCGCACGAGCGTCCGGCACCGACTCAGACCGCGTAGAGGGCGATCAACGACCCAGTGGTGGTCGGCGTGCACTCGAGCAGCCGCAGCGCCGCCGTCGGCCCGGCCGTCGGGAACAGCCGGGTGCCGCTGCCGAGGACGAGCGGGTGGATGATCAGCTGGAGGCGGTCGACGAGCTCAGCCGCGAACAGGCCGCGCACCAGTTCAGCGCTCCCGATCACCGACAAGTCCTGCCCCGACTCCTTCTTCAGTGCGGCGACGGTGTCGGCCGCCTCCCCCACCAGCAGTTCCGAGTTCTGCCAGGCGGGCTGTTCGCCTCCGGTACGGGTGGCGACGTACTTCCTGCAGGAGTTGAGCACCGGCGTGAACGGATTGTCCTTCTGGTGCGGCCAGAAGCCCGCGAACTGCTCGAAGGTGCGGCGCCCGAACAGCATCGCGCCGGGCCTCGCCATGCCCTCGCCCATCTTCGCGCCGAGGACAGCGTCGTCATAGCGTCGCGCCCAGCCCCCGTGCGCAAACCCGCCGCGCGTGTCCTCCTCGGCACCGCCCGGAGCCTGGGCGACTCCGTCCAAAGAGACGTTCTCGACGACGGTCAGCATGCTCATCTCGTGTCGACTCCCGGTGGCGGTGGAACTCATCGGTCGCGGCCATGATGGACGCATGGTCCAACCCTCGGAGCAGACCCACGGCCACGGACACGGTCACCGACACGACGACGTCGACCCGGCGCAGTTCTTCGGCCGGGAGTACTGGGACGAGCGCTACGGCGGGGAGCAGGTCTGGTCGGGCAACCCCAACCCGCTGCTCGTCAGCTATGCCGCCGACCTCCAGCCGGGCACCGCGCTCGACGTGGGCAGCGGAGAAGGCGCCGACGTCCTCTGGCTCGCGAGCCGAGGTTGGACGGTCACCGGCGTCGACATCTCCGAAGTCGCGCTCCGCCGCTGCGCCGAACTGGCCGAGCAGGCAGGCGCGGAGGTCGCGGCGCGCATCACGTGGCAGCAGGCCGACCTCCTCACGTGGGCGCCGGAGCCCGGCCGCTTCGACCTGATCTCCGTGCAGTTCATCCACTTGCCAGGGCCCATGCGGGAGTCGCTGCACCGCAGGCTGGCCGCTGCCGTCCACCAGGGCGGCACCCTGCTCGTCGTCAGCCACCATCCCGCCGACCTGGAGATCGACAGCATGCAGCGCCCGCACCTGCCGGACATGTTCGCGACCGCCGAGCAGATGGCCACGGTGCTCGATCCGGCGCAGTGGGACATCGAGACCGCCGCGCCGCAGCGCGAGGCCACGGATCCCGAAGGCAACGTCGTCACGATCCGGGACGCGGTGCTCCGCGCGGTCCGGCGCTGACCGGCGGCCTATCCCGCTGAATCCGGCTCCCAGAGCTCGACGCGGGTGCCTTCGGGGTCGGTGACCCACGCGAAGTCCCCGATGCCGTCCTCGTGCTGCTCGCCCAGGATCTCGACGCCCTGCGCGCGCAGGTGCTCCAACAGGGCAGGCAGGGCCGCGACCCGGAAGTTGACCATGAACTGCTGGTCGGTGCCGAAGTAGTCGGTGTCCCGGTCGAAGGCCGCCAGAACCGTCGGACCTTCGTCCTGGCGCCAGACGCCGTCCGGCGGGTCGACGACGCCGAGCACGTCCGCGTACCACTGCCGCACCTTCGCCGGGTGGTCGGCTCGCCAAAACACTCCACCGATGCCGTTGATGCCCACGACCGCGACCCTAGTGCCGGGTCGCCGCCTGACTTCGCAGACCTCGCGGTGTCTCCGCACGGGTTCGGCGCTCTGCGCGGACGCCGAAAGGCTGCAAAGTCGAGCAGCCATCGGCGGCCTCACCGGGGTTGTCCCGCCCATCCGTCGACGCGGCGGGTCGAGGTCACCCGCTAGGGATGACTCCGTCGGGGCCTGCTGCTGGATTGTTGTGCACAGCTCTGGTCCCAAGGTGCGTCCCGCGCTCTTGTGGAGGTGGTCGTCAGTGAGGGAGGCAGGTTCATGGACAGTCGTAAACTGCGCCGTACTCGGCGGCAGGTCGCTTTGACCCTCGACGACGTGATCGACAAGGTCGATGAGACGGCCCGCGCCCTCGGCAAGGAGGTAGAGAAGGCAGGCGGGGAACTCGGGGCTGAGATCGCGGCGCTGCCCGACCAGTTGGAGGGGCTTCGCCGTGGCGTCGTCGAGAAGGTCGAACCGTACCGTCCGCCCAAGCAGTATCGGCCCTACGTGCAGGTCGGTTTCCTGGTGCTGGTCGTGGCTGCGGTGGTCGCGATCGTGCTGCGGCGCAGGATGAGCGCTGACGACGGCATGGCGACGGTTCCTGATCGCTTCGGGTATCAGCCCGGCTCTGGGGAGGACGGCCTGCCCGGCCCGATCTCGGCGGCACCCGCGGCGAGCTCGGAGTCCGAGGGTCAACAGGGCTAACGCCCGGCACCAGAGGCCGACTCGCCCGTCCGGGGTGATGTCGGCGGCCCGTACGGCTCGCACCCTCGTCTGGTGTCGGCGCGGTGCGCGTGGGGATCGGGGGCGGCGTGCGGGCTGTGACAGTGGTGCCGGGGACGGCGGGGTCGTTGCTGGTCGAAGACGTTCCAGAGCCTGACCTGCGGTTGGGCTCGGTGCTGGTAGAGGCGCTGGCGGTGGGAATCTGCGGCACGGACGTCGAGATCGCCGAAGGCCGTTACGGGTGGTCACCGCGGGACCACGACCGGTTGGTCCTGGGCCACGAGTCGCTGGGCCGCGTGTTAGATCCGGGTCCGAGTGGCCTGCGGGCGGGTGAGTACGTGGTGGGCATCGTGCGGAGGCCCGATCCACTGCCGTGCCCGAACTGCGCGGTGGGCGAATGGGACATGTGCTCCAACGGGGGCTACACCGAACGCGGCATCAAGCAGATCGACGGGTTCATGGCCGAGCGCTGGCGGATCGAACCGGACTATGCCGTACGGGTCGATCCGGGACTGGGCGTGCTCGGGGTGTTGCTGGAGCCGACCACCGTGGTGGCGAAGGCGTGGGAGCACATCGTCAGCATCGGGGGGCGCACGTTCTGGGATCCGCACACGGTGCTCGTCGTCGGGGCAGGCCCGATCGGCCTCCTCGGCGCGATGCTCGCGGTGCAGAGCGGCGCACAGGTGCACGTGCTCGACCGCGTCGAGAGCGGACCGAAACCGGGCCTGGTCAAGGAGCTCGGCGCGACCTACCACACCGGCACGATCACCGACCTCGGGTTGCGGCCGGACATCGTCCTCGAGTGCACCGGCGTGATCGGCCTGGTGCAGCAGTCGATCGCCCAAGTGTCTCCAGGCGGGATCGTCTGCTTGACCGGGGTGGGGCCTGTGACCGCTCCGATGGGGTCGGCTGCGGCATTGGCGACCGAGGCGGTGCTGAAGAACCTGGTGGTGCTCGGCTCGGTGAACGCCAACCGGCGGCACTACTACCGGGCAGCCAAGGCGCTGGCCGCCGCCGATCGTGGCTGGCTGACGCAGCTCATCACCCGTCGGGTCGGCCTGGAGCAAGTCCAGGCCGGGCTGAAGCGTGCACCGGAGGACATCAAGGTGATCGTGGAGATAAACCGGTCGTGACCGCGGTGTCGGCGACCGGCCGAACGCGGGCCATGTGCTGCGCGTCGATGGCCTTGGTGTCGCCCCGCACGTCGTACCGATGCCCCGTCATCCTCCGATGAAGCTGCCGGTCGGGTGCGGGACCTACTGCGGGGCGTCCCAGAAGTCCGTCAGGTCGAGCTGGCGGGCGGCGTCGGCAGCGGCCCGACCGAGCACGTTG
>DASWUV010000329.1:0-23485 GCA_036401495.1 Pseudonocardia sp. | reverse complement strand
GGAGAATGTCCCGTGGTGCTAGCGGACAGCCACCTCACAAGTCCATGAGCTATTCAACGCTGGACCACCTCCTCTCCTGTGTATCGCCACCCTACGACCGCTGCGGCCCACTTCGCCACAGAGATTTCAGGGCCTCGTCCTTGGCCAGCACGGAGCGTTGGAGATCGGCTTGGAACGCGACCATCCGGTCGCGGAGCGCGCCGTCGGTCGCGGCGAGGATCCGCACGGCGAGCAGGCCCGCGTTGCGCGCGCCGCCCACCGCGACCGTCGCGACCGGCACGCCCGCGGGCATCTGCACGATCGACAGCAGCGAGTCGAGCCCTTCGAGGCGCGCCAGCGGCACCGGGACGCCGATCACCGGCAGCGGGGTGGCCGCGGCGACCATCCCGGGCAGGTGCGCCGCGCCCCCGGCGCCCGCGATGATCACCTGGAGACCCCGCGCCGCCGCGCCCGTCGCGTAGTCGAGCATGCGCTGCGGCGTGCGGTGCGCGGAGTAGACGCCGACCTCGCACGCGACGTCGAACTCGCCGAGCGCGTCGGCGGCGGCCTGCATCACCGGCCAGTCCGAGTCGCTGCCCATGATCACGCCGACCCGCGGCTCACCCGGCACGGCCGACCTCCTCGACGGGGTGCAACAACTGCGATCTCGGCCGTCCGCTGTGCACCGACCACCCGTCCGCCCACGTCGCCTCGGACAGCCACCCGGCCGCCAGCGCCGCCCGCGCGCGGACCTCGTCCAGGTCCGCGCCCAACACGGTCACGTGCCCGACCTTGCGCGCAGGCCGCTCCGCCTTGCCGTACAGGTGCACCTTGACGTCGGGGAAGCGGGCGAACAGGTGGTGCAGCCGCTCATCGACGCTCATCGCGACCGGCTGGTCAGCGCCCAGGACGTTGGCCATCACGACGGCGGGCGCGGTCAGCGTCGTTGCGCCGAGCGGGTAGTCCAGCACCGCGCGCAGATGCTGCTCGAACTGCGACGTGCGCGCGCCCTCGATCGTCCAGTGCCCGGAGTTGTGCGGGCGCATGGCCAGCTCGTTGACCATCAGCTCGCCCGTGGTCAGCTCGAACAGCTCGACGGCGAGCAGCCCGGTCACGCCGAGCTCCTCCGCCACAGCCAAGGCGAGCCGCTGGGCCTGCCCGGCCCGCTCCTCGGACAGCCCCGGCGCCGGAGCGAGCACCTGCACACACTGCCCATCGGCCTGCACGGTCTCGACGACGGGCCACGCCGCGGCCTGGCCGAACGGCGAGCGCGCGACCAGCGCAGCCAGCTCCCTGCGCATCGCCACCCGCTGTTCGACCATCAGCGGGGTGCCCGCGGCGAGCAGCTCGTCGACCAGCGACGCGTCGGCGTCGAGCCAGACGCCCCGGCCGTCGTAGCCGCCGCGCACGGCCTTCAGCACGCCCGGCCCGTGCTCGGCGACGAACGCGGTCAGGTCGGCGGCCGCGCGGACCTCGGCGAAGGGCGGCCCGGCGATCCCCAGCGCGGCGAGGCGGCGGCGCATGACGAGCTTGTCCTGCGCGTGCAGCAGCGCGTCCGGGCCGGGATGGACGGCGACCCCGTCGGCGACCAGCGACCGCAGGTGCTCTTGCGGCACCTGCTCATGATCGAGGGTGACGGCCGAGCAGCCGCGGGAGAACGCCCGCAGCGCCGCCAGGTCGGTGGCGGCGCCGAGCCGCACGTCCGCGCAGACCAGCGCGGCGGGATCGCCGGGTCCCTCCGCGAGCACCCGCAGCGACTGCCCGAGCGCGATCGCGGCCTGATGGGTCATGCGGGCCAGCTGCCCGGCCCCGATCATGCCGACGACCGGCAGCGCCGAGGCTCGCAATCCAGGTGCATTCACGGTCCCGGAAGCCTACCGGCGCTACCGGCCGCGGCCGGGTCTGGCACGATCGACGGGGTGAGCGTGGTCGAAACGGTGCTGGGCGCCATCCCGCAGCCCTACCGTGAGGTGGCGATCCGCCACCGCGAACTGGTGAAGTTCGCGGTCGTCGGCGGCACGACGTGGGTGATCGACACCGCCATCTTCCTCGGCCTCAAGGCAGGCGTGCTCGAGTCGAAGCCGCTCACCGCGAAGATCATCGCCGTGTTGGTGGCAACCGTCGTGTCCTACGTTTTCAACCGCGAGTGGTCCTTCCGCACCCGCGGCGGCCGGGAGCGCCACCACGAGGCGCTGCTGTTCTTCGTGATCAGCGGCGTCGGGGTCGCGGTCTACTCGGCGCCGCTCGCGATCTCGCGCTATGTGCTGGATCTGAAGGTGCCGGGCGTCTCGCTGGTCACCCAGGAGGTCGCCGACTTCGTCAGCGGCCAGATCATCGGCACGCTGGTCGGCATGGCGTTTCGCTGGTGGGCGTTCCGGCGGTTCGTCTTCCCCGACCAGAACGTCCGACGACAGGTGCCCTCGGCCTGAGATCGTTGCGCGGACTGAGGTCGTGCGCGGACTGAGGCCGTGCGCGGAAAAGGTTGCCCTGGCGACGTTTTCCGCGCACGGCCTCAGCGGGGGCCGCGGGACGGGCGCGGCGCCCCGACCACGTCGTCAGCGCGGGCGGCGGGCAAGAAGATCGTGAACATCGCGGGGCGCACCCGGGAGAGCTCCAGCCGCCCGCCATCGGCCTCGATGAGCGCGCGGGCCAACGCCAGCCCCAGCCCCGTGGACGACCCGCCGGACACCCCGCGGTCGAACACGTGCGGGACGAGATCCTCCGGCACGCCCGCGCCGTTGTCGGCGACCTCGATGGCCAGGCTGGTGTCGGCGGCGCGGGCCGTGATCGTCACCGCGCCGCCGCCGTGCTTGAGCGCGTTGTCGACCAGCGCGCCGACCGCCTCCCGGATGCGGGCGGGCGTCACCCGCGCGAGCAGACCGTCGGGCACCCTGATCTTGAACGACCGGCCTGCGGCGCGCAGGGCCGGGCGCCACTCGTCGGCCACCGGGGTGAGCCCTTCGCGCAGGTCCATCAGCTCGGCGCCCGCCGCGCGAGCCGCCCGCGCGGCCTCCAGGAGGTCGTCGAGCACGGCGGAGAGCTTCTCGGTCTGCTCCAGCGCGGCCACGGCCTCGCGGTGGGTGTCCGGGTCGGGGTGGGTGGCCAGCTCGTCCAGGCGCAGCTGCAGCGCGGTGATCCGGCTGCGCAGCTGGTGGGAAACGTCGCCGACGAGCTCCCGCTCGCGCTGCACGAGCTCCGCCAGCGCGGCCGCCGACGTGTCCAGCACGTCGGAGACGCGGTCGAGCTCCGGGATCCCGTGTCGGCGCGGGGCGGAGCGGAAGTCGCCCGCGCCGAGGCGGGCCGCCCGGTCGGCCACGCCGGACAGCGGCTCGGCCAGGCGGCGCGCCGTGAGGGTGGCCACGACCGTGCCCGCCGCGACCGACATCAGCACGAGCAGCAGCACCACCAGCGTCGACTGGATCTGTTGCGTGAGCATCGCGGACCGGGGTTCCTCCAGCGTGATCACGCCGCCGAGCCCGAACGGCAGCGACTCGCTCACCGGGTTGTCGCCGACGTCGACGCCGATGGTCCGCGCGGGCTGACCGGGCTGCTGCAGGACGAGCCGCCCGTTGGCAGGCACGGCGAGCTGCAGCTCCGAGGTCGGGAGCGTGGTGCCCTCCGCCTCCAGCCGCGCCTCCACCCGCTCCAGCAGCGAGGTCAGGTCCCCCCGCGTGATGTCCTCCACCAGCCGCCAGGTCGTGATGGCCAGCGGCGCCCCGAGCACCAGCGCGGTGATCGTGACGACGAGCAGGGTGGACTGCAGGATCCGGCGGCGCACGGTGGCTAGTCGTGGTTGAAGCGGAACCCGACGCCGCGCACGGTCGCGATGCGGTGGTCGCCGCCGATCTTGCGGCGCAGCCACGACATGTGCATGTCGAGCGTCTTGGACGTCTTGAGGTCGGGGTCGTTCCACACCTCGCGCAGGATCTCGTCGCGGGTGACGACCTGGCCTGCCCGCAACAACAGCACGCGGAGCAGCTCGAACTCCTTGTTCGCCAGGCCGACCTCGATGCCGTCGACGAGCACGCGCCGCCCGGACAGCTCCATCCGCACGCCGCCGACCTCGACCGTCTCGGGCGTCAGCCGCCGCAGCAGCGCGCGGACCCTGGCCAGCAGCTCGGCGAGCCGGAAGGGCTTGCCGACGTAGTCGTCGGCGCCCGCGTCGAGGCCGACGACGAAGTCCACCTCGTCGGTGCGGGCGGTGAGCATGAGCACCGGGAGGTCAGGCACCTCGAGCCGGATGCGGCGGCAGACCTCGAGGCCGTCCATCCCGGGCAGCCCGAGATCGAGCACCAAGAGGTCGACCCCACCCGCGCGGACGTGCTCCAGCGCGACGAGGCCGTCGTCGGCCACAGACACGACATAGCCTTCGCGCTGCAGCGCCCTGGAGAGCGGCTCGGCGATGGCGGTGTCGTCCTCGGCGAGCAGGACTGTTGTCACAACCGGAGCTTATTCCCGGGTTTGGCACGGCCGCCTGAGATGAGGATGTGATTGTGCGGCAGGGTGGCGCCCGTGGATGACGATCTCGGGCTCGCGCTTCGCCTCGCCGACGCGGCCGACGCGATCACGCTCCCCCGCTTCCGGGCGGCCGACCTGAGCGTGCGCACCAAACCCGACCGCACCCCCGTCACGGACGCCGACACCGCCTGCGAGGAGGCGCTGCGCGCGTTGATCGCCGCCGAGCGACCGAGCGACGCGGTGCTCGGGGAGGAGGGCGGCGGCAGTGTGGCGGACGCGGCGCGCGGCTGGGTGCTGGACCCGATCGACGGCACGAAGAACTTCTCCCGCGCCATGCCCGCGTGGGGGACGCTGATCGCGCTGACCGTCGACGGCGAGGCGGTCGTCGGGGTGGCGAGCGCGCCCGCGTTGGGGCGCCGGTGGTGGGGCGCCCGCGGACTCGGGGCGTGGACCACGGACGCGCCCGGCCGGACGCCGCGGCAGCTCGCGGTGTCCGGGGTCGGCGAGCTCGGGGACGCCTACCTGTCCACAACAGACATTCGGGTCTTCAGACGGCAGGGGCGGATGGACCGGTGGCTCGCGCTCGTCGACGCCGTGTGGGAGAGCCGGGCCTTCGGCGACTTCTGGCAGCACGTCCTCGTGGCCGAGGGGGTGTTGGACGTCGCGGTCGACCCGGTGGCCAGCCCGTGGGACCTCGCCGCGCTCGTCCCGATCCTGGCCGAGGCAGGGGGCAGGCTGACCGACCTCTCCGGCGCCCCCACCTGGTCGGGCGGCGACGCGTTGACGACCAACGGGACGCTGCACGCCGCAGCCCTCGCGGTGGTGGGCCGCTAGGCCTCGGCGCGCCGGGCGCGGTCAGGCGGGGCAGGCGGGCGCGGTCAGGCGGGCGGGCGCGGGCGGGCGCGGGCAGGCGGCGGCGACAGGCGGCCCGCGCACACCGACCCGGCTCACACACACCCGGCCGGGGTCGCACACACCGCCCAACCTGTGTGCGAGCCCCGCGGGGTGTGTGCGGCGGCTATTGTCGGGCCCTTGTTGACCTTCGAGGACTTCACGCCTGGTCGCTTGTTCGACCTGGGGACTACCGTTGTCGACCGCGCCGAGATGTTGGCCTTCGCCCGTCGTTTCGACCCCCAGCCCTTCCACGTCGACGAGGAGGCCGCGAAGACATCGCTCTTCGGCGGCCTGGCGGCGTCGGGCTGGTTCACCGCAGGGCTCTGGATGCGGCTCTACGTCGACGAGGTGCTGAACAGGTCGCTGTCGCTCGGCTCCCCCGGCGGGGAGGAGATCGCATGGCCCGCCCCGGTGTTCGCGGGCGACGAGCTGCGGGCGTCGATGGAGATCCTCGAAGCCCGCCTGTCCCGGAAACGTCCAGGACTGGGCCTCGTGCGGCTACGCAGCATGCTGCACCGCGGCGACCAGTTGGTGTTCCGCAGCACGTTCACCGGAATGTTCGGCACGCGCGACCAGGCCGCACCTCCCGCCTAGACCGCAGGCTGGACACCACCGCACGCCAGCCGCCTCAACCGCCGATCACCGCTCGAAACCGCACGTCGACGGTCCAGTGCCGCACCGCACCGACGGTTCGGGCACTCAGCCCTTGTCGGCCACCTCTTTCTGGTACTTCTCCGTCATGTGCGCGACGGCTGCGTTCTGCTGCTCCGCGTACCCAGGGCGAGTCTGGGTGGCGCGGGCCTTCGCGTCCAACGTCGGCTGCGCTTGGCCCTGGAACCGCGGCATCACGTGCTGCGCGACGAGCTCCCACGACCGCCGGGTGGCCTCGGGGTTGGCCCACTCGTGGCCGAGCATCAGCATCGAGCCGAACCCGCCCGACTGATCAAGCAGCTTCTGCACCTGCGCGGCGGCGTCGTCGACCGTTCCGATCGCGCCGATCCCCGCGTCGTTGATGAAGTCGATCATCTCTTTGAGGTCGCCTCCCTGGACCGCCATCTGCGGGAACGCGGCGACCTTCTGGAAGTAGCGGAACCATTGCTCGATGCCGAACTCGACGTCGCGGTAGGCCTGCTCACGCGTCTCCGCGACGTGGAAGAGGCTCACCAGCCGCCACTGCGACCGGTCCACGGTGTTGCCGAAGGTCGTCGCGCGCTCCTCCATCACGTTCCAGTGGTGGGCGAGCGCGTCGAAGCCCTCAGGGGAGAGCGTCGCGCCGATGGACAGCAGTCCGACACCGTGCCGCCCGGCCAACCGCGGCCCGGTGGGCGAGGCCACCGCGGCGACGGCTACATCGAACAGCGGGTCGGAGTAGGGCCGCAGGTGCAGCCGGGCGTCGATCAGGTTGTGGGTGCGGGTCTTGGCCGTCACCGGCTCGTCCGAGCGGAGCAGCCGCATGACGATGTCGAGGTTCTCGTCGAGCAGCTCGCGGGTGTCGGTGGGATTGAGCCCGATCATCGCCGAGTCGGTGGGCAGCGAACCGGGACCGACGCCGAGCATGACCCGTCCCCGGGTGAGGTGATCAAGCAGCACGATGCGCTCGGCCACCCACAGCGGGTTGTGGTAGCTCAGTGAGATCACGCCGGTGCCGAACTTGATGTGCTTCGTGCGTTCCGCCGCCGCGGCGATGAAGATCTCCGGTGAAGCGATGATTTCGCTTCCCGCTGAGTGGTGCTCCCCGATCCAAGCCTCGTCGTAGCCCAGCTCGTCAAGGTGCTGGACGAGGCGCAGATCACGCTGCAGCGCGGTGGTGGGGTTCTCACCTGCTGGGTGGAAGGGGGCAAGGAACGTGCCGAAACGCAACCTGCTCACGAGCGTGCTCCTGTCGTCGATGACCGGGTGCACTCGACCGTAGGCGGCCTACGTCTGGTCCGCGACCTCCTGGTAGAGCAACGCGTGCACCTGCTCCACCCCGGGGATGTCGTGGAACTCCAGCGGCTCGTCCGACGCCGACTCGATGATCAGTGTGCCGACTCCGAGCAGCCGCTCGAAGAGGGTGTGCCGGAACTCGACGCTGTTGATGCGGCTCATGGGGATGTCCATGCCACGCCGCGAGAACAGCCCCTCGCGCACGAGCACGCGGCGGGAGGTGACGACGAAGTGCGTGGTGCGCCAGCGGATGACCGGCGCCACCGTGAACCGGAGCACCAGGGCGAGCGCGATGAGAGCCAGCACGAGCCGGGCCCATGGCGTCCAGGTCTGCCCACCGACCAGTGCGGCGAGGAAGCTGCCTGCCGCGACGACCACGAGCAGCACGAACACCGGCCCGACCAGCATCTTCCAGTGCGGGTGCCGGTGCATGACGATCTTCTCGCCGGTCGCGAGCAACTCGTCCGGATACGCCACACGACCACCTTAGCCGGCTACCCCGCAGGACGAAGGTGCACGACGTCGCCCGCCGCGACCGCCCGCCTGTGGCCCGTCGGATCCAGCAGGAGCAGCCGACCGTCGGTGTCGACGTCCTCGGCGATGCCGGTGTGGATGGTCCCGCCCGGCAGCTCGACGCGCACCGGGGCGCCCAGGCTCAGGCAGGCGGCGCGGTAGTCGGCGCGCACCCGCGTGGCGTCGGGATCGCCCCGCCCCGCCCGCCATGTCGCCTCCCGCGTGGCGAGCGCGGTCAGCAGGGCGATCAGCACCTCGGTCTGCCCGACCTCGACGCCCTCGGCCGCAAGGGATGTCGCGCCCAACTGGTCGGGGGGCGAGGCCGCGACGTTGAGCCCGACGCCGATCACCACCGCAGGCCGCTGCGCGTCGGAGACCTCGGCGAGGATGCCCGCGACCTTGCGCTGCGCGGGGCCGAGAAGCAGGTCGTTGGGCCATTTCAGACCGCAGGGGACGGTGGTCAGCGAGCGCACCGCGTCGTGGGCGGCGAGACCGGCCAGCAGCGTGAGCCAGCCGAGCCGGGACGCGGGCACGCCGTCGGGACGCAGCAGGACGCTCACGGTGAGGCCCGACCCCGGCGGCGACACCCAGCTCCGGGCCAGCCTGCCGCGCCCCGCGTCCTGGTGTTCGGCGATCAAAACGGAGTGGTCGGGCGCGCCCGCGGCGGCGGCGGCGAGCAGGTCGGCGTTCGTCGAACCGGTGCGGCCGACGATGTCCACATGAGCCCAGGAGCCGCCGAGCGCGGCGCGGACGGCGTCGTGATCGAGCGGCTGCGCTGTCCGGTTCATACCCCCGAACGGTACCGGCGTACCAGTGCGGCGGCGGCCGAAGTGCACACGATCGCGGCGGATGGGCGGGCAGCGTCGCCGGACGCGTCGGTGAACGGCGCGAACCGACGGCGAGGCCGCGCCCGCCAGGCCACGCCGGGCGGCGACGCAGGCCGACGGACGTGACGCAGACCGCGTCCACTCCGGTTACCGGCGGGTTAGGCTCGCCGCCATGACCGCCGCACCCGATGAGGAGCCGGCCCCGGACATCCACACGACCGCGGGAAAGCTGACCGACCTGCAGCGGCGCAACGCCGCCCTGGAGACCGACCCCGAGAACGCGCAGCGCCAGCACGCCAAGGGCCGCGGCACCGCCCGCGAGCGCCTCGACATGCTGTTGGACCCCGACTCCTTCGTCGAGTTCGACGCCCTCACCCGCCACCGCTCCACCAACTTCGGGATGGCGGCAAGACGCCCGTTCGGTGACGGCGTCGTCACGGGCACCGGCACGGTCGACGGCAGGCCGGTGGCCGTCTTCAGCCAGGACGCGACCGTGTTCGGCGGGGCGCTCGGCGAGGTGTACGGCGAGAAGATCGTCAAGGTCATGGACTTCGCCGCCAAGGTCGGCTGCCCGGTCATCGGGATCAACGACGGGGGCGGCGCCCGGATCCAGGAGGGCGTCGTCGCGCTCGGCCTCTACGGCGAGATCTTCGTGCGCAACGTGCGCAGCTCGGGCGTGATCCCGCAGATCTCGCTGGTCATGGGCCCCTCGGCGGGCGGCGCGGTGTACTCCCCCGCGCTCACCGACTTCGTCGTGATGGTCGACGGCACCAGCCACATGTTCATCACCGGCCCGGACGTGATCAAGACCGTCACCGGCGAGGACGTCGCCATGGAGGACCTCGGCGGCGCACGGGCGCACAACACGCGCTCCGGCGTGGCGCACTACCTCGGCAGCGACGAGGAGGACGCGATCTCCTACGTCAAGGAGCTGCTGTCGTTCCTGCCCTCCAACAACCTTTCCGACCCGCCGGGCTTCCCGGCGCAGGACGCCGACGCCGTCACCGAGACCGACCTCGAGCTGGACACGATCGTCCCGGACTCGCCGAACACGCCCTACGACGTCCACGGGGTGCTCGAACGCGTGCTCGACGACGGGGAGTTCCTCGAGGTCCAAGCGCTCTTCGCGCCGAACATCGTCGTCGGCTTCGGGCGGGTCGACGGCCGGTCGGTCGGCATCGTCGCCAACCAGCCGACCCAGTTCGCAGGCTGCCTCGACATCGACGCCTCCGAGAAGGCCGCCCGGTTCGTGCGCACCTGCGACGCGTTCAACGTGCCGGTGCTGACCTTCGTCGACGTTCCGGGGTTCCTTCCGGGCACCGAGCAGGAATGGAACGGGATCATCCGCCGCGGCGCGAAGCTGCTCTACGCCTACGCCGAGGCCACGGTGCCGAAGATCACCGTGATCACGCGCAAGGCGTACGGCGGCGCGTACGACGTGATGGGGTCCAAGCACCTCGGTGCGGACATCAACCTCGCGTGGCCCACCGCCCAGATCGCCGTGACCGGCGCGGCGGGTGCGGTGAGCATCCTCTACCGCAAGGAGCTGACGTCGCTTTCGGGCGACGAGCTCGCCACCCGCCGAGCGGAGCTGCAGCAGGAGTACGAGGACACGCTGGCCAACCCCTATGTCGCGGCCGACCGCGGCTACATCGACGGCGTGATCGCGCCGTCGCAGACCCGCAGGCACATCGCGCGGGCGCTGCGGACGTTGGCGACCAAGCGCGAGGCCGTCCCCGCGCGCAAGCACGGCAACATTCCACTGTGAGCGATCGAACCGACGGCACAGCGGTGCGCGAGGAGCCGACGCCCGAGGAGCGGCGCGCGCTGTTCCGGGTGGTCCGCGGCGAGCCGGACGACGCGGAGGCCGCCGCGCTGACGGTGGTGCTCGCCGCGCTGGCCACCGAGCCCGTTGCGACGGCCGGGCCGCCGCGCAGCCGCTGGACCGACCGGGCCACCCACCTGCGCCGGACCTTGCCGGTGGGGCCGGACGCGTGGCGCACCTCCCTGTGGCCGAGCTGACAGGCACGCTCCGTCCACGCGGGGCAGTATCGAGGGATGAAGGCAATCTGGAACGGCGCCGTGATCGCCGAGAGCGATGACACGGTCGTCGTCGAGAACAACCACTACTTCCCCGCGGCGTCGGTCAAGGCCGAGTACCTGCGCGACTCCGCCACGCACAGCGTCTGCCCCTGGAAGGGCACGGCGGACTACAAGTCGATCGTGGTCGACGGCCAGGAGAACCCCGACGCCGCGTGGTACTACCCCGCGCCGAAGGACGCCGCGGCCGAGATCAAGGACCACTTCGCGTTCTGGCGAGGGGTCGACGTCACGAGCTGATCCACCCCGGGGTGGAGGCCAGATCTCCACCCCGGACCAGCCCGCGGGCCGACGCCGCGCGCCTCCGCCCGGAGCACGCTTCCGGCGTGGACATCTTCTCGTATCTGCTTGCTGCAGCGGTGGTCGTCTGGGTCGTCGCCCGGCAGTTCGCGGGCCGCTATGTGGCCCCGGCCCGCTCACTGCTGCTGCCGCTGGTCCTGGTCGTCGTGGGGTTCGGGCAGGCCACCCACCTTGCGTGGACCACGCTCGCGGTCGTCGCCGTCATCAGCGACCTCGCCCTGGCCGCGGCGCTCGGCGCCGTGCGTGGCTACGCGACTCGGCTCACGGTGCACGAGGGCTACCTCTACCAGCGCGGGGGCTGGCTGAGCGTCGGGCTGTGGGCGGCGACGATCGCGGCGCGCCTCGCGGTGGCACTGCCGTTCGCGCACACCAGCGCAGGGCCTGCCCTCACCGCGACGCTCACGGCGACGTTCGGGGTGAGCCTGGCCGCGCAGTACCTGGTGTTCAACGCGCGCGTCGCCGCCGACGGCCGCCCGGTCCGGCCTGCCGGAGATCGAGGCGGGGACCGACGCGGAGATCGACGCGGGGATCGACGCGGGCATCGACGCGGGGATCGACGCAGCGCGCGGGCCGGGTCCACACTCGGACGGTGAGCATCCTGTCGGGCCCTGTGCGCCTGGCGAGCAGCCTCGTCTGGCTACCGGTGATCGTGCTCGCGACCTACGTCCGCAGCACGCCGTTGGCCCACCCGGGCCCGTCGGCGGTCGCGGCCGTCGTGGGCGGTGTGGCGTGGGTGGTCATCTCCCTGCGCCCGGCCCGGCCGGGCTGGCTGCAGCCGACGGCCATCGTGCTGTTGGCGCTCGCGGGGATCGGGTTCATCGCCGCTGTCGGGGGCTGGTCGGCCCCGCTCGGGTTCTGCTTCTACGCGGTGGTCGCGGCGGGCACCCGGCTTCCCGGCTCGGCGGCGGTGGCGGTGCTGGTCGGGACGGCCGTCGGCGTCGTCGCGGTGCTGCGCGACGATCCCACCGGGCTGACGGTGACCGTGCTCGGGCTCGCGGCGGTGCTGCTGCTCGGCATGAGCCGCCGCGAGAGCCTGCGCCGTGACGAGCAGCGTGAGGTCCAGCTCGTCGCCGCGGCCAGGGTCCAGGAGGAGCACGCCAGGGCGGCGGCGCTGGCCGAGCGGGCCCGCATCGCCCGCGACGTGCACGACGTGCTCGCGCACTCGCTCTCGGCGCTCGCCGTCCAACTGCAGGGCGCGCGGCTGATGCTGCTGCGCGACGGCGCGCCGCCCGACACTGTGGCCCAGATCGAACGCGCACAGCGCCTGGCGTCCACGGGACTGGCCGAGGCCCGGCGAGCGGTGACGGCCCTGCGCACCGAGCCGGTCGACGTCGCCGAAGGGCTGCGCGCACTCGTCGCCGACACCCCCGACGCCACGCTCGAGATCGACGGCACGCCCCGCGACCTCGACGCCACCGCGCAGGAGACGCTGTTGCGCACCGCGCAGGAGGCGCTGACCAACGCCAGGAGGCACGCCGCGGGAGCGCCGGTGTCGGTTCGCCTGAGCCATCGCGACGGTGCCACCGAACTGGAGGTGCGGGACCGGACCGGCGCGCCGGCACAGCCGTCACCGCCGCCGGCACCGCCGTCGGGACCGCGGCCGGGCGGCGGCTACGGTCTGGTCGGCATGGCCGAGCGCGCGGCGCTGGCCGGGGCGGAGCTCGAGGCGGGACCGGTGGAGGACGGATGGCGGGTGCGGCTGCGCCTTCGCCCGACCCCGAGTTGAGCGACCAGCCGCGCGACGAGCTGCCCGACGACCTGCGGGTCGTCCTCGCCGACGACCAGACGATCGTCCGCGAGGGCCTGGTCACGCTGCTGGGCCTGCTGCCGGGCATCCGCGTGGTGGGCGCGGCGCCCGACGGCGAGCGGGCGGTCGCGCTGGTCGCCCGGCACGCCCCCGACGTGCTGCTGACCGACCTGCGGATGCCGGTCTGCGACGGCGTCGAGGCGACCAGGAGGGTCCGCATCCACCATCCCGGCACGGCGGTGGTGGTGCTCACGACCTACGCCGACGACGCCTCGATCGTCGAGGCGCTCCGGGCGGGCGCGGCGGGCTGGCTGTCCAAGGACGCCGACGCCGAGGCCATCGGGCGAGCGCTGCGCTCGGCCGCCGACGGGCACACGACGGTCGACTCGGCTGCGATCGCCCGGCTGCTCGCCGCCGAACCCGCGCCCCGACCCGCGGCCGAACTGCCCGACGGGCTCACCGCGCGGGAGGCCGAGGTGCTCGGCCTGATCGCGTCGGGCCTGTCGAACGGCGAGATCGCCCGGCGGCTGGTGGTGAGCGAGGCGACGGTGAAGACGCACGTCAACCACCTGTTCGCGAAGGCGGGCCTGCGCGACCGCGCCCAGGCCGTCGGGTACGCCTACCGGCACGGCCTGGTGACGGGCTGAGCGTTCGCTCAAATCCAGCCCAAGATTATGGTCGCCGACCCGCGGTCCGAAGCACACTTCGACCACGGACGAAGAAGGAGGCCACGATGGACATCATGACCATCAAGATCCTGGTGCTGGCGGTCGTGGCTCTGCTGATCCTGACGACGCTCGCCGGTGAGCTGCGGCCGCGCCGCCGCGCCCCGCGGCAGGCGCCCGCCCGCATGGTGATGGTCCGCGAGGACGCGACCCGTTGATCACCGCGCTGGTCGCCCTGGTGCTGCTGGCCGCGGTGCTGGTCGTCGCCCGCTGGGCACGGGGAGGACCTGAGCGCTGACGACGCCGCGATCGCCACGAGAGCGACGCTTCCGGGGTGCGAACCCGGGAACGTCGGCCCCGCGGCGATCACCCGTGCAGGGCAGGATCGGCGGGTGCGTCTTGTGCTTGCCTCCGCCTCCCCCGCCCGCCTCGCCGTCCTGCGCGCTGCGGGACTCGACCCCCTCGTCGAGGTCGCCGACCTCGACGAGCCCGCCCTGCTCGCGGCCGATCCGGATGCGAGCCCCGGCGCGAAGGTCACGGGGTTGGCCGGGGCGAAGGCCACGACGGTCGCCCGGCGCATCGCCGACGCGCACCCCGACGCCACCGTGATCGGCTGCGACTCGATGCTCCTGATCGACGGCGAGCTGGTCGGGAAGCCCTCCGACCTCGATGACGCCCGTAAGCGATGGCTGGCCATGGCCGGGCGCACGGGCGAACTGGTCACCGGCCACGCCGTGCTGCGGATGGCCGAAGGCGACATCGACCAGGTGGCGGAGGGGCACGCCGTCACCACGGTACGGTTCGCCCAGCCCACCGCCACGGAGCTGGAGGCCTACCTCGCGACCGGCGAACCGCTGGCCGTAGCGGGCGCGTTCACCCTCGACGGGCTGGGCGGCTGGTTCGTCGAGGGGATCGACGGCGACCCGTCCAACGTCATCGGCATCAGCCTGCCGTTGACGCGGCGGCTGCTGGCGGCGGTCGGCGTGAACGTCACGGACCTGTGGGCGCGCGACTAGGATTTTGTCCATGACCGTCGCGCATGACCCCGACCCCAAGCTCGCCGCCTACGCCCACCCGGACCGGCTGGTCACCACCGCGTGGCTCGCCGAACACCTCGGGGAACCGGGCCTCGTCGTCGTCGAGTCGGACGAGGACGTGCTGCTGTACGACACCGGCCACATCCCCGGCGCGGTGAAGGTCGACTGGCACACGGAGCTGAACGACCCGGTCACCCGCGACTACGTCGACGGCGCGGGGTTCGCGCAGCTCTGCGGCGAGCGCGGCATCGGCCGCGACACCACCGTGGTGTTCTACGGCGACCGCAACAACTGGTGGGCCACCTACGCGCTGTGGGTGTTCTCGCTCTTCGGGCATCCCGACGTCCGGATCCTCGACGGCGGCCGGGCCAAGTGGGTGGCCGAGGGCCGCGAGATGACGACCGAGCAGCCCAAGCCGGAGACCGTGGAGTACCCGGTCGTCGAGCGCGACGACGCCACGATCCGCGCGTTCCGCGACGACGTGCTCGCGCACCTGGGCGGCCCGCTGGTCGATGTGCGGTCGCCCGGCGAGTACTCGGGCGAGCTCCTGCACATGCCCGACTACCCGCAGGAAGGCGCGGTCCGCGGCGGGCACATCCCCGGCGCGGCGAGCGTGCCGTGGGCGCGGGCCGCGGCGGAGGACGCCACGTTCAAGCCGCGCGCGGACCTCGAGGCCATCTACCTCACCGAGCAGGGCTTCTCGGCCGACGACGACGTGATCGCCTACTG
This sequence comes from Pseudonocardia sp., assembly GCA_036401495.1. Lineage (GTDB taxonomy): Bacteria > Actinomycetota > Actinomycetes > Mycobacteriales > Pseudonocardiaceae > Pseudonocardia. The sequence goes on along the minus strand of DASWUV010000329.1, from coordinate 8,310 downwards.
CCGCATCGGCGAACGCTCCAGCCACACCTGGTTCGTGCTCACCCACCTGCTCGGCTTCGGGCACGTCCGCAACTACGACGGCAGCTGGACCGAGTGGGGCAACTCGGTGCGGGTGCCGATCGTGGCGGGCAGCGAGCGGGGTTCGGTGTGACGCTGCCCGCGCCGCTCGCGGAGCTGGTCGACGACTTCGCCGACGTCGGCCCGAAGGAACGGCTGCAACTGCTGCTCGAGCTGTCGCAGGAGCTGCCCGCGCTGCCCGCGCGGTACGCCGACGCGGCCTCGAGCATGGAGCAGGTGCCCGAGTGCCAGTCGCCGCTGTTCCTGGCCGTCGAGGTCGAGGACGACGGCGAGCGCGCGGTGCACCTGTTCTTCTCCGCACCCCCTGAAGCGCCGACGACCAGGGGCTTCGCCTCGATCATGAGCACCGGCCTCGACGGGCAGCCCGCGGCCGACGTGCTCGCCGTGCCCGACGACTTCTACACCGCGCTCGGCCTCGCGCAGGCCGTCAGCCCGCTGCGGCTGCGGGGGATGTCGGCCATGCTCGCCCGGATCAAGGGTCAGGTGCGGCGCAACCTCAAGTCTGTGTGAAGAACGTTCCGCCCTTCGCCGCGTCGCCGCCACACTGTGGCCGACCGACCGGAAGGTGGCTTCCATGGGCGACACCTGGGGCATCAGCGGCCCTGCCTTCCTGCTGCTCTACGTCGTGCTCGCGGCCGTCGTGCTGCTCGCGTCGAGGGGGGCGCGGCGCAGGATCGCGACCTCCGGACGGACCGAGCCGGTCACCGGGATCGACCGCAGGCCCAGCGACGTCGCCTACCTCAACGGCGGTGCTGAGCTGGCCGTCGTCTCGGCGCTCACCGCGCTACGGCTGCGTGGCGCGATCTGCTCTGACCGGGGCAACGTCCAGCGTGTCCCGCACACCGACCCCGGATCCGACGGGCTGGAGCGGGCGCTGTACTCGGCGATCGACGCGCCGACGCACCGCAAGCGGCTCCCCACCACCCGCGGGGTGGCCGCGGCCCTGGCCGCGGTCGAGCGGCGGCTGATCGACGCCGGACTGCTGCTCTCGGACGCACAGCGCCGCCAGGTCCGCGGCGTCGGGTGGTGGATGGTCGGCGTGGCCGCGCTGGGCCTGGTCCGGCTGCTCGCGGGCATCGCGAACGCCAAGCCGGTGGGCCTGCTCGTCGTCGCGGTCGTGGTGGTGGCGGTCATCGCCGTGGTGCTGTTGTCGGTCGCGCCGCGGCGCACCCGCCTCGGCGACACGACGCTCGCCGCCCTGCGCGGCGACAACCACTCCTTGGCTCCGAGCGAGCGCCCCGACTGGGCGCTCTACGGGCCTGCGGGCGCCGCGTTGGGGATCGGCCTGTTCGGGATGACCGCGGTGTGGGCGTCGGACCCGGCCATCGCGGGCGAGCTCGCAGTTCAGCGGATCAGCTCGTCCGGCTACGACGGGTCGTCGGGCGGGTCCGGCGGCGACTCCGGTGGGGGTGGCTGCGGTGGGGGTGGCTGCGGTGGGGGTGGCTGCGGCGGCGGCTGCGGGGGTTGAGGGCCCGTGCGCGGAAAGAGTGGCCAGGGCAACGTTTTTCGCGCACGACCCGTGGCGGGCTCGGCGGGACCGTTGCGTCCCGGCGCCGCGCTCGTTGTCGATGGTGTCGGCACGGGCTGGCGCGCCGAGATCGCGGGTTGGGTGGCGGCGGCGCCCGGTGTCGGGTTCTGCGAAGTCATCGCGGAGTCGATCGTTCCCGCAGGTCCGCCTCGTGGGGTGGTGGACCTGCGGGAACGGGGACTCCCCGTGGTTCCGCACGGCGTGCGGCTGTCCTTGGGCGGCACCGACCCCCTTGACGCCTGCCGGGTCGCTCACCTGGCGGCCTGCGCGGAGGCACTCGACGCCCCGCTGGTCAGCGAGCACATCGCGTTCGTCAGAGCCGGGGGGTGGGATGCCGGGCATCTGCTGCCGGTGCCGCGCACCCGCGCGGCGCTCGACGTCCTCGCCGCCAACGTCGCGCGCACCCGGACCGAGGTGGCGGTGCCGCTCGCGCTGGAGCCCATCGCGGCCTTGTTCGACTGGCCGGAGGACGAGCTCACCGAGCCGGAGTTCCTCGCCGCGCTGCTCGACCGCACCGGCGCGCTGCTGCTGCTCGACGTCGCCAACGTCTACGCCAACGCCGTCAACCGGGGCCAGGACGCCTACGCGGTGCTCGACCGGATGCTGGACCTGATCGCCGCGGAGCGGATCGCCTACGTGCATGTCGCGGGCGGCTCGGTGCGCCACGACGAGGCCGACCTCCCGGGCGGAGCGCTCTATCACGACACCCACACCGACCCCGTCCCCTGCGAGGTGCTGCGGTTGCTGACGCACCTGGTCGAGCGCGTGCCCGGCGTCCCCGTGATGCTGGAGCGCGACGGCCGCTACCCCCCTGCCGACGTGCTGAGCGCCGAGCTCGCCACCATCGCCGCCGCCGCACGGTGAGTCGTGCAGCTGAGCACACCGAGTCGGCCGTCCCGTCACCACGCAACAACGCGGGCGGTGCAGCGGCCGAGCCTCCCGCGCTGGCTGAGCGGCAAGCCGCGCTCGTCGCGGCACTCGTCGCAGGCGCCTCCGATCCGGCGGGCTTCGACCCCGCCCGCCTCACCGCCACCCGCCGCGCCCTGCTGCGCAAACGGGCAGGCGCGGCCGCGAGGGCGTGGCCTGCGCTCGCCACCTTCTTCGGCGACCGCTGGGCGTCGACCTTCGCGGCCCACCACGCAGGCCGTCCGCCCGGTGGCGCACTTCGCGACGGCTGGGACCTCGCCCGCGCTCTGCGCGCAGAGCTGACCGCTGACGCCGCAGCCGAACTCGCCGAGCGCGAGGCGCTGCTGCGTTACGACGGCAAGACCGCGCCCCGCCCACGTCGCCTCGGCCGGGCCCGGCTCGCGCTCGGCCGCCTGACCCGCCCGACCCGCTGACCCGCTGACCCGGCCGCCCACCCGACTGGCCCGACCGACGGACGGCTGAACGAAACGAACCGGACCTCGTCGACGTGCGTGATCCGGCGAGGTCGGCTACGCCACACCCAACATCGGCGCGGCCATGCCTAAACTCCCGGGTAACTTCCCGGGGGGTGGGCCCCCGGCATCCGAGGAGGCCATGCGGTGCCGCACCTCAGCAAGGTCCTTGTGGCGAACCGCGGCGAGATCGCCGTCCGCGTCGTCCGCGCATGCCGAGACGCACGGCTGGGCAGCGTCGCCGTCTACGCGGAACCGGACCGCGACGCCCCGTTCGTCACCCTCGCCGATGAGGCGTTCGCGCTCGGCGGAACGACGGCGGCGCAGTCCTACCTGGCCATCGACAAGCTGATCGACGCGGCGCACCGCGCGGGCGCCGACGGGGTGCACCCGGGCTACGGCTTCCTCAGCGAGAACGCCGACTTCGCGCAGGCCGTCATCGACGCAGGCCTGATCTGGATCGGGCCCAGCCCGCAGGCCATCCGTGATCTCGGCGACAAGGTCACCGCGCGACACATCGCCATGCGCGCGGGCGCCCCGCTCGTGCCCGGCACCAGCGATCCCGTGTCCGGCGCCGAGGAGGTCGTCGCGTTCGCGCAGGAGTACGGCCTGCCCGTCGCGATCAAAGCGGCGTTCGGTGGCGGCGGCCGAGGGATGAAGGTCGCCCGCGAGGAGGCCGAGATCCCGGAGCTGTACGACTCGGCGGTGCGCGAGGCGGTCGCGGCGTTCGGGCGTGGCGAGTGCTTCGTGGAGCGCTACCTCGACAAGCCCCGCCACGTCGAGGCGCAGGTGCTGGCCGACACCCACGGCGGCGTCATCGTCGTCGGGACCCGCGACTGCTCATTGCAACGGCGCTTCCAGAAGCTCGTGGAGGAGGCGCCTGCCCCGTTCCTCTCCGACGACCAGCGCGCCACGATCCACACGTCCGCGAAGGCGATCTGCCGCGAGGCGGGCTACCACGGGGCAGGCACGGTCGAGTTCCTGGTGGGACAGGACGGGCTGATCTCGTTCCTCGAGGTCAACACGCGGTTGCAGGTCGAGCACCCCGTCTCGGAGGAGACGTCGGGGCTCGACCTCGTGCGCGAGCAGTTCCGCATCGCCGAAGGCCACACGCTCAACGTCACCGAGGACCCCACGCCGCGCGGCCACTCGATCGAGTTCCGGATCAACGGCGAGGACGCCGGGCGCGGGTTCCTCCCGGCGCCGGGTACGGTCACCGGGCTGCGGCTCCCGGCCGGGCCGGGGGTGCGGGTCGACGGAGGTGTCGAGGTCGGCTCGGTGGTCGGCGGGCAGTTCGACTCCCTGTTGGCGAAGCTGATCGTCACCGGGTCCGACCGCGCGCAGGCGTTGGAGCGCTCCCGCCGTGCGCTGGCGGAGTTCCAGGTCGAGGGCATGGCCACGGTGCTGCCGTTCCACCGACTGGTCGTCGAGGACCCGGCGTTCGCGTCGGACGAGTTCACGGTGCACACCCGCTGGATCGAGACCGAGTGGGACAACACCGTCGAGCCGTTCACGGGCGGCGATGCGGCTTCGGACGCCGAGCCACGCCAGACCGTCGTGGTCGAGGTCGGCGGGCGGCGGCTGGAGGTGTCGCTGCCGGGGACCTTGTCGTTCGGCGGCTCCTCGGGCGGCAAAGCCGCACCTCGACGGCGCAGCGCAGGCTCGAGCGGCACCGCGGCGTCCGGGGACGCGGTCACCGCCCCGATGCAAGGCACGATCATCAAGGTCGCGGTGTCCGACGGCGACGCCGTGGCCGCGGGCGACCTGGTCGTCGTGCTCGAGGCCATGAAGATGGAGAACCCGGTCATAGCGCACAAGGCGGGCACGGTCACCGGGCTCGATGCGGCGCAGGGCAATTCGGTCGCGCAGGGCGCTGTGCTCTGCGAGATCAAGGACTAGTGGTGTGGCGCCCCGCAACGGCGCCTGCCACCCCCGCGACCACGGTGATGCCCGCCAACAGGATCGCGATCAGCCCGAGGCCCCCGACGAGGAGGCCGAGCGCCGCCGACGTCACGCCGACGGCAAGGCCCGTCCGAGCGGCCACCGCGCGCGGGCGACCGCGGCTGACCACCCGCGCCGCGCCCGCGGTGAGCACGATCGCGATCAGCCCCGACAGTGCGCCGAGGATCGGCAGGGGCAACAGCACGTGGACGGCGTCGTCGGCGAACTGCGCGACGGCGGCGCCCGCGATCACCGGTACGACAGGAACCTTGGACGTTGCGGGCACGATGCTCATGTCCCCGATCGTCGACGGCAAGCGCACCGCCGGAATCAGGGAATCCCCGGACCCGACCCGGATTCGGTCTGCGCGACGAGCGCAGCGAGCCCGTCCAGCAGCCACTCCAGGATCTGTTCGAACGACTGCGGCGCAGGCTCGTGCCTGGCTGCATCGGTGGCCCACGCGCTGAAGTGGGGGTGCGCACCCGCCTGGACGATCCGTTCGAGGTAGGGCGCGGCCGCGGCGGCGAGGTCGTCGTCGGTGGGCAGCCCGGTGCCTGCCCGCATCGCCCGCTCCTCCAGCAGCGCCAGACCCGAACCGTAGACGTGCCCGAGCACGGTGGAGACGAAGCCCATCCGGGTCGCGGCGGGCAGACCCAGCGCGTCGAGCTCGGCGAGGGCGGCGTCGTACATGTCGAGAGCGCGCGGGCCCAGCGGCGGGCGCGTGTAAGCGAGCCGGGCGAACCAGTGATGGGCCTGCACCACCTCCCAACCCGAGCGGCCCAGCTCACGCAGCGCGGGCCGCCATCCCTGCCCCCGCGGGACGCGGACCAGGCCGTACATCTCGTCGGCCAGCAGATCGGCCAAGCCGTCCTTGCTGCCGACGTACCGGTAGAGCGCCATCGGGCTGCGCACGCCCAGCCGCGCGGCCAGCGCCCGCATCGTGATCTCGCCGCGCGGCTCGGCGTCGGCGAGCTCGATGGCGGCGGCGACGATCCGCGCCCTGGACAGGCCTTCCGGCCGGGGCGACGGCGACTCGAACCAGACGGTCATGGTGACACCACGCTAGCACCTGGTGTACAACGTACACATGAGTGGACGGCGTACACAGGTGTTGGTCGTCGGCGGCGGCCTGGTCGGGCTGACCGCGGCCTTGGTGTTGCGGAGCCACGGCGTCGAGACGGTGCTGGTCGAGCGACGCACGACGACGTCGACGCAGCCCAAGGCCCGTCGACTGCACGTGCGCAGCATGGAGGTCTTCCGACAGCTCGGGCTGGCCGGTCTCGTCCGCGACGCCGCGCGCGACCTCGCGGACCACGACCGCATGGCCGCCGGGCGCACCCTCGCCGAGTGCGTGCAGCTGCCCCTGTTCGCGAGCGCAGGCGCGGCGGACGTGAGCCCGGAGCAGCCCTGCCTCATCGCGCAGGACCTGCTCGAACCGATCCTGCGCGCAGCCGCCGAGGCCGCGGGCGCGGACGTCCGCTTCGGCACGGAGCTGAGCGACTTCGACGGCACCACCGCCTGGCTCGGCGAGGAGACCCTGCACGCCGAGTACGTGATTGCCGCCGACGGCGCTCGGAGCCCGATGCGCGACCGGCTCGGGATCGGTCGCTCCGGGCCGGGGCCGGTCGGTGCGTCCAACGTCAACATCTACTTCCGCGCTGATCTGGGCGATGTGGTGCGCGGCCGCGAGTTCAACCTCTGCCAGATCGACCATCCGGACGCTCCCGGCACGCTGGCTTCGGTCGACGGCCGACTGCGCTGGGTCTTCATGACCCGCCTGAGCAGCGCGGGACGGGACTGGGAGTCCGTGGTGCGCACCGCGCTCGGGGTGGCGGCGGCGGACCTCGAGGTGCTGAGCGTGCTGCCGTGGCGGGCCGAGTCGTTGGTCGCCGAGCGGTTCTCGACGGGGCGGGTGCACCTTGCGGGCGACGCCGCGCACGTCATGCCCCCGTGGGCGGCCATGGGCGCGAACACCGGCATCGGCGACGTCCACGACCTCGGGTGGATGCTGGCCGCCGTGCTGCACGGCGTCGCCGATCCCGAGTTGCTCGCCGCCTATGACGCCGAACGACGTCCGGCGGCGGTGTTCGTCGCCGACCAGTCCACCCGCCGGACGCAGAGCCTTCGGGAGCGCAGCACCGCCCAAGACCCGAGCCTTGCCGACCCGTTCCTGCTGGCCGCAGGCGGGTTCCAGTACCTCGCCGGAGCCCTGTGCCCCGGCGCTCCCGATCCCGAACCGGTCACGGCCTTCGCGCCCGCGGGTCGGGTGGGCACGCGCATCCCGCACCGCGGGCTCCCCGACGGGCGTTCCACACTCGACCTCGCCGGACCGGACTGGTCCCTCGTGACGGCGCGTCCCGCACCCGAGCGCGCGGGCCTGCCGACCCACTGCGTCGAAGCGGATTTCCTCACCGCGGACGAGTGGCTGCTGCTGCGCCCGGATCAGGTCGTCGCGGCGCGGGGCAACGGTCCGGCCGACGCGGCTGATGTCCGCCGACGCATCCTGTGGCCGAGTGCGACAGCCGCCGGATGCGTCTGAGCGGGTCTTAGTCCAGGTCGCCGTGGCGCATCAGCTGCCTGCCCGCCTCGGTGATCGAGCCGGACAGCGACGGGTACACCGAGAAGGTGTAGGCGAGGTCGGCGACGGTAAGACCGTTCTGGACGGCCAGCGCGATCGGCAGGATCAGCTCGCTGGCCACCGGCGCCACGACGACGCCGCCGACGACGACGCCGGTGGCCGGACGGCAGAACAGCTTCACGAAGCCCCGCCGCAAGCCCTGCATCTTCGCGCGCGGGTTCGTCGAGAGCGGCATCATGATCGTCCGGGCGGGCACCTCACCGGAGTCGATCGCCCGCTGGCTGATGCCCACCGTGGCGACTTCGGGGCGGGTGAACACCGCGGACGCGACCGTCTTCAGCTTGATCGGCGTGACGCCCTCGCCCAGCGCGTGCCACATCGCGATCCGCCCCTGCATGGCGGCGACGGAGGCGAGCATCAGCAGGCCGGTGCAGTCGCCCGCCGCGTAGACGCCCGGCACCGACGTGCGGGACACGCGGTCGACGGTGATGAACCCGCCGCGCCCGGTCTCGATCCCGACCTTCTCGAGTGCCAGTTCGCCGGTGTTGGGCACCGAGCCGACCGTCATCAACGCGTGCGATCCGGCGACCGTCCGGCCGTCGGCGAGCGTGACGACCACGCCGTCCCCTTCGCGGCGCACCGACTCCGCGCGCGCCTGCGCCAGAATCTCGACACCGCGCTCGGCGAACACGTCCTGCAGCACGGCGGCGGCGTCGGCGTCCTCGCCGGGCAGCACACGATCGCGGCTGGAGACCAGCGTCACCCGCGTGCCCATCTCGACGTACGCCGACACGAACTCGGCGCCC
>DASWUV010000328.1:0-15787 GCA_036401495.1 Pseudonocardia sp. | reverse complement strand
CTGGGCGAGCTGTCGATCGAGGGCTGGGCGAAGGTCGTGCGCCACGTGTCCACGGCCGCGTCCAGGGCACCGAGGTCGGCCGCGAGCGGCTCGTGGCCACCCTTGGCGATCAACGCGCGGATCACCTGCTCGTCGGCCTGCTGGGCGGCGACGCCCTGCCGGTAGGGGTCGAGGTCGTCCGGGTTGCCCCCGCCGAGGACGAAGCCGCGGACCCCTGTCTCCTGGTTGACCAGGTCACCGACCAGCACCTGAGCGGACAGCACTGCGGGGCCGACCTCGTCGAGCAGGACGGTGCGGGTGGTGGACAGCCGGACCAGCGCGGCGGCGCCGAGCGCGACCGCCCCCAGCGTGACGAGCGCCGCGGCGGCCGCGCCGAAGGCGAAGACCCGCTTCAGCGTCCACCGACGCTCGGGGTCGGGCCTGCTCATTCGCCCTCCAGCAGCAAGATGGCGACGTCGTCGAGCAACGGGCCGCCGTTGAAGGTCTCAGCGCGCTCGACGAGGCGGGCGGGCAGCTTCGCGGCGGGCGTGGCACGCTCCTGACCCAGCAACTCCAGCAAGCCGTCGGTCCAGAGGAACTCGCCCGACGCCGGGTCGCGGGCCTCGATCAGCCCGTCGGTGTAGAGCAGGAACGCCCATTCGGGCGGCAGGTCGACCTGAAGCGGCGGCCACTCGGTGGTGTCGAGCACCCCGAGCGGCAGCCGGACCGGCGGCGACAGCAACGTCGGCGACGACCACAGCGCCACCGGCGGCGGGTGGCCCGCCAGCCGCACCGTGGCCCTCGCTCCCTCGATCGCCACGGTGCACGCCGTCGTGAACAGCCGCGCGTCGTGCCGTTCGGTCTGCAGCAGCCGCTGCAGCTCGGGCAGATGCCGCTCCTCGGCCACCCCGGCGAACACGAGCGCGCGCCACGACACCCGCAGCAGCGCCCCGAGCGCGGCCTCGTCGGGGCCGTGGCCCGAGACGTCGCCGATGATCGCGTGCACCGTGCCGGTGGGGCTACGCACGGCGTCGTAGAAGTCGCCGCCGAGCACGGCGCGGGTGCGGCCGGGCCGGTAGAACGCTGCCGGGCGAACCCCGCTGCCGTCCAGCAGCGGCGACGGCAGCAGCCCGCGTTCGAGCCGTCCTGCCTCCGCGGCGACGAGCTCCTCCTCGCGCAGCCGCAGGACGGTCGTCTCCGCGCGGCGCCGCTCGACGGCGTAGCGGATGGCCCTGATCAGCAGCTGGCCGTCGACCTTGCCCTTGACCAGGTAGTCCTGGGCGCCTGCCGCAACCGCGTCGGTGCCGAGGTGCTCGTCGTCGAGGCCGGTGAGGACGCAGACCGCGGCGAGGGGGTCGACGCCGAGCAGCGCGCGCAGCCCGTCCAGCCCCGCGACGCCGGGCAGGTTGAGGTCCAGCAGCACGCAGTCGACGCCATCGACCTGCGCGAGGGCGGACGGCAACGTCTCGGCGACGGTCAGCGTCAGGTCCGGATCGACCTCCGCGAGCAGCTCGCCCACGAGGAACGCGTCGCCCGCGTCGTCCTCGACCAGCAGTATCCGGCGCACCGGCTCACGCAGCTCACTTCGCACCGCCATCACGTCGTCGCCCGTCAGGCCGTTGTCGGGGCTCGCCGCAGGGAGGTGAACAGCGCGAGGCCGTCGGTCGAGGGGCCGGTGAGGGCGTCCACGGCGTGCTCGGGGTGCGGCATCAGCCCGACGACGCGGCCGTCGGCGGAGCTGATGCCTGCGATGTCGGCGACGGAACCGTTGGGGTTGCCGCCGACGTAACGGAACACCACCCGGCCGTTGTCTTCCAGGTCGGCCAGCGTCGCGGCGTCGGCGACGTAGCGGCCGTCCATGTTCTTGACGGGAACGAGGATCTCCCGGCCTTCGAGATCCGCCGTCCACGCCGTGTTCGCCTCGATGCGCAGCCGCTGGTCGCGGCAGACGAAGTGCAGTCCGGTGTTGCGCACGAGCGCGCCCGGCAGGAGCCCGGCCTCGCAGAGGATCTGGAAGCCGTTGCAGATGCCCAGCACGGGCATCCCGCGTCCGACGGCGGCGACGACCTCGGTCATGATCGGCGCCAGGCTCGCGATGGCGCCTGCCCGCAGGTAGTCGCCGTAGGAGAAGCCGCCGGGGACGATGACGGCGTCCACGCCACGCAGGTCGTGGTCGGCGTGCCAGAGCGGGACATCCTCGTCCCCGGCCAGGCGGACCGCCCGTGCGGCGTCGACGTCGTCGAGCGTGCCGGGGAAGGTGATGACGCCGATCCGGCTCATACGCGGCTGACCGTCCAGTCTTCGATCACCGGGTTGGCCAGCAGCTGGCCTGCGATGCGGTGCAACGTCTCGTCGTCGACGGCGTCGTCGACCTCCAGCTCGAAATGCTTGCCCTGCCGCACGTCCACGACACCGGTGACCCCGATCCGGGCCAGCGCGCCGGTGACCGCCTGCCCCTGGGGGTCGAGGATCTCCGGTTTGGGCATTACGTCCACCACCACTCTGGCCACGGCTGTGCAGCCTACGACGCCCTTCGATCCCCGCACGTCCACCCGCCGCGTCCGGGCGCAACGGATGTATCACGGCGGGGGCTCGGGCACTCCTTCCGAACAGCTGCGCGACCTGTGCGCAGACGTCGGAGGGAGCGGACCAGGTGCAGGAGACGGAGATCGCGCGGCAGCGACCTCACGACATCGACCAGGCGATCGAGGCCATGCGCAGGACACTCGAGTACTACCACGCTCGGCACGACAAGCGGGCGATCTTCCTGCGGCTCTACTACATCATGACGCTGGAGGTGCACGCGGCGATCAACGGGCTGGGCGACTACGCGGGCAAGCGGATCTTCGCCGACCCGGAGTGGGTGCGGCGGCTCTCCGGCCGCTTCTCGACGAAGTACTTCGAGTCGCTCGCCCCCGGCAACCCGTCGCGGGCGTGGGGATGTGCCGACGCGGTCGCGAAGGACCCGCGCTCGAGCGTCGTCGAGAACGCCCTGCTGGGGATCAACGCGCACATCAACTTCGACCTGCCGCGGGCCATCGCGGAGAACCTCGACCCCGCCGAGCTCGAGGACTACCGCACGCTGCAGCTGCGCAAGTTCGATCACGACCAGGTCAACAACCTGCTCATCAGGGTGCTGAACCAGATCCAGGACACGCTGGCCGCGAGCTACGAGCCGGGGATCGCCGTCGCGGACGCCCTGATGGGCGACCTGGACGAGCGGATGAGCGGCGAGGCGCTCAAGCACTACCGCGAGCGGGTGTGGTGGAACGCGCTCAGCTTCGCCGCGGCCTTGGTCGACAAGCGGGACGACCTCGTCCGCGACAAGCTCGACTGGGAGTCCGCCCAGCTCGCCAAGGACCTGACCGGCTCGAAGTGGCTGTGGTTCTCCGAGCGGACGCTGAACGCCGCTGTCTCGGCGTTCCGGAAGAAGAAGGACTGGACCACCATCACCCTCGAGCGGCCGCACCCCGACGCGGCGGTCGAGCCGGTGCTGCTCCAACGGTGACGCTGGGCGAAATAGGGTGCTCTCCGCCGTCGTAGTAGGCAATTCACCTGACGCCATCGGGTGATCACCGGAAGAGGCTTCCCCCACTCGCTGACACGAGTCGAGGAGCCCCTGATGATGCTTGCCGAAGCCCCCACCCGCCCGCAGAGGACGACCCCGCAACGGACGACCACCGAGCTGCTGCGCGCCGCGGTCAGCGGCGACCGGGACGCGTGGGAGCTGCTCATGGAGCGTTTTGAACCAGCCGTCTCCGCGGTGGTCAGCTCCTACCGTCTCCAGGAGGCCGACGCGCGGGACGTGTCCCAGCGGACCTGGATGCAGATGTTCGAGCACCACCACAAGATCCGTGAGCCGGAGGCGCTCGGGGGCTGGTTGCGGACGACGGCGAAGCACGAGTGTCTCCGTGTCCTGCGCGACCAGCAGCGGGCCGGACCGCTCTTCGACGCGGGCACCATGGAACGCCCGGACACCACCGTCGACGTCGAGCGGCTGGTCGTCGAGTCCGAGATGGTGCGCCAGGCGCGTGGACTGCTGGGGAACCTCCCGGCGCGCTCGGTCACGCTCATCTCCTCGCTGTTCCGGGAGGATCCCCCGTGCTACTCCGACCTCGCCGCCGACACGGGCATTCCGATCGGGAGCATCGGGCCGACCAGGGCCCGCGCGCTGCGCAGCCTGCGTCAGCTCATCGAGGGCGAACCCGAGCAGGCGCGGAGCTCACGCCTGCGGGCGGGAGCGCTGTAGGACGGCGCTGGCCTGCACGCGGCTGTGCACGCCGATCTTCGTGAAGATGCGGGCCACGTGCACGCTCACGGTCTTGTCGCTGATGAACAGCCGCTGCGCGATCTCGCGGTTGGTCAGTCCCTTCGCCAGCTCGTGGAGCACCTCGAGCTCGCGGGTCGTGAGCCTGTTGATCGGCGTGCTCGACTCGGCTGACGGGGGGTCAGGCGAGGCGGGCTCGTCGAGCGGGATCCGGGCCCGCGTGGCGAGGTCGGCGATGTCGTCGAGCAGCGGAAGAGCGCCGAGCCGCCGGGCGACGGTGCCTGCGCCGCGGAGCGCGTCCGCGGCCTCCGCACTGCGCGGCTGACGGGCGAGCAGCGCTTCGGCCTGCCGCATCCTGGAGTAGGCCGCGGGATAGGGCTGCCGGTGGCGCTCCCAGGTGTCGGCCGCGCGTTCCCACCCGAGCGGGTCGGGAGCGCCCTCCGCGCGGGCCATCTCGGCTAGGGACATCACGATGAACGCCTCGATCACGGCACGGACGGCGGGCACGGTGTCCTCTGCGCGTCGGGCCAGCTCCGCGCAGTGGTGGCGCACCCGTTGGACCTGGGCCGTGGGCGGCACCTCACCCGCGGTCGCGATGTCGGCCCACGCGCGGGTGCCGTGCCAGACCAGCGGCGCCACCGACCAGAGGTCGTCGGCTCCGGCCTCGGCCACCGCGAGCCCCTCGTCGACCTGCTGCAGCGCGGCCGCGGGGTCGCGGCGCCAGAGCTTCAACGCCGACAGGAGGACGAGCAGCGGGATCCGTTGTCGCGGGCCGGTCGTCGACCGGGCGAGCAGCTCCACGGCCTCGAGGTCGACCGCGGCGGCGTCCAGCTTTCCCTGCCCGAGGTCGATGCGGCAGCGCGCCAGCCGGACGTCGAGCGCGGCGGCCCCGCTCGGCGCCAGCTCCCAGGCCTGCGCGACCGCCCGCCGGGCGTCCTCCCACTGCCCCAGCCGGAACAGGGCGTTGGCGGCGTAGGTCAACAGGGCCACCCCGGCCGTGCGCGCCAGCCCCAGCGACTGCATGCGCTCCACACCCTGGCGCGCGAACGCCACCCCTTCGACGAGCTGGTTCAGCGGCCCCGCGAGCAGCTCGGCGCGGCGCAGGTACGCCTCCCCGATGGCCTCCGGCTCGCCGGTCCGTTCGGCGACGGCGAGCCCTTCCGCAATCGCCGCCGCGCCCGCTGCCGCGTCTTCGAGGTAGGCGAGGCTGAAGCCCAGCACGGCCAGGATCCGAGCCTCGACCGTGGTCGCCTTGGCCCGCGGAACCAAGGAGAGCGCGCGCAGGGCGACGGTTCGGGCGCCCGCGAAGTCCATGGCCTGCAGGAGGGTGCCGCTGTGTGCGGCGAGCACCTGGGCCCGCTCGGCCTCGGCCCCGTCCACGGGCAGCAGGGCGGTGGCGGCGCGGTAGGTCTGCTCGGCTTCGGCAACCAGGCCCAACGCGGCGAGCGCCCGGCCCTTGCGGGCGTGCAGCAGCGCCGCGGGCAGGCCGCTGGGCTGGTCCTGGTCGCCGAGGAGCTGGTCGAGCAGCTTGACGGCCACGTCGTGGTCGCCCGCGAGCTCGGCGGCCCGCGCGGCCCGGTCGAGGCAGGTCGTGCGGCTGATGCCCGGGGGCTCGCCTGCCACGAGCGCCACCAGCTCCGCGGCGCGCAGCCAGTGTCTGCACGCCTCCGCGTGCGCGTGCACCCCCTCCGACGCACGGGCGGCCGCCACGCCCGCCGACAGCGCAGGCTCCGGCTCGTCGGCCTCGTACCAGTGGTGGGCGATCTGCGCGGCGAAACCCGGTTGGGCGACGTGGCTGTCCGACAGCGCGAGCGCGTAGCGACGGTGCAGGTCGATGCGTTCGCCAGGCAGCAGGTCGCCCACCACGACCTCGGTCATGAGGCCGTGGCGCAGCCGGTAGCCGTAGCCGTTCTCGTCGACGGAGGCGATGCCGTGCGCCACCGCTTCCCTGATCGACTCGAGCAGGCCCGCCGCAGGCAGGTCGATGACGGCGGCGAGCAGTTGGTGCCGCAGCGGCCCCACCCCGATGGCGATCGCGCGCACCACCTGCCGTGCCGTCGGCGACAACAGCGCCACCCGGCTCAGCACGATCTCGCGCAGGGTGGTCGGCAGCCCGTGCGCGTCCCCGCCGAGCACCGCGCGCACCGTTTCCTCGGCGATGAACGCGTTGCCCGCCGACCGCTGCCACACGAGCTGCTCGAGCTCAGGGCGGCCGGGGGCCCAGTGCGCCACCAGCTCCGCGACCACGGCCCGCGGCAGGGGGGCCACCTCCATCGCCGTGACCTTCTGGTGGCGGCGCAGCTCGGCCAGCGCGCTGCTGAGGCCGGGCGTGCTCCCCGGGCTGTCGTTGCGGTAGGTGGCCACGACCAGCACGGGCTCGTGGGTCAGGGTGGCGACGAGGTAGGCGACCAGATCGCGGGTCGACCGGTCGGCCCACTGCAGGTCCTCGGTGACGAGCACCACCGGCCGCCGCTCGGCCAGCTCCGTGATCAGCTGGGTGACCACGTCCAACAGGCGCACCGGCTGCGCAGGACGCGCACCCCCGTCGCTCTGGGCCTGGGGCAGGCGGCGGCTCCACTCGCGGAGCATCGTGCGCGAGTGGTCGTCGGGCGCCACCCGCACCGCACCGCGGATCGCGGACAGCACCGGCCAGAACGGCGGCGCGTCGGCGATGTCGATCGCACTGCCGACGAGCACCACGGCTTCGCGCTCGCGCGCGTGCCGGACGAATTCGGCCACCAGGCTGGACTTGCCCACGCCTGCGTCGCCGCCGACGAGCACCGCCCCGGCCTGCCCGACGGAGGTGGAACGGAAGGCGTCCACCAGCACGGACAGCTCCCGCGCACGTCCCCGCAACTCGGAGACACCCTCCGTCTCAGCCATTTGTCTCAAGACTACCGAAAGCGTTTCCGAGCGACCAACAAGTGGTGACGGCAGATAGCGCATGTGGGCTAAGCCCTTTTCCCCGAAAGTCCCAATGCGGTGGCGCTCCGCGATCGGGGCCACAGGTGCAGACTGGGCCCGTGAAGATCACCCACTTCGGCCACAGCTGCATTCTGCTCGACACGGGCGCAGCCCGGCTCCTGCTCGACCCCGGCGTCTTCTCCTCGGACTTCGAGGAGGTCAGCGCGTTGGACGCGGTGCTGATCACCCACCAACACCCCGATCACCTCGACGTCGAGCGGATCGGCGCGCTGCTGCACCGCAACCCCGACGCCCGACTGGTTGTCGACGCGGGCACGGCGGCGCAGCTCGCCGGAATCGACCACGAGGTGCTCGCGCCCGGCGCGACGACGCAGTTCGGCGGCGCGCGGGTGGACGTGCTGGGCGGCGACCACGCCGTCATCCACCCCGATATTCCGGTGATTCCGAACAACGCCTACCTGGTCGACGGCGCGTATCTGCACCCCGGCGACGCGTTTGTGCCGCCGTCGGGTCCGGTCGATGTGCTCTTCCTGCCGACGGGCGCGCCGTGGCTCAAGCTGTCGGAGGCGGTGGACTACCTGCGGGCGGTCGCCCCGCGCACGGCGGTCCCGATCCACGAGGCGGTCCTTGCGATGCCGCAGATGCACTATCAGCGGTTCGTCGAGTTGGGCCCGGCGCAGACCACCGTCAAGGTCCTCGACCGCGGCGAGGCGGTCGACGTCTGACCGGTCGGCGGTCAGGCCGCGCGCGGCACGTGCCGACGGTACGTCGTGGGCACGACGCCCTGCGCCAGCGCGGTGTCGACGGCGGCCAGCACCGCCTCGGCCCGGCCGGGTCGGCGGAGGTCCTTGGCGCGCACGTTGATGCGCACCGGGCCGCCGCGCCGGATCGTCCACGCCACCTCGGCGGCCAGCAGCCAGTGCTCGCCCGCGCTCCGGAAGCCGAGCACGCGGGCGGCCTCGACGGAACCGCTCGGGAGAGCGTGGATCCCGGAGTCGTCGGCCAGGATCCGGTAGCCCTGCTCGGCCAGCGCCGCGACCGTGCCGTCGGAGGCCACCCAGCGCGGCGGCACGAAGACGTCGGTGCGCAGGCCCAGTGCCGTGAGCGCGCGACGGGCCGCCGTCAGCCGCAGCCCGGCCTCGTGCCGCGGCAGGTGCGCGAACTCGCCCCGCCGCCCCCGCGCGTTGCCCCGCGGGCGCAGGGCGTGGTCGTAGCCGTGCAGGGCCATGGCGTCACCGCGCCCGAGCCGCTCGCGAATCCAGTCGACGAGCTCGGCAGGGGCCGCAGCGGGCCGCAACAGGTGCGTCAGAGCCACGCCGCGCTCGTCGAGGGCGGCGGCGAACTCCGGCGCGCGGCGCAGGTCGTCGGACAAACCGGACAACGAGACGATGAGCTCTGGCACACCGCTATGACCTCATACCGAGGTGAACAGCGAAGGCACGGCCGGTTATCCGTTCGAAGACCTCCCCGTAACGAGCGCGGGTGGCCGCCACCACCTCGGGGGGCAGTGCCGGGCCCGGCGGGGTGTGGTCCCAGTCGAGCCCCGCTGACCAGTCGCGCACGTACTGCTTGTCGAAGGAGAACTGCGCCCGCCCCGGCGCCCACTGCTCAGCGGGCCAGAATCGCGACGAGTCGGGGGTCAGCACCTCGTCGGCGAGCACGATCTGCCCGTCGGGGTCGAGGCCGAACTCCAGCTTCGTGTCGGCGACGATGATGCCGTTCTCCCCGGCGAGCCGGGCCCCGCGCCCGTAGACGTCGAGGGTGAGCGCGCGCAGCCGGGCCGCCGTCTCGACCCCGACGAGGCCCTCGACCTGCGCGTAGGTGAGGAACTCGTCGTGCTCGCCCACCGGCGCCTTCGTCGTCGGCGTGAAGATCGGCTCCGGGAGCCGGGAACCCTCCACGAGCCCCGGCGGCAGCGCGACGCCGGACACCGTCCCCTGCCTCTGGTACTCCTTCAGGCCCAGCCCCGCGAGGTAGCCGCGCGCGATGCACTCGACGGGCAGCATGGCCAGCGCGCGGCAGCGGATCGCCCGACCCGCGAACTCGGCGGGCACGTCGGTGGCGGAGATGACGTGGTGGGGCACCAGATCGGCGAGGCGGTCGAACCACCACAGCGACAGCTGGGTCAGCACCGCGCCCTTGTCCGGAATCGGCGTGGGCAGCACGACGTCGTAGATCGATACGCGGTCGGACGCGACGAGGATGAGATCACCGCGGTCGGCGTAGACGTCGCGGACCTTGCCGGAGTGCAGCAGCCTCACAGGATCGCCCCCGGGACGTACGCGGCGGCCTCCGGGTGTGCGGCGACGATCCCACCCACCCGCTCGACGACGGCCCGCACCTGCGCGGACGCGGCACCGGTGAACCGGATGGGGTCGGCGAGCAACCCGTCGAGCGAGGTGAGGCCAAGGCGCTCGTCACTCGCCAGCCGGGCCAGCAGGTCGTTCTCGGCCTGCCCCTTCTCGCGCATCGCGAGGGCGACGCCCACCGCGTGCTCCTTGATCACCTCGTGCGCGGTCTCGCGCCCCACCCCCGCCCGGACCGCGGCCGTCAGTACCGCCGTCGTCGCGAGGAAGGGCAGGTAGCGGTCCAGCTCGCGGGCGATGACCGAAGGGTAGGCGCCGAGCTCGTCGAGCACCGTCAGCATGGTCTCGAACAGGCCGTCGATGGCGAAGAAGGCGTCGGGGAGGGCGACCCGGCGCACGACCGAGTCGGACACGTCGCCCTCGTTCCACTGCGCGCCCGCGAGCTCGCCCGTCATCCCCGCGTAGCCGCGCAGCAGCACCGTCATCCCGTTGATCCGCTCGGTCGAGCGCGAGTTCATCTTGTGGGGCATCGCCGAGCTGCCCACCTGGCCGGGCTGGAAGCCCTCCGTCACCAGCTCGAGCCCCGCCATCAGCCGGATCGTCGTGGCCAGCGAGGAAGGGCCTGCCGCAAGCTGGAGCAGGCAGCCGACGACGTCGAAGTCGAGCGAGCGCGGGTAGACCTGGCCGACGCTGGTCAGCGTGTCCGCGAAGCCGAGGTGGGCGGCCACGCGGGCTTCGAGGTCGGCGAGCCGCGCCGGGTCGCCGTCGAGCAGGTCGAGCATGTCCTGCGCGGTGCCCATCGGGCCCTTGATCCCCCGCAGCGGGTAGCGGGCGCGCAGCTCCTCCAGCCGGGTGAACGCCACCAGCAGCTCGTCGGCCGCGGTCGCGAAGCGCTTGCCGAGCGTGGTGGCCTGCGCGGCGACGTTGTGGCTGCGTCCGGCGATCACCAGCTCGGCGTACTCGGTCGCGCGCCGCGCCAGCCTGGCGAGGACGGCCACAGCGCGGTCGCGCACGTGTTCCAGCGAGCGCCGGATCTGCAGCTGCTCGACGTTCTCGGTGAGGTCACGGCTGGTCATGCCCTTGTGCACGTGTTCGTGGCCGGCCAGCGCGTTGAACTCCTCGATGCGCGCCTTGACGTCGTGGCGGGTGACCCGCTCGCGCGCGGCGATCGCGGCGAGGTCGACCCGCTCGACGACGCGCTCGTAGTCCTCGACCACCCCGTCGGGCACCGGGACGCCGAGCTCGCGCTGGGCAGCCAGTACCGCGATCCACAGCTGCCGTTCCAGCACGATCTTGGACTCGGGCGACCACAGTTGGACGAGCGCGGGGCTCGCGTAGCGGGCGGCGAGCACGTTGGGGATCACGTTCGGTCAGCCTACGTGCTTCAGCGACGCCACCAGCACCGCGCGGGCGACCGACCGCGGGTCGGGGTCGGCCTCGATGAGCGCGCTGATCACCGCGCCGTCGATGATCCGGACGAGGTCGCGCAGCGCGGCCTCGTCCGTCCGCCTGCCTGCGCGTTCGAGGATCTCGGTCAGGAGGGCGTCGAACTCGACGCGCAGCGCACGCATCAAGGGGGCGAGGTAGGGCCGTCGCCCCGACCCGACGAGCTGCTCGTAGCGCAGCAGCACCACGTCGAGGCCACCATCGCGGGACGCGGTGCCCAGCAGCTGGTCGAGGAACAGCTCGACCAGCTCGGCCTCGTCCACCGGCTGGCCCTGCGTCGGGTTCTGACCGGTCAGTGCCGCGAGCCGCGCACGTCCTTCGGCGAGCCCGTCGCGGCCGTGGCGCTCGACGGCCGCGGTGATCAGCTCGTCGAGGGACGAGAAGTAGTAGGTGGTGGACGCGAGCGGCAACCCCGCCTTCTCGGCGACCGCACGGTGGCGCACGGCGTCGAACCCGCCGGAGCCCAGCAGCGCGGCGGCGGCCGCGATCAGCTCGTCGCGCCGCCGTTCGCCTTTCGGGGTGCCCACCCCCCAAGTGTGCTCATCGCAGGGGCTCGGGGCAGAGCGCGGGTCACAACCGGGGAGCCAGGTACTGCAGCAGCTCGGGGACGCGGTCGCCGTAGCCGGGTGCCGGGGAGACCAGCACCGTGCCCTGCGACGCGGTGGGCGCGCTGCTCGCCCCCTCCGTCGGCCTCGGGACGGTGCCTGCGGGCAGGTAGGCCACGGTCAGCACGCCCCCGCCGAGCTCGACGCTCAGGTAGCGCTGGGTGCCGGGCAGGCAGATGTCGGTCGTCGCCGCGCCGGGCGCGCCCGCGACCTCGGGCAGGACGGCGACGACGAGCGCGCGCAGCGCCGGGTCCTGCCGGTCGGCGCACGGGGTGGCGCCGGGACCCAGCGGCGGCGGGCCCGTGCTGCTGCGCGGCAGGGTCGCGGCCGCGCCGACGCCTGCCACCACGAGCAGCACCGCCGCCCCGCCGATCAGCACCACCCGCCGCATGGCACCTCTTCCCGGTCCGTCGATGCGAACACCCGCCCTGTCGTGGCCAGTATCGCCTCAGGCCAGACCGAGCCGGATGAGGCTGCGCCCGGTGTCCTCGACCGAGTCGGCGGCGGGTCGGGTCCGCCACCCCAGCAGATCCAGGGCGCGGGCCGCACTGAGGTTGGTCTGCACGCCGAGGCTGGGTGCGAGCTGCCGCATCTCGGCGTTGACCAGCGCGCCCGCGCGCACCGCCCAGTTCGGCATCCGGTGGCGCGGCACCCGGCGCGCCTGCTCGCCCAACCGGTCGCGCAGCACGGCAGCCATGTCGGCCAGCCACAGGAACTCGCCTGCCGCGATCAACCGGTGACCCGCGGCGGCCGGGGCCGTCATGGCCTCGGCGTGCAGCGTCGCGAGGTCGCGGACGTCAACGACGCTGTAGCCGATCCTGGGCAGCAGCGGCAGCTTGCCGGTGAGCATCATCCGGATCAGCCCCACCGACGGCGCGTAGTCCTCGTCCAGCGCCGGTCCCTGGATGTTCGCGGGCAGCACCGTGACCAGTTCCGGGCCCTCCGGCCAGCCGCTGACCAGCTTCCAGGCGTCCCGCTCGGCCAGCGTCTTCGCCCGCGGGTACATGTGTTCGGGCCGGTCGGGCACGTCGGTCCAGGTGTTCTCGTCGGCGACCGCCCCGGGTTCGGCGGGCATCGCGGCCGCGGTGGACGACGTCAGCACCACGCGCCGCGCACCTCCCCGCTGGGCCGCCTCCAGAACGCGGCGGGTGCCCTCGCGGGCAGGCCGGATCACGTCCTGGCCGCGGAACTCGCCGACCGGCATCGGCGACGCGGTGTGCACGACGTAGTCCACGCCGTCGGCCGCCTTGTCCCAACCGTCGTCGCTCATGAGATCCGCGGCGACGAACGACAGCTTCCCTGGATCGACCACCGACGCCAGGCGGTGCCGGACGGCGTCGGCGCGACCCAGGTTGCGGACGGTGGTCCGCACCTCATACCCGCGCCGCAGCAGCTCGGCGACGACGTAGCCCCCGAGAAATCCCGAACCACCGGTCACCAGCACGAGCTTGTCGTTGTCCACGACATCCACAGTCGACGGGATTGTCCACCCCATCCAGGGACTCTCGGTCCTCCGCTGGGGCCCTCGCGCTCCGTACGCTGATTGGCGTGGACAAAGCAGGCCTGGCCGCATTCCTGCGCAGCAGGCGCGAACGCCTGCGGCCCGAGGACGCGGGCCTGCCGCGCGGTCCGCGCCGCCGTACGCCGGGGCTGCGTCGGGAAGAGGTGGCCCAGCTCGCCCAGATCTCGGTCGACCACTACAGCCGCCTGGAGCAGGCCCGCGGGCGGCACCCTTCGCGCTCGGTGCTCAACGGAATCGCCCGCGCCCTGCGGTTGTCCAGCCAGGAGCGGACCCATCTGTTCCGGCTCGCCGACCAGGCCGAGACCGAACTCGGCGAGGGGCCGCCCGAGAACCTGGCACCCGGCACCCGCAAGCTCCTGGAGCGCATCGGGGACGCGGGCGTGATCGTCTTCAGCGGCGACTGTCGGGTGCTGGCCTGGAATCCCATTGCCGCCGCGCTGTTCGAGGACTTCGCGGCACTGCAGGCGGCCGACCGCAACTTCGCCCGCCGCTACTTCCTGCACCCGGACCCAGGGCGCAGGCACTACGGCATGACCGACGGGCGCCGGTTCGCGAGCACGTCGGTGAGCTACCTGCGGGTGGCCGCCACCCGCTACCCGCACAACGACGAGATCCGCACCTTGATCCAGGACCTGCTGGCGGGCAGCGCCGAGTTCGCCGAGCTGTGGAACGGTCAGCAGCTGCGCGTCGAACACCACACCGAGCAGGCCTTCGACCACAGCCTCGTCGGACGGCTCGAGCTCGACTTCGAGACACTGACCCTGCCCGACCGCGACCAGCGGGTCGTGATGTTCACCGCCGAACCCGGCTCCCCCACCCATCGCGCACTGCGACTGCTGGGTGTCATCGGGCCCGAGGCGGCCACCCTGACCGACCGGATTGCCCCGATCAGCGCAACAACGTGACCGTTCCGTGACTGGGGCGCGACCTCGGCGACGCCTGCTGGTTGAATCTGGAGCTGTGCGATCCACCACCCGAGCGCGCCGGGCGCCCGAGGCTCCTGTCGACCTCCGCTCGGACACCGTCACGCGACCGACCAAGCAGATGCGGGCCGCCATGGCCGACGCCGAGGTCGGGGACGACGTCCTCGACGGCGACCCGACGATGCGCGAGCTCGAAATCCGGGTCGCCGGGTTGATCGGCACGGCCGACGCGCTGTGGACGCCGACCGGCTCGATGGCGAACATCATCGCGCTGACCAGCCACCTTTCCCGGGGCGACGCCTTCCTCGCGCCAATGGGCGCGCACGTCCTCGACAACGAGCTGGGCACGGCAGCGTGGCTGGCGGGCGGCATGCCGCGGCCGCTGCCGCACGACGCGGGCCCCGGCAAGATCAGCCCGGACGCCGTGCGCCGGGCGGCGGGCACCCCGGGGCCCTACTACGCGCTGCGCACCACGCTGCTGTGCCTGGAAAACACGCACAACGCGGCAGGTGGCACCGTCACCGCGCCCGAGGAGCAGGCGTCCCTCGCCGCCGCGGCCCGGCGCGCCCGCCTGCGGGTCCACCTGGACGGCGCTCGGCTGTGGCATGCCGCGGTCGCGCTCGGGGTGCCGCCCGCCGTGCTGACGGTCGGCGCCGACACCGTGTCGGTCTGCCTGAGCAAGGGCCTCGGCGCCCCCGTCGGCTCGCTCGTCGCAGGCTCGGAAGAGTTCGTCGCGGAGGCTCGCCGCCTGCGCAAGATGCTCGGCGGCGGCGTCCGGCAAGGTGGCGTGCTCGCGGCGGCAGGTCTGGTGGCGCTCGACCGGATCGACCGGCTCGCCGAAGACCACGTCCGCGCCGCCACCCTGGCCTCCGGCCTGGCCGAGCGCGGATGGCAGGTCGACCAGCCGGAGACCAACATCGTGCTGATCGACGTGGCTGATCTGGCGGGCACGTTGGAGCGCTTCGAGCAGTCCGGGGTGCGGGCGACGCCGATGGGCGGCCGGGTGCGGCTGATGACCCACGCCGACCTGACCGACGCCGACATCACCGCCGCCCTCGACTGGATCGGGCCCGTGGAGAGCGACCGCGGCGACAGCGTGACCGTGCCGATGCCGCGCACGCTGCGCCACGGCGTCGGCCGGGCGGCCGCGGGCCGCTGACCGACGCCGCTCGTCCGGCCACGGCTCGCCTGCGTGACGGCGGGCGTGGCGACGGCTGCGGCGACGGCGGGCGTGGCGACGGCTATGAGGCGACGGCGATGCCGGGGATGCCCTTCAGCTCCCCCAGCAGCGCCGAGGAGACGGTGACCGAGAAGCCGTCGATCGACAGCGGGGTCTCGCGGTTGCGGTAGCAGAGCACCAGCGTCAACGGGGTGTCGCCGGTGTGGGCCAGCAGCGCCGACTTCAGCTCACCCACGGTCGCGTGGTCGAGCTTCAGCGCGTCGGCCTTCAGCACGAGCGGCTGGACGAGCCCGGCTTGCGCGTCGGTGATGTCGAGGGCCACCACCCCTGAGGCGAACACCGACATGCGTTCATCACGCCAGTTGACCCGGCCCTTGACCGCAACGGCCGCGTCGGCGACGAGGTCCTCGTACATCACGGAGTACGACTTGGGGAAGAACAACACCTCCATCGACGCGTCCAGGTCCTCGATCGTGACGATGGCCCACGGCTCGCCCTTCTTGTTCACGCGCCGGTCGACCGAGGAGATCATCCCGGCGAGCACGATCTCACCCTCCTTGGGCGCCTCGTCGATCAGCGCGGCGATGGGCTTCGGCGCGTGCTTGCGCAGGATGCGCTCCGTGCCGTCCAGCGG
>DASWUV010000327.1:0-3352 GCA_036401495.1 Pseudonocardia sp. | reverse complement strand
GCGGTGGCTTGGGCGCTCGACTGGGCGCTGGTTGACAGTCGACGCACTTTATCGATCAGGTTGCTTGCGACCTGGGTGTATCTCGCCACATGTGGATCGGGAACTCGGGCCGCAGGCGCCGGAGTTGTGCCAGTTGTAGTGCGATGAGGGAAGGAACTGGGCCCGCGATGACGTACGTGGCCGTTGTAGGGATTTTGCTGATTTTCGTGCTGGCCGTGGTGGTCGGCATTGTTGATGCGCGGACCTCCGCACACTGGCGGCAGGTCGCCGCCGAGCGTCGCCGGGCGTGGGAGGCCGCACATCTGCGCGACGACTACCCGACGGGGCCGCAGCCGTTCGCGGGCAGGCGCTGACCGGGGCGTCGCACTCGCTCAGCGCTGGACCTACGCACGCACCGAAGCGATACACGGAGCGCACGACTTTCTTGGCTGTCCGTTCATGGAAGCTGCAGGTATGAATCATCCACCCCCGGCGAAGTACTTGCCCTCGCCAGCGACGAGACGCTCGTCGTACACGTGTTGTGCGACGCGGCGGGAGAGTCCGTCGTCGGCTTCCGTCACCTCGACGGACAGCAGCCGGTCCACATGGCCCTATCCCGAGGGTAATGAGTGTCGAAGCCCGCAAGCTGCCGTTCGACCAGAGCGGGACGACGCACGGGCTCTCCACGACGGCGACGAGGGCCACAACCAGCCACCGCCGCAGCGGCGCGCTCTCCCGAGAGCGCATCGTCTAGGCGGCCAGCCCTGTCAGGTCTGCCGATCTGGCCGATCGATCACGCCGGGGAGCACGGCCGTCAGCGACGGGGCGAAAGGTCTGTGGGTCTGCGTACCGAGTCGCGCCACCGGCCTTAGGTATCCGGCATCTGCCCGTTGACGGGTTGGACGGTTCAGGATCCTCGTTCAGCCCTAAAGGAACGGCCAAGACGGCCCCCGCGACGGCCCGGCCCGGGCTGGTGGCCGGGGGTCAGGACGCGGTGATGACCGGCAGGTTGCGGGTGCCGAGGATGCCGCGCGGGAAGTGTTGCAGGCCGCCGGCCGCGGCCACGGCGTCGTGGTCGAGGGAAAGGCGCCGGTAGCGACGGGTCAGTTCCTCGAGGGCGACGCGGCCCTCCAGGCGTGCCAGCGGCGCGCCGAGGCAGAAGTGCACGCCGTGGCCGAAGGCCAGCTGCGCGCCCCCGCCGAGGCCGCGGCGAATGTCGAAGCGGTCGGGGTCGCGGTGTGCGCGCGGGTCGCGGTTGGCAGACAGCACCCACGGCAGGACGAACACGTCGGCGGGGACGTCGGTGTCCGACAGGCGGGCGGGCTCCGTGGTCGCCCGGCCGACCTGGACGAACGGCGACCGGAAGCGCAGCACCTCTTCAAGCGCGCCGGGGATCAGCGTGGCGTCGGCGCGCAGCTCGTCCCACGTGCCGGGGTGCTCGTCGAAGGTCCGCACGGCGTTGCCGAGCAGGACCGTCGTCGTGATGTGGCCGGCCAGGAGCAGCAGCAGGGAGAAGTTCGCCGCCTCCTGCTCGTCGAGGACCCTGCCGTCGACCTCGGTCGTGACCAGCCGCGAGATCAGGTCCGCGCGAGGGGCGGTGCGCCGGGCGCGGCAGGCGTCGTTCAGGTAGGCGGTGATGTCGGCCATGGCCGCTTCGACCTTCGGGCCGAGCTTGGGGTCGGACGGGTCGTCGACCTGCATCGAGAACAGCCGGTCCGCCCAGGTGCGGAACAGCGGGCGGTCGTCGGCGGGCAGGCCGAGCAGCTCGGCGATGACGATGACGGGCAGCGGGAAGGCGAGCGCGTCGACGAGGTCGTACCGGTCTCCGGCCCGGTCGAGTAGCTCGCCGGTCAGCGTCCGGATACGCGGCTCGAGGTCGGCGACGGTCCGAGGCGTGAAGGTGGCGCTGACCACGCGGCGCAGGGCGCGGTGCTGCGGTGGGTCGAGCTGGGTCAGCATGCCGCGGCTGGCCTTCCGCGCGGCGGGCGCCAGGCGGGCGGTGTCGGAGGAGAACACGCGCGTGTCCCGCAGCACGGCCTCGACGTCGTCGTGAGCGAAGACATGCCACATGCCGTACCGGTCGCGCCAGACCGGGTGCTTCTCGCGCATCGCGGCGAGCCAGGCGAGCAGAGTGGGCTCGTCGTCGGTGGTGGGCGGGAGGTCGCGCTGGGTGTCGGTGCTGCTCATGGCTGTTCCTGACGGGGCCGGGTGAGGTCGGTGACCATCTGCTCGTAGAGGCCGGTGATGACGGGCGCGGCGGCGGCGACATCGGCCGACGACGGGGGACGCAGCGGCTCGAAGGCCCGCCGGACGGTGACGGCGAGGGCGTCGGCCTTGGCCTCGACGTCGATGGTGTCCGGCAACATCCGCTCCAGCAGGAAGAAGCCGGCCGTCGACGCCGAGAGCCGGTAGGGCAGCGACGGATCGGTCGCCGGGTCGTCGAGCAGCATGCCGTGGGCGTGCAGCGCGGCGAGGTACGGCGGCCCGATCAGCTCCTTGTCGGCCCGGACCTGCCGGCCGAGCTTCGTATCCAGGCTGAGCGCGCCGAGCAACTCGGTGTCGCCGGTATAGAACGCGCGGGCCAACGGCCGGCGCATGACCAGCAGGAAGATGTTGCGTAGCGTGCGGTGCAGCTGGATCTCGGCGGGGTCGACGCGCAGGGTCGCGAGGTGCGCGGCGGTGAGCTGCACGACCTCGCGGACCAGCACGGCAGCGAACAGGTCCAGCTTGCTCGACCAGTGCAGGTAGACGGTGCCCTTGCCGATCTCCGCGCGTCGGGCCACGTCCTCGATCGTGACCTTGCGGTAGCCGAACGCGAGCAGGAGGTCGCCGGCGGCGTCCAGGATGCGCGACTCGCGGCCGTGCTCCACGACAACCTCCGACTCCTGACCAGTTTTGTTATCTGGTCAACGGTCACGGTACTCGCCGCGCAGGCGCCGTCAAGCCCCGCGCGGGTGAGCGGTCAGGCGAAGGCATCACGCCGAACCGCGACCTTCGATGAGGCTCAAGCAGCGTGGGCGGTGACGATCCACGCCTGTGGGTGCCGAGAACCGAAGACGGTGTCGACGTGGGCGAAGTCGACGGCGAGGATGGCGTGGGCTTGGGCGGAGAGGAACTGTCGCCAGGTCGGCCCGGACCGTCGTGGCGCGGGATCGAGTCCGGCGTCTTTTATGATCTTCCAGACGGTGGAGGCGTCGACGGTGTGGCCGAGGCCGACCAGCTCGCCCTGGATGGTGAGTCGGCCTGGGGCGCGGTGGCCGGGTCGTCCCCGGCTCCGTTTCCCCAGACCGCTCTCCGAACCGGACGTGCGACTCTCACCGCATCCGGCTCTCCACAGGATTCATGCCGCTGGTTCGATGATCTCGGTCGGCCA
>DASWUV010000326.1:0-35069 GCA_036401495.1 Pseudonocardia sp. | reverse complement strand
CGGCGAGCACCGCTCGCGCCTCGGCCAGCCGTTCGGCGAGGGTGCGCGCGAGGACGGCCGCGAACCGACCCGCCACCAGAACCGACACCGCGCCGCCGGGCGCTGCGGCGCGCGTCATCGCGCGCACGGCGGACGCGACGTCGTCGACCACCTCCAGCAGGCCGTGGCCCAACACCAGGTCAGCGTGGTGGAGCGGGGCGACGTCGGCGAGCGCGTCGACGTCGCCCGACACAGGGGTGATCAGTTCGTGGACGCCCGCGTCGCGGGCTCGCCGCACCAGCGTGGCAAGCGCGTTGGGGCTGGGGTCGACGACGGACACCGCGCACCCGGCCTTCGCGAGCGGCACCGCCCACGCGCCGCTCCCACCCCCGACGTCGAGCACCCTGGGCGCCCGGTTCGGCGCGCGTCGGCGCACGGCCGCGAGCTCGACCCCGATGGCGCGATGCGCGGACCCGCCGGTGACGGTCGGGCCTGCGGCTACCCCCTCGACAGGGCGGGCGGCAGACCGGGCGGCGGGGCCCTCGCAGGTGTCCCCGACGATCCCGGAGGCGCCCAGGCCTCCCCCGGCGCCCGTCACCGGGGCCATTTCGCCGTTCGCCGAGCCGCTGCCACACGCGCAGGGTAGTCGGAGCACTTGAAAGGTAGGTTCACGGCGTGCAGGTCGTCGCCACGTTGAGTCTCAAGGGTGGAGTGGGCAAGACCACAGTGGCGCTGGGGTTGGCCGGAGCCGCCTTGCAGCACGGCCTGCGCACGCTGGTGGTGGACCTCGATCCACAGGCGAACGCCACGATCGCGCTCGACACCGAGCCGACGACGGCAACGGTGGCCGACGTGCTCGACGAGCCGCGACGCTCGATCCTGGAGCGCGCGATCGCGCCCAGCGGCTGGGGCGAAGGCTTGGACGTGCTCGTGGGCGACGAGCAGGCTGAGCGCCACAACCATCCCGATCCCAGCGACAAGCAGCTGAGCAGGCTCAGCCGCGCGCTGCAGCGCCTGCACGATCCGCGCTCGGGCTCGCTGGGCGGCCCTGCGGATCCCGGCGACGACCCCCACGAGGACGAGCCCTACCGGCTCGTGATCGTCGACTGCCCACCTTCGCTGGGTCAGCTGACCCGCAGCGCGCTGGCTGCTGCCCACCGGGCCGTGCTGGTGACCGACCCCACGATGTTCGCCGTGTCCGGTGTTCAGCGGGCGTTCGACGCGGTGCAGACCGAGCGTGGGCGTGGCAACCCCGACCTGCAACCTCTCGGTGTGCTGATCAACCGGGTGCGGCCGCGCAACACCGAGCACGAGTACCGGATCGCCGAGCTCCGGGAGCTGTTCGGCCCCCTCGTGCTCAGCGGCGTGCTGCCGGACCGCAGCGCGGTCCAGCAGGCCCAAGGCGCTTGCATGCCCATCCAACGGTGGGACACCCCGGGCGCCCGCGAGGTGTCGGCCGTGTTCACGACCCTGCTCGGCCGCGTCCTGCGCTCGGACCGCCAGTCGGTAGCCGTGCCCTTGGGCCCCCATGCGGCTCGCTGAAGCCGCGCAGCGGGACGAGGTCTAGCGGCCCGTCACGATGTCGGTGACCAGGTCCAGGAACTGCTCGGCCTGGCGCACCAGGTCGTCGGCGTCGCGCTGCCCGACCAGCCGCTGAATGCCCGCCTCCGCGGCGGCGCGCGTGGCCGAGCAGGAGGCGAAGTAGGCCGCCCACTCGCCGAGCTCGGGCGCGACCTCGGCGAGAAGCTGCCAGACGCTTCGGCTGGCCCCCCGGCGAGGCGCGGGCCGGGCGCGCAGCGCCAACACCGCTGCGCCCGCTCGCAACGCCGCGAGGTAGGCCGCGGGATAGCGCAGCAACGGCTCCGGCGCGCGGTGGGCCTCGGTCAGCCCGTCAGCGGCCTGGCGCAGCAGAGCGAGGGCCGCTCGAGGCGTCGGCGCGCTCAGGGGCCGTGGGGCCTGGCGCTGGACGTGGATCATGGCTGCGGTCGCACCAGGGGCCGCGGTCGCGTCGTCCAGTGCGTCGGTGAATGTGGCGGTGGTCATCTGTGGACTCCCTCCGTTCGTTTCCGTCATGCTGCCCGCGGACCCCGACATTTCCGGGGCCTCGCGGGGCTGGGGCGTGACGCGGCTCACTCGGCGGCCCTGACCAGGTCCCACACCCCGGGTCCTGCCCGCATCCGCAGCACGAACTCCCGCGGCGGCCTGTCCGGCTCGCCCGCCGAGCGGGCCTCGACCCGCCAGCACCGCAAGCGGTCTCCGCCGACCGGCATCGGGGATGGAAACGGCCATGGCGACTCCTCGATCCAGCGCTCGCGGATCCCGGTGACGAGGAAGCGCGGCCCGCGCCTGGCCGAGCGTTCGAACTCGATCGGCTCGCCGTCCTTCCACCGCACCTGGATCGGGGTGGGCCCGCGCGATCGGAACGGCCAACCCAGCGGTGTCATGCGACACCGCCGCAAACGCCGATCCGACCCCGCGGTCCGGCCCGCTCGTCAGCAGCGTGGTCCACCTGCGTGCTCCCTCCCCTGGCGAGCCGACCGACCTTCGATGCGGTGGAAACCCGATGGCGGAGCGCTTCCCCCGCTCAGCCACCGGGTACCGAAATCGAACTGTTGTTCGACACGTCCAGTAGACCTCCCGCCGGCCACGACGTCAAGTCGTCGTCGAGGGGACGCGACCTGCTGTCGCGTGGTGTGATACCGAGATGACCACCGCTCCGGCGCGACAGCTCGTCACGCTCAGTCCCGGCGATCTCGCCGACCGGCTGAGCGAGGCGCTGCAGATCTACGTGTCGGCGATGGGCTACCCGCCCAGCACCGCCCGGCAGCGCCGGGCGCTGTGGCTCGACCACGTGCACCGACCAGGTTGGCGGTCCGTCGGCTGGATCGACGAAGGGGGCGGGCTCGTCGGCGTCGCCTACGGCTACACCGGGGGCCCCGGCCAGTGGTGGTTCGAGGAGGTGCGCCGGGGCCTGCGCAACGCGCCTCCCGAGGGCCAGGCGTGGATGCGCAACTACTTCGAGCTCACCGAACTACACGTCCGGCCCGACGCGCAGGGCTCGGGCCTCGGCGAAGGGCTGCTGCGCGCCCTGCTCGGCGGCGTCGACCAGTCCAAGGTGCTGCTGTCGACGCCGGAGTACGGCCCTCGTTCGCCGGGTCGCGCCTGGCGGCTGTACCGACGCACGGGGTTCCAGGACGTCCTGCGCGAGCACCGGTTCACCGGTGACTCGCGGCCGTTCGCCGTGCTCGGCCGCGCGCTGCCGCTGGAGCCACCAGCCATCCGTTGACCGACCGCGGAATGGCACGATGACCCGGTGCAGGCGCCGATGGTCATCCGCAGGTCCCGCGCCGTGGCGCTCCTCGTCCTCGCCGTCCTGCTGCTCAGCGCGCTGCTCGGTGGATGCGCGCGAGTCCGCGCTGCGCTCGCCGTCCAGCCGGACGACACCGTGACGGGCGAGCTGATCTTCGCCACGCCTGCGAAGTCGGCGACCGACGCAGGCCCCACGGTCACCCTTCCGGCGGACCTCACGGGCGTCGTCAGCAAGAGCGCCTACCGCCAGGACGGCTATACCGGGTCGGTGCTGCGCTTCGCGCGCCTCTCCTTCGCCCAGGTCGCCGAGCTCAGCCACGCCGCGTTCCCCTCGGGCGACCGCGTGCAGTTCAACCTTCGCCGTGCGGGCGGACGGCTGCTGGTGACGGGCTCGGTCGACCTCACGACGGTCTCGGTCGACAAGGCCGACTTCCAGCTCAAGATGAGCTTTCCGGGCCGCATTGTGGACACCGACGGCGAGACCGACTCCGACACGGTGAGCTGGACGTTCACGCCGGGCGAGGTCGACGACATCAGCGCCACGGTCGCGTACGCGGATCCGGAAGCGCCGTCGCCGCTGAACTGGACGATCGGCCTCGGCGGCGTCGTCGCGCTCGCAGCGCTGCTCGTGGTGCTCGCCGCCCACCGGGAGCGCAACCCCGTGGTCAGGCCGCCGAACCGCTGACGGCGACCGGGCGACGCGCGCCGAGACCGAGTCGCTCCACCAGCTCCACCGTCGCCTTCGACCTGTTCAACGTGCAGAAGTGCAGTCCGGGCACGCCCTCGGCGAGCAGCCGCTCACACAGTCGCTGGGTCTCCTCCATGCCCGCCGCCCGGAACGCCTTCGGATCGTCGGTGTGCCGAGCCATCCGCTCGGCGAGCTCGGCGGGCAGAGGTGCACCGGAGAGCTCCGGTCCGCGCTGCAGGATGCGCACCGTGGTCAGCGGCATGATGCCCGGAAAGAGGGGCGCGACACAGCCCGCAGCGACCAGTCGGTCGCGCAGCCGGAGGAAGCCGTCGGGCTCCAGGAACAGCTGGCTGATTGCGAAGTCCGCACCCGCGCGGATCTTGTCGAGCAGATAGCGCAGGTCCGAGTCGGGGTCGGGCGAGCGCGGGTGGCCGTACGGGAAGGCGGCGACCCCGACGCAGAAGTCCCCCAACTCCTTGACCAGCGCCACGAGCTGCTCGGCATAGCTGACGCCCTGCGGATGTGCGATCCACTCCCCCAGCGGGTCGCCGGGAGGATCCCCGCGCACGGCGAGGATGTTCGGGATGCCCGCCGCCGCGTAAGCGCCGATCACCTGCCGCAGCTCCGCCATCGAGTGCGAAACGGCGGTGAGGTGCGCCATCGGCACCAGCGTGGTCTCGGTGGCGATCCGCCCCGTCACCGCGATCGTGCGGTCGCGGCGGGAGCCGCCCGCGCCGTAGGTGACGGAGACGAACGCCGGGTCGAGCGGCTCCAACCTGCGGATGGCCTGCCACAGCTCGACCTCGCCCGCCGCGTCCTTCGGTGGGAAGAACTCCACCGAGAACACCGGGCGGTCGGCGGACATGCGCGAGGTGATCTTCGGGGCCGTCCGCATGGCCGCCAGCCTAGGCGCACCACAGCGTCGACGCGCCGCTATGCGGCTCCCCCGATACCCTCGGTGGCGTGACGCACACCGGCACTCTCGACACCGCGGCGGCGTCGAGCCCCGGTGAGCCCGGCCCGACCGACGTCGGGCTGACCGGCGGCATCGAGGCGGCCCTTGCCGTTTTCCTGGAAGCACGCACGGCGGAGGCGTCGGCTATCGACCCGCACTACGCGGCGGCGGCCGACGAGCTGAGCGCGTTCGTGCTGGGCGGCGGCAAGCGCATCCGCCCCACGTTCGCCTGGTGGGGCTGGCGCGGCGCAGGCGGTTCGGTCGACGCACCCGAGGCGCTGTCCGTGCTGCGCGCCGTGAGCTCGCTGGAGCTGCTCCAAGCGTGCGCGCTCGTCCACGACGACCTCATGGACGCCTCCGCGCTGCGCAGGGGCAAGCCGACCGTGCACGTGGCCTTCGCCCGCAAGCACGCCGAGGCACGCTGGCACGGCAAGCCCGCGCGGTTCGGTGCGGCGGCGGCCATCCTGCTCGGCGATCTGGCGCTGGTGTGGGCCGACGACATGTTCCACACCTGCGGGCTGCCGCCGCAGACGATGGCGCGCGCCGGTGCGCCCTGGCGCTTCATGCGCACCGAGCTGCTCGGCGGCCAGTACCTCGACGTCCTCCACCAGGCCACCCGCGACACCTCAGAGGGCGCCGCGCTGCGCATCGACCGCTACAAGACCGCCGCCTACACCGTCGAGCGCCCGCTGCACCTCGGCGCGGCCTTGGCGGGCGCACCGCCGGAGCTGGTCGACGGCTACCGGCGCTTCGGCGCGGACATCGGCGTGGCGTTCCAGCTGCGCGACGACCTGTTAGGGGTATTCGGTGACCCCGCGGTCACCGGCAAACCCGCGGGCGACGACCTTCGCGAAGGCAAACGCACCCTCCTGCTCGCCATCGCGATGGAACGCGCCGAACAGCGGGGCGACAGCGCGGCGCGCACCGCGATCGAGGCGGCGATCGGCGACCCCCACCTCACCGCCGACCAGGTCGAGCGCACCCGCGACCTGTTGACCGATCTCGGTGCGGTGCAGGCCGTCGAACAGCGGATCGCCGCGCTCACCGGGTCGGCCCTCGACGCGCTGGCCGCGGCCCCCGTCACCGGACGCGCGGCGACCGAGCTGGCCGAGCTGGCGGTCACCGCGACCAGGCGCCGTCGCTGATGCGCACTGTCCGTGGCGCCACCGATCACGTCGTGGTCGTCGGCGCGGGAATCTCCGGGCTGACGGCCGCTCTGCACCTGCTCGGAGCGGGTCGGCAGGTCACCGTCGTCGAGCGGGCCGAACACCCCGGAGGGCGCGTCGGTCGGCTGGACCTCCCCACCGAACACGGCACCTTCCTGGTCGACACCGGCGCGACCGTGCTCACCATGCCCGAGCTGCTCGACGAGGCGTTCGCGGCCGTCGGCGAGAAGCTCGCCGACCGGCTCGACCTGGTGGCTCTGGACCCGGCCTACCGGGCGCACTTCGCCGACGGATCCACCATCGACGTCCACACCGACGCTGCCGCGATGGAAGCCGAGATCGCCGCGGTGTGCGGACCCTCGGCCGCGTCCGGCTACCGCGAGCTGCGCCGCTGGCTCACCGAGCTGTACCGCACGGAGATCGACACCTTCATCGGCGCGAACATGGACTCCCCCCTTTCGCTGCTGGGACCGGACCTGGCGCGCCTGGTCCGGCTCGGCGGGTTCGGCAGGCTCGGCCCGCGGGTCGCCCGTTTCCTCCCCGACGAGCGGCTGCAGCGGATCTTCTCCTTCCAGTCGCTCTACGCGGGCGTCGCACCGCGCCAGGCGCTCGGCGCGTACGGGGTCATCGCCTACATGGACACCGTCGCGGGCGTCTGGTTCCCGCGCGGCGGCATGCGGTCTGTCGGGCAGGCCTTGGCCGATGCGGCGACGGCGGCGGGGGCACAGATCCACTACGGCCGCACGGTCACCGGTCTGGCGCAGCAGGGCGGGCGCGTCACCGCGCTGCGGCACCGGTCGACCGCCGAACCGAGCGGGTCCACCGAGCGGCTGGGCTGCGACGCGGTGGTGCTGACCCCGGACCTGCCCGTCGTCGACGAGCTGGTCGGCAGGCGGCGGCGCCCGGTCCCGATCCGGTGGTCGCCGAGTGCGGTCGTGCTGCACGCGGGCATGCGCAGCCGTCGTCCCGAGGCGGCCCACCACACGATCTCCTTCGGCGCGGCGTGGGAGCAGACGTTCCACGAGATCATCAGAGCGGGCAGGCTGATGAGCGATCCCTCGCTGCTGGTCACCCGCCCGACCGCGTCCGACCCGACGCTGGCGCCCGACGGCTCCGACCTGCTGTTCGTGCTGGCGCCGTGTCCCAACCTCGAGCGCGGTCCGATCGACTGGCCGCGGGTCGCGCCCGCCTACCGCGACGAGCTGCTGGACGTGCTGGCGAAGCGGGCGCACCCCGGGCTCACCGACATCGCGGGCGACATCGAGATCTCCCGGCTGGTGACGCCTGCCGACTGGGCGGCCGACGGTATGGCGGCGGGCACCCCGTTCTCGGCTGCGCACACGCTCGCGCAGACCGGGCCCTTCCGCACCGGCAACCTGGTGCCCGGCGTGGCCAACGCCGTCCTCGCGGGCTGCGGCACGACGCCCGGCGTCGGCATCCCCCCGGTGGTGCTGAGCGGCAAACTCGCCGCGCAGCGGATCACCGGCTGACCGGAGGGGCCATTCTGCCGAGCGAGCCCGGCCGTGGGAGCATGGATCGCGTCATGAGCGCCTCTGCACCGGTCGACCCCGACATCCGCTCCGAGCCGTCACCGATCGACGCTCACCGCACCGCCCGGTTCGGCAACCCGCCGCGACGCCCCTTGCTCCTGGGCCTGCTCGCATCGGTGCTGCTGCTGGTCGGCGGCTTCGGCGCGGGCGGTGTGCTCGTCCGCGACCCGCTCATGACGAACTCGCCGATCGGGTTCTGGCGCTACGGCCACGGCCACGATCTCGCCACCACGCTCATGTACGCCGGGGTCGGGCTGATGGCGTGGGCGTGGATCATGCTCGGCCGCGACGTGCTCGGCAACCGGGTCGGCGGCCGGGCGGTGCTCACCACCGCCGCCGTCTGGACCGCGCCACTGCTGCTGGCGCCGCCGCTGTTCACGCGCGACATCTTCAGCTACCTCGCCCAGGGCGCACTCCCCCTGCACGGCTTCGACCCCTACGCCGTCGGGCCGGACGCGATGCCGGGCATCCTCACCGACAACGTCCACTACTTCTGGCAGGACACCCCCGCGCCCTACGGGCCGCTGTTCATCATCATCGCCAAGTCCGTTGCGTGGCTGATCGGCAACAACATCATCGCGGGCGTGCTGCTGATGCGCCTCGCACTGCTGCCAGGGCTGGTGCTGCTCGTCTGGGCGCTGCCCGAGCTGACCCGGCGGCTCGGCGGGCGCGTCCCGCTGGCACTGTGGATCGTGGTCGCCAACCCGATGATGGTCGTCAACATGATCGGCGGCGGGCACAACGACCTGCTGGTGGTCGGGCTGCTGGCCGCGGGCTCGCTGCTTGCGCTGCGCGGTCGGCATGCGGGCGGTATCGCGCTCGTCACACTGGCGATGGCCGTCAAGGCGACCGCGGGGCTCGCTCTCCCGTTCCTCGTGCTGGTCTGGGCCGCCGACATGACGGGCTCGCGCTGGACCCGCATCGCCAAGGCCACGGCGGCGGGCGTCGCCGTGTTCGTGGTCGTCTTCGGCGCCTGCACGCTCGTCGCCGGGGTCGACCTCGGCTGGCTGCCCGCGCTCAGCGCCCCTTCGATGATCGTCAACTGGATGTCGATCCCCACGGCCCTCGGCCAGATCGTCGGCGGGATCGCGTTCCTGTTCGGCGGATCGATGCAGCTGTTCATCAACATCTTCCGGGTGATCGGCGCCGTCGTGCTGCTGCTGATCGCGGTCCGACAGTGGTGGGCGGCGCGCGACGGCGGCCCGGACACGATTCGGCGGGCGGGCATCGTGCTCTTCGCCGCCGCGGTCCTCGGCCCGGCGACGCTGCCCTGGTACGTCAGCTGGGGCATGGCGCTCCTGGCCATGACGGCGTGGACGATCCGCGGCCTGCAGTACCTGGTCGTCGTGTCGCTGATGCTGGTCGTCGTTTATTACCCCAACGGCGAGGACGCCCTCTACAACTGGGGTTACCTCGCAGGATGCCTGGCTGTGGCCGTGCTCGCGGCCTGGTCCCTCGTGCACCCGGACCCGCTCCGGCTCGCCGCCCGGCACCGCGTCGCCGCAGCAGCCGCGGACGCGCCCGCCCCCCCGGCGGCCGCAGGCCCGGCGACGACCAGCCCGGCGACGACCAGCCCGGGAAAGTCCGGCGCCGAGACTCCTGGCTCCGTGGAACCCGTCGACGCCGTCGCTGCGCCCTCCCTACCCACCGACGTCGACCCGGGCGCCACTCCCGCCCCCGCCGGTGCCGAGCAGCGCGCAGGCTGAGCTGGACGCGGCCGGGATAGCCGATCCCGGACTGCGCGCCGCCTACGCCGCCTGTCGAGGGCTCAACGCCCACCACGGGCGCACCTACTTCCTGGCCACCCGGCTGCTGCCGCGCGCCCGTCGTCCCGCGGTGCACGCGCTTTACGGCTTCGCGCGCTACGCGGACGAGATCGTCGACGACATGGGCGACGGCAGGCCTGCGGCCGAGAAGGCCACCCAGCTCGACCTGCTCGCCGCCCAGCTGAGCACGGCCCTGGACGGCGGCCCCGCTGCCCATCCGGTGCTTGCGGCGTTGGCCGACACCGCCCGCCGCTACAGCATCGACCGCGCGCACTTCACCGACTTCCTCGCGTCGATGCGGATGGACACCGAGATCCACGACTACGCGAGCCTCGCCGATCTCGACCGCTACGTGCACGGCTCGGCCGCGGTCATCGGCCTGCAGATGCTGCCGGTGCTGGGCACCGTCGTCCCGCGCGTCCACGCCGAGCCCCCCGCCGCGGCGCTCGGCGTCGCGTTCCAGCTCACCAACTTCCTGCGCGACATCGGCGAGGACCTCGACCGCGGCCGGATCTACCTGCCCGCCGACGAGCTGGCCGTCTTCGGCGTCGACCGCGACCTGCTCCTGTGGTCACGGCGGACACGTCGCGCCGACGCCCGTGTCACCCGCGCGCTCGCCCACTTCGTCGCCCACACCCAGGCGATCTACCGACGGGCGGCGCCGGGGGTAGGGATGCTGGAGCCGGTGTCGCGCGCCTGCGTCGGCTGCGCGTTCACCTTGTACCGCGGCATCCTCGACGAGATCGAGCGCGCGGGATACTCCGTGCTGCACCGTCGGGTCGCGGTGCCGACGCGCAGGCGCGCGGCGGGTCTGGTACGCGCGCTGATGGTCAGGTAGCCACAGCGCGGGCGTACCGCTCACCTACCCGCCGGAGGTGCTCGACCAGCGCGGGCGGCCCGTCGACCCGGAAGTCGAGTCCCAGCATGCCGATGTAGACCGCCAGCACCTCGAGGCTGTCCGACCCCGTGACCAGCATCGAGGTGTTGTCCGCCACCGGAGCCACTTCGACAAGGGCGGCCACTACGCGGCGATGGAGGCTCCGGAACTGCTGGCCGAGGACCTCCGCACCTTCTTCGCCTGAGGCCGCTCGCACAAACACCGCCGCGGGGCCGCACACACCGCGCGCGGGGCGCGCACACCGCGGGAGGTGTGTGCGGGCCACCGGGGGTGTGTGCCTGCGCCTGGACCGCCCTACGCGTCCTCGTCCACCACGTGCACGGCGGCCTCTTCCGCGGACGCGCCTGCGCCGTCGATGCCGACGTCCTCGGCCCAGGCGTCAGGGTCGTCGTCGCGGACCCCGCCCTCGTCGTCGGCGACGAGCCTGCCCGCACGGTCCTCGCCGACCTGGTCGTCCCAGGCCTCGCCGTCGGTGTCGGCGCTGTCCCCGATGCCGTCGCCGTCCGCGTCCTCCTCGGCGTCGACGTCGGGCAGCTCGCGGGCGAGGCGGTGGTCGAGGTCCTCGTGTCCCGCCTCCTCGCTTGCCGTGGTGCCCCAGTCGTTGACGGCCCAGGGGCGTTCGGGGGGCGAGATGCCTTCGTCGAGCGGGTCTTTGACATCCCGGTCGTCCAAGGTGTCCGAGTAGTCGAGTTGGGCGGTGTCGTCCAGGTCGTCCTGGTCGTCCTGATCGTCGCGGCCGGTCACGCCGCCGAACCTAGTGCAGAGGCCTCGGTCACGCCGCGACGACCGGTGCTGCGCCGAGCACCTGCCTGCCCACAGGGGTGATACCTGCGGGAACGCGCTGACCGACCCAGCCGAGCACGGCTGCGGCGATGAGGCCCTCGCGCACGAGGCGGTGCACGGCCGACTGGTCGCAGCAGCACCGCCCGTCGAGAAACAGGTCCGGCTCGCTGCCGAGCGCAAGCTCGGCTCCGCCCGCCGCCACCGCCCGCAGAATCGCGCGATCACGCCCGCTGAGGGTGCTGGTGGTGGTCATGGCGATCTCCATAGGTGCGGTGGGTTTCCTGCTTGGTAATACGTCCACTATCGCGACTTGGTTCGGCCAGGGGACTCCTCTTCATGCTTACGAAACGCGGACCGGGTGGGCAGGAAACCCTGCCCACCCGGTAAGCCCTGCGGTCGAAAGAATCAGTGCACGGTGGACTTGACCGCATTGACGCCGGTCAGCGCGCGCACCTCCATCTCGGCGTACAGGGCCGGGTCGGCCTTGTCCTTGCTCAGCACGGCGCCGAGGTATCCCAGCAGGAACGACAGCGGGATCGAGACGATGCCCGGGTTGTCCAGCGGGAACCAGTGGAAGTCGACGCCCTGGATCATCGACGCGGTGAGGTGGCCCTCCGCGTCCTTCTTGCCCGACACCACCGGCGAGAACACGATCAGCACGATCGTGATCGCCAGGCCGCCGTAGATGCTCCAGAGCGCGCCCGAGGTGTTGAACCGCTTCCAGAACAGCGAGTAGAGGATCGTCGGGAGGTTGGCCGACGCGGCGACGGCGAACGCCAATGCGACCAGGAAGGCGATGTTCTGCCCGTTCGCGAGAATGCCACCGAGGATCGCCACGATTCCGATGACGACCGCGGTTAAGCGCGCGACCCTGACCTCCTCGTTCTTGCCGTCGACCGCGCCCTTCTTGATCACGTTCGCGTAGATGTCGTGCGCGAACGATGCCGACGCGGTGATCGTCAGCCCCGCGACGACGGCCAGAATGGTCGCGAACGCGACGGCGGAGATGAGGCCCAGCAGCACGGTGCCGCCGAGCGCGTAGGCCAGCAGCGGAGCGGCGGAGTTGGCCTTGCCGGGCGCCGCGTTGATCGCCGCGGGCCCGACCAGTGCTCCTGCCCCGTAGCCGAGCACGAGCGTGAACAGGTAGAACACCCCGATCAGGCCGATCGCCCACTGCACCGAGCGCCGGGCTTCTTTCGCCGACGGCACGGTGTAGAAGCGCATCAGGATGTGCGGCAGGCCTGCGGTGCCCAGCACGAGCGCGATGGCCAGCGAGATGAAGTCCAGCTTGGTGAGGCCCGACTTGCCGTACTGCGCGCCCGGCCCGAGCAGCTTGGCGCCCGCCTCCCCGCCCTTGGCCACGGCGTCGCCGAGCAGAGCGGAGAAGTTGAAGCCGTAGATGGCGAGCACCCAGAACGTCATTATCGCAGCGCCGATGATGAGCAGCGCGGCCTTGATGATCTGCACCCAGGTCGTGCCGCGCATGCCGCCGATCAACACATACGCGATCATGATGACGCCGACGACCGCGATGACGAGCGACTGCCCGGCCTTCGACGTCACGTTCAGCAGGAGCGCCACGAGTCCGCCTGCGCCCGCCATCTGTGCGAGCAGGTAGAAGAACGAGACGACCAACGTCGAAACCGCCGCTGCCGCGCGGACGGGGCGCTGCCGCATGCGGAACGCCAGCACGTCACCCATCGTGAACCGGCCGGTGTTGCGCAGCAGTTCGGCCACGAGCAGCAAGGCTACGAGCCACGCCACCAGGAAGCCGATCGAGTACAGGAAGCCGTCGTATCCGTAAAGCGCAATCGCGCCCGCGATGCCGAGGAAGGACGCCGCCGACAGGTAGTCGCCGGAGATCGCGATGCCGTTCTGCTGGCCGGTGAAGCCGCCGCCAGCGGTGTAGAAGTCCGAGGCACCACCCTTGGCGCGCCTGCTGACCCTGACCACGATCGCGAGCGTGATCGCCACGAAGACGAGGAAGATCACGATGTTGAGGACGGGGCTGCTGCCCGCCACGCCTGCCGCGAGGGTCACTTCTGCTCCCCGTCCGTGAGCTCCTCGCGCAGCTGCGTCGCGAGCGGGTCGAGCCGCCGGTCGGCGAACCGGACGTACCAGATCGTGATCGCGAACGTCGAGACGAACTGCAGCAGTCCGAAGATCAGCCCGACGGTGATGTTGCCGCTGATCTTGGCCGACATGAAGGCGGGCGCGTAGGTCGCGAGCAGCACGTAGAGCAGGTACCAGGCCAGGAACAGGCCGGTGACGGGAAAGACGAACGAACGGAGCCGGTGGCGCAGGTCCTGGAACTCCGGAGAGGACTGGACGGACTCCCAGTCCCGGACCTCCGGCGGCGGTGACGGGTCGGTCGTGCTCACGCTTCCTCCTCGAACTCGGTCTGCAGGGCCCTAGAAAAGGGGGACCCGTGAGGAGGCGGAAGTGGCCTACGACACACCGCGGGTCAGCGCGACCAGCGGCCGCCGAACGGTCGCCGAGCGCGACAAACGGTCAGGCGGACGTCTCGTCGAGGTGCAGGCGCAGGGTGGCCGCGGCCGCCCACGCAGGCGGCCGCCCGCGCAGGGACACGCCGACCATCACGGCGAACGCGAGCGGCACCGTCCACAGCGCCGGTTGAGCGAGCAGGATCGACGCGAGCCCCTCCGGCGCGCCGAGGAACAGATCGGTGCCGATCGCCCCCACGGACGCGACGAGCCCGACGACGAGCCCGGCCACCGCCCCGTTCGCCGTCAGGCGCGGCCACCAGATCCCCAGCACCAGCAGGGGGCAGAAGGTGGCGGCCGCGACCGAGAACGCCGAGGTCACGAGCACGCCGACGTCGAGGTTCACCGCGGGCAACGCCAACGCGACCACCACCACGGCGGCCGCGAGGGGGGCCAATCGCAGCCTGCGCAGGCCCGCCCCCGGCAGCAGGTCGTGCGCGACCGCGCTGGACAGCGCGAGCAGCAGACCGAGCGACGTGGCGAGGAAGGCCGCGAACGCGCCTGCCGACAGCATGGCGGTGAACGCCACCCCGACCACGCTCCCGTCGACCCGCCCGGGCAGGGCCACGACGACCGTGTCGGTGTCGCCTGACAGGTACAGCTCGGGCAGCAGTACGGCACCTAGCGTTCCGTAGATCGCGGGGAACAGGTAGAAGGCGCTGAGCAACGCGACCGTGATGGCCGCGGTCCGCCGGGCCGCACGCCCGTCCGGGCTGGTGTGGAAGCGGACGATGATGTGCGGGAGCCCCATCGTGCCCAGCACCAGCGCCATCAGCAGGGACAGCGTCGACAGCACGGGGAAACCGGTGCGGCCGGGGTCGAGCAGCGGCCGGGCCCACCCCGGGCCCCCCGGTGCGATGGCCCCCGCGGCGTCGGGCACGTCGGCGCCCGCCGGGAACGTCCACTCCGTGCCCGCCTCGACCGGGTAGACCCCGGGCGTCAGCGCGCGGGGGGCGCCCTCGACCGTGACGGTGGTCGGTTCGGTGACCGTCAGCGTGGTGTCGAGGCGGAATTGCACGGGCGTGGCGTGCGCGAAGTGCGTGAACTCGACCGGCTTGAGCGCGGCGGCGCGCACACCGGGCCCCACGGAGGCGACCAGCCAGATTGCGGGCACCACGAACAGCAGGAGCTTGAGAGCGAACTGGAAGGCCTGCACGTAGGTGGCCGCGCGCATCCCGCCCAACGCCAGCGTCACGCTCACGGCCACGCCCGCGACGACCACGCCGACCCAGTACGGCGTGCCGCTCACGACGGCCAGCACCTGCCCGGCCGCCTTGAACTGCGGCACCAGGTAGAGCGTGGCGATCACGAGCACGACCACGGCGGACAGCGTCCGAAGGCGCCGCGCGCCGAGGCGAGCCTCGGCGAAGTCCGGCACGGTCAGCGCGCCCGTGCGCCGCATCGGCGCGGCGACCAGCGCGAGCATCGCCACGTAGCCCGCGGTGAACCCCACCGGGTACCACAGCGCGCCGATGCCGTCCTTGACGACGAGCCCCGCGACGCCGAGGAACGAGGCCGCCGACAGGTACTCCCCCGACACCGCCGCCGCGTTCAAGGCAGGCGAGATGCGCCGGGACGCCACGAGGAAGTCCGACGTGCTGCGCATCGCGGCGACCCCGCGCGCGCC
Organism: Pseudonocardia sp.; assembly: GCA_036401495.1. Lineage (GTDB taxonomy): Bacteria > Actinomycetota > Actinomycetes > Mycobacteriales > Pseudonocardiaceae > Pseudonocardia. The sequence goes on along the minus strand of DASWUV010000326.1, from coordinate 19,844 downwards.
GATGAGCAGGGTGGCCGCGACGACGAGCAGGATCGCGGAGCCGATCACAGCGGCTCTCCGTCGTCGCGGCGGTCCGCGGCCTCGATCCGCTCGGCCCGGCGCAGCTGAACCGCGGCGATCGAGACCAGCGCGACGTAGGGAAGCAGCACGACCGCCAGCCACGACACCGGGATCCCGTAGAAGCGCACGTCGTCCAGCCAGGGAAGCCAGGACAGCAGGAGCGGCAGCCCGACGACGACGGCGGTGAGCAGCCCGAGCGCGACGAGCGCCGTGCGCAGCTGGACCCGGTGGACCCGGCGAGCCCGCTCGAGGTCGGCGCGGGCCAGGTGCGGCGGCTCGGCCCCGGCCACGGACCGGCGCGCCATGGCCAGGCGCGTCTGCGGGCTCGCGACCGCTACGCGCTTGTGCCTGCTCACCACGTGCCCCCGCGGTGTCGGGCCGGGTTCATTCGAAGGCTCCCTTGGTGGCGGCGTCGAGGAGTCGCTCGCGCAGCTCACGGGCATGGCGGCGGCTCACCGGCACGTCGCCGACGTCGGTGTGCGCCAGCAGGCCGCCCGCGATGTCGCTGCGCAGCTCCCGGACCCGCGCGACGGCGAGCAGGAAGCCGCGGTGCACGCGCACGAACCCCGCGTCGCGCCAGTGCGTCTCGAGCCGGGAGATCGGGATGCGCAGCAGGTGGGAGCCGTCGGGCGTGTGCAGGCGCACGTAGTCACCCTGCGCTTCGGCGAAGCGCACGTCGTCGCGGCGCACGAAGCGCGTCCGGCCGCCCAGCTCGACGGGCACCGCCGCGAGGGCGTCCGCGGGTGGACGCGGCAGCGGGTCGGGGCCGGTGAAGCGGCGCACCCGGTCGAGCGCCGCGGCCAAGCGCTCCCGGTCGAAGGGCTTGAGCAGGTAGTCGACGGCGCCGATCTGATAAGCCGCCGCGGCGTGCTCGTCGAAGGCGGTCACGAACACGATGGCGGGCGGGTCGGTCATCCGCGAGAGCAGCGACGCCAGCTCCATGCCGTCCATGGCGGGCATGGCGATGTCGAGGAACACCACGTCGAACCGGCGGCCCTGCAACAGCCGCAGCGCGGTGAGCGCATCGGGCGCGGTCGCGACGTCGTCGACGCCCGCCGAGGCGAGCAGCAGGCGGCGCAGCTCGTCGAGGGCAGGAGCGACGTCGTCGACGGCCAGTACCCTCATGCGGCTTCGCCGACCGTGCACGGAAAGAGTCGCCAGAACAACGTTTTCCACGCACGAGCCATCACCTCGCCACCACCCCTGGCTGGAAGCGTGGCAGGCGGAGCACGACCCGGGTGCCCGCTTCCGGCGCTGTCTCGATGACCAGTCCGTATCCGGGCCCGAACACAGCGCGCAGCCTGCGGTCGACGTTGACCAGCCCCAGGTGGCCCGGCCGTCCACGTCCGGCCAGCACTTCGGCGGCGTAGACCGGGTCCATCCCCGGTCCGTCGTCCTCGACTGTGATCACGCACTCGCTCCCTTGCGCCTCGCCCGCCACCTGCACGAGCCCCCCGCGACCGGTCGCCTCGACGCCGTGGCGCACGGCATTCTCGACGAGTGGCTGCAGGGCCAGGTAGGGCACCGCGACGGGAAGGATCTCCGGCGCGATGCGCACCTGGACCCGCAGCTTGTCACCGTGCACGGCGCGGGCCAGCGCGAGGTAGGCCTCGATGGCGGCGAACTCGCCCGACACCGTCGTGTAGTCGCCGTGCCGGGCGAGGCTGTGGCGGGTGTAGGCGGCGAAGTCGAGCATGAGGTCGCGGGCCCGCTCGGGGTCGGAGTCGACGAACGACGCGATCGTCGTGAGGCTGTTGTAGATGAAATGCGGGGAGATCTCCGCGCGCAGCGCGCGCAGCTCTGCCTGCTCGGCCACCACGGCGGACGCCTCCAGCTGTGCTCTCTCCAACGCCTCGCCCACCCAGGCCGCGGCCTCCCGCGCCGCCGCGCTCGGCACGTCGCCGTCGATGACGACGACGCCCGCCAGCCCGTCGCGGACGTGCACGGGCAGCGCGGTGACGCCGTCGCGGGCGACCCGGGCGTCGCGCTCGCGCACCCGCTCCACGAGCTCGGCCCCGGCCTCCGGTACGGGTCCCGACCAGACCGGCTCGCCGTCCAGGCCGCCGATCCCGACCGCGGACACCCCGAGGAGCGCCCGCAGTCGGCCCGCCGCCGCCCCGACGCCTGGTCCGGCCAGCCCTGACCGCAGGTCGCCCGCGATCTTGCGGCCCGCCCCGAGCGTCGCCATCGCGTCGGCACCCGTCCGGGCGCCCCGCCGCCACGGCGGGGATGCGCGGACGGCGGGCATGACCGTTGAGGATAACGCCGGAGGGCCGTGCGGGCTCTACGCTGGTTCCATGATCACCGACGGCGTCGTCACGGCGCGCGACGGGGTCCGGCTCGCGGTCCAGAGCTGGGGAGGGGGCGGGGTCGGCGGTGGGGTCGGCGGTGGGGTCGGCGGTGGGGTCGGGGGCCCGACGGTGGTCGCGGTCCACGGCTACCCCGACGACCACTCAGTGTGGGACGGGATCGCGGCCGATCTGGCCGTCGACCACCGCGTGGCCACCTACGACGTCCGCGGCGCAGGCGCGTCCGGCGCCCCGTCGACCCGTGCGGGCTATCGCCTCGACCAGTTGGCCGACGATCTGGCCGCCGTGCTCGACAACCTGAGTCCAGGCCGCCCGGTGCACCTGTTGGGGCACGACTGGGGCGCGATCCAGGCGTGGCACGCCGTGACCGACGCCCGGTTCACCGGCCGGATCGCCTCCTACACGTCGATCTCCGGGCCGTGTCTCGACCACGCCGCCGTCTGGTTTCGCCGACGTGGCCCCGGTGTGCGGCGTGAGATCGCCCGGCAGGCGCTGTGCTCGTGGTACACGGCGGCGTTCCGGCTGCCCGTCCTGCCCGAGCTCGCCTGGCGCTCCGGCCTGCTCGGGCGCGTGGTGGCTCGGTCGCAGGGGGTGCCGCTGCCCGTCGTCCAGAACGCGGTCAACGGACTGGCGCTCTACCGCGAGAACATCGCACGGCGGATGGCCACGCCGCAGGCCCGGCGGACGACCGTGCCCGTGCTGGTGCTCGTGCCCCGCAACGACCGCTACGTGACCCCCGCGCTGCAGCGCAGCGCCGAGCCCTTCACCGACGACCTCACGGTGCGCGAGATCGACGGCGGCCACTGGGTGGTGCGCCACCGCCCCGACCTGCTCGCCCACCACATCCGCCACCACATCGCCACGGTGAGTCGTGCAGCTGGGCACGGCGAGTCGGGCGATTCGGCACGGTAAGTCGCGCGACCCGCTCCGGTGAGTCGTGCACCTGGGCACGCCGAGTCGGGCGTCTCAGCCCAGTGAGTCGTGCAGCTGGCCACGCCGAGCCCGCCAACCTGCCCTGGTGAGTCGTGCATCTCAGCACGGCGAATCCGGAACCTGGGCACGCCGAGTCGGCCACCTCGCCGCCTTGCTCCACCCACCGTGCCAAGACGCATGACTCACCGTGCCGAATCGCCGGACTCACCGGGGCGAGACGCACGACTCACCGTGTCGGGGTGCACGACTCACCTTGCCGAGACGCGCGACCTACCGTGCCGAATCGCCGGACTCGCCGTGTCGGGATGCACGACTGACCGGGGCAAGACGCCCAACCCGGCGTGCCCAAGTGCACGACTCACCGTCAGAGGTTCAGGTCTACGGGTTCCGCCACGTTGGCCCGCAGCCGCCGCAGCAGCACGCGCAGGGTGGCCTGGTCGGGTTCGGTGAAGCCTGCGCCCAACCGCTTGTCGTAGGCATGGGCGACAGCGCGCAGCCTGTGGAACGCCTCCTCGCCTGCCGCGGTCAGCTCGACCACGTGCACCCGCCGGTTGGTCGGGTCGCGGTGCCGGGTGAGCAGCCCGTCGGCCTCCATGCCGTTGAGGTGGTGGGTCAGCGTCGCATCCTGGATGCCGACGGCGGCGGCCAGCTCGCGTTGGTTCGCGGACGGGCGGGACTTCAGCGCGAGCAGCACCAGCCACGTCGGACGAGAGCCGCCTGCCTCGGACAGCGCCGCGTCGAAAGCCCGGCCGACGTCGCGGGCCACGCCTGCGAGCAGAAGGCCGATCGGGGTGGGCGCGGAACCGGACACCGGCAAACTCTATCCGTTCGACGTCTAATTGCGCGGTGAAACGGACGCAGCGCGGCTATCCCGCGATCGGCGAGGTCAGGTCGTAGACCTGCTGTCCGCCGACCGTGGTCGAGCCGAAGGTCTTCTGGACCCACGCTGCGATCTCCGCGCTGGTGCTGTCCGACCCGCCGCCGGGACCGCCGCCCCGATTGTCTGCGACGTAGTAGTGGATCTCGCCTGCGGCGACGTCAGCCCGGAACTGCGTCAGCGTCACGGCCGCGTCCGTGCCGGACCAGCCACCCGTCGACATCACCGCGGTGCCGCTCGCCAGCTCCAACGACGCTGCGCTCTGCGAGTTGGACACGGCCGCCGACCACGTCGACCTGGTCGTGCTCAGCAACGCGGTCAGCTCAGTACTCGTCGCCCCGCCCGCGCCGCCACCGCTCATGGGCGGGGTACCGGCGCCCGTGCCGCCGAAGTCGCCGCCGAAGTCGCCCCCGAAGTCGCCACCGAAGTCGCCACCGCCAGGACCGCCCATCGCGCTCGCCGACGTCCCCACCGAGGGGATCGACCCGGTGTGCGCCGTCGCCGCGGTCGTCACGGCATAGGCGCCCGTGCCCACCAGCCCCGTCAGCGCCGCCGCCGCGAGGCCGACGACCACGATGCGCCGCATCGAGCCTGCCACCAACCCGGCAACGGCGACGAGACCCGAGGCGAGCACGATCCAGCGCACCCAGGCGAACGGTTCACCCGAGCCCGCCAAGAGCACGAAGTCCCAGGCCGCGGTGGCGGCCACGGCCGCCACCAGCGCCCCCCGAGGCACGATCGACGCCCGACGTCGCCACAGCGCGACCGTCCCGATCCCGACGAGCGCGGCGATGCCCGGCGCCAGCGCGACCGTGTAGTACGGGTGCATCGTGCCGCTCATGAAGCTGAGCACCAGGCCGGTGACCAGCGTCCAACCGCCCCACAGCAGCATCGCGGCACGAAGCCGGTCGGTCCGGGGGGCGCGCAGCGTCACCCAGAGGCAGGCCGCCGTCACGATCAGAGCGGCAGGCAGCAGCCAGGAGACTTCCAGCGCGATCTCGCCGGTGAACAGCCGCGTGATGCCCGCGGCGCCGCCGAAGGAGCCGTTCGCACCGCCTGCGCCACCGCCGAAGACACCGCCATCCCCACCGCCGGTGCCGTTTTCGCCGAACAACCGCCCGATGCCGTTGTAGCCCAGCGCGAGCTCGAGCAGCGAGTTGTTCGTCGAGCCACCGATGTAGGGCCGGTCCGCGGCGGGCCACAGCTCCACCAGCGCGATGAACCAGCCTGCTGAGCCGACCATCGCGGCCAGCGCGGCGAGCAGCTGCAGGATGCGCGTCCGCAGCCGCGTCGGCCCGGTCACCAGGTAGACGAGCCCGAACGCGGGCACGACCAGCAGCGCCTGCCCCATCTTGGTCAGGAAGCCCAAGCCCACAGCGGCGCCCGCGGCGACCAGCCACCACGTTGCGGACCTCGTCGACACTGCGTCCACAGCGCGAACCACGGCATAGCCGCCCGCGACGAGCAGCAAGGTGAGCATCGCGTCGGGGTTGTCGAACCGGAACATCAACACCGCCGCCGGGGTGAGTGCGAGCGCGGCGCCCGCGACCAGTCCGGCGACCGGACCAGCCCACCGGCGCACCGCGCCGAACAGCAGGCCGACCGAGGCGACGCCCATCAACGCCTGAGGCACCAGCAGGCTCCACGAGGAGAACCCGAAGATCCGGGCCGACGCCACCATCACCCACAGCGCCGCGGGCGGCTTGTCTACCGTGATCGCGTTGCCGGAGTCGAGCGACCCGAACAGCCACGCCTTCCACGACGTCGTACCAGCCTGCACGGCGGCCGCGTAGAACTCGTTCGCGGTGCCGGACGCCGACAGGTTCCACAGGTAGAGCGCCGCGGTGCCCGCCAACAGGACGAGCAGGGCCTGCCGGATCCACGCGGGTTGGTCGGCAGGTCCGCGCAGCGTCCGACGCCACCACGAAGCGGTCGGTGGCGGCGCCGCGCGATGGCGTCCAGGTTCGGTGCCCGGTGCCGGGCGGGTCGGCGACAGCGTCGCGGTGCTCACAGGGTCTCCCGATGTCGGTGTGCGGCGTCGGGATCCACCGTCATCGACGGCTCTGTCGTCGTCCTGTGCCCACTCTGTGAGAGTTCTGTGGGCCGACCCGCCACCTTCGTGTACGCAGAACGGGGGCGGCCCTCTAACGTGGAGACGTGCAACACCTGACAGCGATCGTCATCGCGCTGGTCTCGGCGATGTGCTACGCCCTCGCCGCGGTGTTGCAGCAGCGGGAGGCGTCCCGCCACGACAAGCACGGCCTTGAGCTGATCTTCAACCTGTTGCGCAGGCCGCGGTGGTGGCTGGCCGTCACGTCGACGGTGGCAGGCGCCACCCTGCACGTCGTCGCGCTCCGGTTCGGGCCCCTGACGCTCGTCCAGCCGTTGGGGGTTTCCGCGCTGGTCCTCGCGCTGCCGCTGGGGGCGTGGTTCGGGCAGCGCAAGGTCCTCCGCGCGGAGTGGGCCGCGGCGGGAGCCGTGGTGGTCGGGCTGCTGGCGGTGCTGACGCTGGCGCCGCGCCACGTGCCGCCGCCCGCCGTTCCGCCGGTCGAGCTCCTGATCGCGGTCGGCGGCTGCCTGGCCGTCCTGATCCTCTGTGTCGTGGTGAGCATGCGCCTGCCACGCAAGGCCGCCCCCGTTGTGCGGGCCATCGGGTCGGCGGCGTGCTTCGGCTTCGCGTCGGCAATGGCCAGACTCGTGGTCGCGGGCGATGGTCCCATTCTGATTCCGATCATCGCCTGCGCGTTCTTCGCCGTCACGGGCATGTTGATGATCCAGGCCGCCTACCGCGACGGTGGGCTCGGCGCGCCGCTGGCCACCTGCACCATCGTCGACCCCGTCACGGCCTCCACCATCGGGATCGTGCTGCTCGGTGAACACCTGCGCCTCGGGATCGCGGGCGGTGCGGTGGGCTTCGCGGGGCTGGCCGCGACGATCGTCGGCCTGACCGTCCTGGCCCGGACACACCACGAACCCAAGACGCCTGCCATCGTGAGCTGAGCCCGGCGACCGCGGCCCGACTTCAGCAGATCAGGGCGGAAGGCACGTCCACCACCCGACTGCGCAGATACTCCCCCAGCCCCTTGGCCTGCGGGTCCGGCCGGGTCGACGCCGCGACGCCGTCGCCGAGCAGACCGTGGACGACGACGTTGAGGGCACGCAGGTTGGGCAGCAGGTGGACGTCGATCGGCAGTTCCGCGGCCTCGGGGCCGAGCAGCTCCCGCAACCGGGCCGGGGTGAGGAAGGACGCGAGCCAGGCGTAGCCCGCGTCGTCGCGGGCCCAGACGCCGATGTTGGCGTTGCCGCCCTTGTCGCCGGACCGCGCGCCAGCGACGCGCCCGAGCGGCGCCCGTCGGGTGTCCCCTTCGGGTGGAACAGGTCGTGCGCGGGAGACGTCGTCCTGGCGACTGTTTCCGCGCACGGTCGGGGGGTCGGGTATCACACGCCGCTCCCCGCCGGGCAGCACGACGGTCTGGGTCACCGCCGACCGTGGCACCGTCGCGGGCCGGTAGATGCCGAACGCCGACTCGTTCGACGGCGGCGTCGTCGTGTGGAAGCCCGCGTAGCCGCCCAACGCCAGCTCCATCGTCGCGTTGGAGAACGCCCTGCCCACCTTGCGGGGATCCGGATCTTTGACGGTGACGCGCAGGTGCGCCGTCGCCTGCTCGTTCGACGAGGCGTCCTGCCGGTCGAACCGCAGCAGCCGCACGTCGACCTCGGCGAACCGGTCCCGCCCGCCCAGCACGTCGAACAGCAGTTCCTCGGCCCGCGCGGCCTTGGCCTCGATGTCCAGGCCGGTCAGCACGAGCGTCATCGTGTTGCGGAAGCCGCCGACGTCGTTGAGCGCCACCTTCAGCGTCGGCGGCGGCGGGCTGCCCCGCGTGCCGGAGATCGCGACCCGGTGCTCGCCGTCGGGGGCCAGCGCGATGGTGTCGAAGTGCGTGGTGACGTCGGGTCCGAGGTAGGCGGGCTCGGCGATCTCGTAGAGCAGCTGCGCGGTGACCGTGCCGACCGAGACGAGCCCGCCCGTCCCCGGATGCTTGGTGATCACGCAGCTGCCGTCGGCGGCGACCTCCGCGATGGGGAAGCCGGGATAGCGCCGGTCGGTGATCTCGTCGAGGAACGCGTAGTTCCCGCCGGTGGCCTGAGGTCCGCACTCGATCACATGGCCTGCGACGACCGCCCCGGCCAGCGCGTCCCACTCGGTCGGGCCCCAGCCGTGCCACCACGCGGCGGGCCCGACGACCAGCGAGGCGTCGGTGACCCGCCCGGTGACCACGACGTCCGCGCCCGCCTCCAGCGCGGCGGCGACGCCCCAGCCGCCGAGGTAGGCGTTGGCCGACACGGGCTTGTCCGTGACGGGTGGCGTGATCGCGTCGAGGGACCCCCGCAGATCGTCGCCCTCGACGTACGCGACGCGCGCAGGCAGGCCGAGCGCGTCGATCGCCACAGCGAGCCCCGCCGGGTTGAGCCCACCTGCGTTGGAGACGATCCGGATGCCCCGCTCCAGGCAGGTGCCGAGCACGTCCTGCACCTGGGTGAGGAACGTGCGCGCGTACCCGGCGTCCGGGTTCTTCGCCTGCGCTTTGGCCAGGATCAGCATGGTGAGCTCGGCGAGGTAGTCGCCGGTCAGTACGTCGATCGGGCCCCCGTCGACCATCTCCCGCGCCGCGGCGAGCCGGTCGCCGTAGAAGCCGGAGCAGTTGGCGATGCGCACCGCAGGCCTCACGACGTCCCTCCCGCGGTCGTGCGCGGAGAACGTTGCTCCGGCGACGTTTTCCGCGCACGGCCGGTTCCTGGCGCGCCCGCATAGGCCTGCGCGATCCCCATCCACTCGACGGCGACCGGCCCGACCACGTCCAGCGCCAGGTCGGCGGGGTGACGGCGTTGGGTGACGGCGAGGCAGAAGTCCAACGCGGGCCCGGCGACGCGGTTCTCCGCATCCGCGGGGCCCCAGCTCCAGGTGTCGCCGTCGGGCGAAGCCAGCTCGACGCGGATGGGCGTGGTCGGCGGGGTCAGGTCGTTGACCACGTAGCTGTAGGTCCGTGCACCGACGCCGATGTGCGCGACGTGCCGCAGGCGCGCCGTGGGCTCCCGGCGCACCCCGACGGCGTCGGCGACGTCCTGGCCGTGCGCCCAGGTCTCCATGATCCGCGCCGTCAGCGACGACGCCGCGCTCATCGGCGGCCCGAACCACGGCACCCGCAGGGCCGGGTCCAACGGGCGGAACGCGGCAAGCAGCCGGGCTCGCGCGTCGTCGAACCAGGCCAGCACCTCCACGCCGGTGCGGTCACGGTTCGCCGCGGCAACCGCGTCGGGATCAGGGATGCCCTGCTCGGCCCGGAACGCGTCCGGTTCGAGCGCGGACTGCACCGCGACGTCGTCGAAGTGGGCGAGGTGGGTGACCTGGTCCAGCACCGACCAGCCCGCCGCAGGCGTGGGCAGGCGCCATCCGTCCTCGTCGAGCGGGACGAGCAGCGCGCGCAGCACGGCCGACTCCGCCGCCAGGTCGTCGGCGAGGTCAGTCATCGAGACGGGCACGGGCACCTCCGCGATCGGCCACTACTTCCCCTTCCACACCGGCAGCCGCTTCTCGCGGAACGCCCGCGGGCCTTCCTGGGCGTCGGCCGAGTGGTAGACCGGCGCCCAGATCTCCTCGGCCCGGTCCCAGACCTGCGGCGCCGACAGGTAGACCGTCCGCTTCGCTGCGGCGACCGACAGCGGCGCGTTGACGGCGATCCGCTCGGCCAGCCGCTGGGCGTGGTCGTTCAGCTGTTCGGCCGGAACCACGCGGTTGACCAGCCCGATCTCGTACGCCCGCTGCGCGGTGATCGGGTCGCCGGTAAGGAGGATCTCGGCCGCGGCCCGCTGGCCGACCAACCACGGCAGGGGCGCGGCCCACGGCGCCCCCCGCCCCACCCTGACCTCGCTGACCGCGAACGTCGCGTGCTCCGCCGCCACCACGAGGTCGCACTGCTGGGCCAGCAGGAAGCCACCTGCGAACGCCACACCGTTGACCGCGGCGATCGTCGGCTTGGGCACCTCGACGTTGCGCCCGAACTGCGGCAGGAAGTCCGGCGGCGGCACGGCCAGCTCCGCCTCGGACATCTCCTTCAGGTCACCGCCCGCGCAGAACGCCTTGTCGCCCGTCCCGGTCAGGACGAGCACGGCGGCGTCGTCGGCGTTGAAGCGCCGCACGCCCGCCCACAGGCCCTCGCGGACCGCGGCCGAGAGCGCGTTGCGGGCTTCCGGTCGGTCGATGGTCAGCCAGGCCACCGGCCCTTTGCGGGCGTAGCGGACCGTCACGGGTACCGCCTGCGCAGCTCGGGCCGGTTGAGCTTGCCGCTGCCCGTGCGCGGCAGGGCGTCGACGATCTCGATCCGCCGCGGTCGGTGCATGCCGGTCAGGTTCGGGTTGGTCGCGCACCACGCCGCGACCTCGTCGGCGGTGAGCCCGTCGCGGCTGGGCACCACCACGGCCGTCACCTGCTGCACCCACCGCTCGTGCGCGGTGCCGATCACCGCGACCTCGGCCAGGTCGGGACAGCCCGCCAGGTGCTCCTCGACCATCTGCGGGAACACGTTCTCCCCGCCCGTGACGATCATGTCGTCGATCCGGTCGACGTAGTACAGGTAGCCCTCGGCGTCGCGGGAGACGAGGTCGCCGGTGCGGAACCACCCCTCGGCCCACTTCTCCGCGCCGGGCCGGTTCCAGTAGCCGGGCGTCACGGCGTCGCCGCGGACCCAGAGCTCGCCGACCCCGTCGTCGCCGGGGCGGATGTCGGGGCCGCCGTCCGGTGGGACCAGCCGGGTCGCGACGATCTGGTCCAACGGCAGGCCCGCGGAGTCGGGCCGCCGCGGCACCCCGATCGGGTACGTGACGGCCAGCCCGCTCTGCTCGGTCTGCCCGTAGATCTCGACGGGCTCGACGCCGATGCCCGCGACGAGGCGGTCGATGGGCGCGCTCGGTGTGCGGGAGCCGCCGAACATGAGCACCCGGAACGAGTCCAGCAGGATCGGTGCGGCGGCGGTGCGGTTGCCGACGTCGATCAGCATCGTCGAGATCAGGCCGCCGTAGGTGGGTCGCAGCCGTTGGGCGAGCTCGATCCAGGCGGCGACGTCCCACCGCGCCATGAACGTCACCTCGCCGCCGCGGAGCAGGATCGGCAGCGTGCACAGCTGCAGGCCGCCGACGTGGAACAGCGGCATCGGCACCAGCGCGCGGTCCTCCGCCGTCAGCTCGTAGACGTCGATGGTCGCCTCGATCTCGGCCATCGTGTTGCGGTGGGTCTGCCGGACGCCTTTGGGCACACCCGTGGAACCCGAGGTGTACATGAGCAGTGCGTCGTCGACGTCGAGCCGCGGCTCGACCTGCAGCATCGGCTCGTGGCGGCCGAGCGCACTGGTCAGACTGCCGTCCGGCCCCGTGACGAGCAGCGCGACCTTCTCGCCTGCCACGATCCGCTCCAGCCGGGCTGCGTCGCCGGGGTGCACGACGACGTGCGATGCTCCCGAGTCCAGGATCGCGTGCCGCAGTGCGGCCTCGGGGAACAGGTAGTTCAGCGGGACGCCGACGCCGCCCGCCTGCCAGACGCCCAGGAGTCCCGGCACGTACTCCAGCGCGTTGGGCAGGAAGAACGCCACGCGGTCGCCGGGCGCGAGCCCTTCGGCGCGCAAGTAGGCCGCGAAGCGGGCGGCGGAGTCCGCCATGTGGGCGTAGCGCAGCTCGTGGTCGTCGAGGCGCAGCGCCACCTGGCCCGCGTGGTCGGCCGCCGCGCGCCGCAGCAGTGTCGCGATGTTCATTCCGGCACCTCCACCACCGCGAGCGGCTGCCCGCTCTCGACCTGGTCCCCCGGCGTCACGTGGACTGCGCTGAGCACGCCGTCCACGGGTGCGGCCACGGTGTGCTCCATCTTCATCGCCTCCAGCACGACCAGCGCCTGGCCCGCGACGACGGCCGCACCGACCTGCGCCGCCACCCGCACCACCGAACCCGGCATCGGCGCGAGCAGCGAGCCCGCGTGGCCCACGGCGTCGGGGTCGGGGAAGCGCGGCACCCTGGTCAGCGCGGCGGACCCGGCCGCGTCGTCGACGAACACGACGTGCTCGGTCTGGTGGACGTCGAACGCGCGCCGCACCCCTGCGCTCTCCAAAACGACGCACTCGGGCGTCACGGACACCGCCGTGACCGCCAGCGGCGTCCCGTCGACCTCGACGGCCACCCCGCGACGGCCGAACCGGTAGGCGACCTCGACCGGCTGCTCCCCCGCGGTGTAGGCGACGCGCTGGGGGTGGGCGGCGACGTTGCGCCAGCCGGTCGGGAGGGTGGACAGGACCGAAGCGGACCCCCGGTGCGTCGCGGACTCGGCCAGCGCCGCGGCGGCCGCGCGCAGCGGATCCACCGCCGCGCTGCGCACCAACGGGGCCAGCCGCACGGACCGGCCTGCGAGGAAGTCCGCGTCGTCGAGGATGGCGACGAGCAGGTCGCGGTTGGTCGTCACGCCGTGGATCCGCGCCCCCCGCAGCGCGCGGGCGAGGCGCCGGGCGGCGTCCGCGCGGGTGGCGCCGTGCGCGATGACCTTGGCCAGCATCGGGTCGTAGTGCGGTCCGACGACCGAGCCGTCGGCGACCCCCGCATCGACCCGGAGACCGGGTCCGGCCGGGATGGCGAAGCGCTGCACGGTGCCGGTCGCGGGCAGGTAGACGGCGGGGCCGTCGCCTTCCCGCGTCACCGTCTCGGCGTAGAGCCGCACCTCGATGGCATGTCCTTCGATCCTGGCCTCGGTCACCGCATCCGGCAGCGGTGCGCCCTCGGCGATCCGCAGCTGCTGCTCGACCAGATCGAGCCCGGTGACCAGCTCCGTCACCGGGTGCTCGACCTGCAGCCGGGTGTTGACCTCGAGGAACCAGAACGACCCCACGTCGTCCATCACGAACTCGACGGTGCCCGCGCCGATGTAGCCGATGGCCTTGCCCGCGGCCACGGCGGCTGCGCTCAGCTCGGCCCGCAGCGCGTCGTCGACCACCGGTGAGGGGCACTCCTCGACGATCTTCTGGTAGCGCCGTTGGATAGAGCAGTCACGCTCGAACAGGGCGACGACGTTGCCGTGGGTGTCGCCGAGGATCTGCACCTCGACGTGGCGGGGGTCCACGACGTAGCGCTCCAGGAACACCGTGCCGTCGCCGAACGCCGAGGCGGCCTCCCGACGGGCGCTGTCGACGGCCTCGGCCAGCTTTTCCGGCGCGCTGACGATCCGCATGCCGCGCCCGCCGCCGCCGAACGCGGCCTTGACGAGCACGGGGAAGCCGATCCGCGCCGCCGCGGTGGCCAGGTCCACATCCGGCTCGACGGTGACGCCGGGCAGCACCGGCACACCCGCCGCCTCCATCAGCGCCTTCGCCCGCGTCTTCGACCCCATCGAGGCGATGGCGTCCGGCGTCGGGCCGACGAAGGTCAGCCCGGCGGCGGCGCAGTCGGCGGCGAACTCGGCGTTCTCGGAGAGGAACCCGTAGCCGGGGTGCACGGTGTCGGCGCCGGTCGCCCGCGCGGCGGCGATGAGCAGGTCGGCGCGCAGGTACGTGTCGGCGGGCGCGGCGCCGGGCAGGCGGACGGCCTCGTCGGCGAGCGCGACGTAGGGCAGGTCGGCGTCCGCGTCGGAGAACACGGCCACGGTGGCGATGCCCAGGTCGTGGGCCGTGCGGAACACCCGCGCGGCGATCTCCCCGCGGTTGGCGACCAGAATTTTCCGGATCATGTCACATCCGGAAGACGCCGAAGCCGCGTCTGCCCGCGACGGCGTTGGAGGCGACGGCGGAGAGCGCGAGGCCCAGCACCGTGCGCGTGTCGCGGGGATCGACGATGCCGTCGTCGTAGAGCCGCGCGGTGACCGCGAACGCGTCGGACTCGGTCTCGATCTGCGCCTGGACCGCGGCGGCGCGGGCCCGGTCGGCTTCGGTGTCGAACGGCTTGCCCTGTGCCGCGGCCGACGCCCTGCCGACGATCGACAGCACCCCCGCGAGCTGCGCCGCTCCCATGACCGCGAGCTTGGCCCCCGGCCACGCGAACATCAACCGCGGGTCGTAGGCGCGTCCGGACATCCCGTAGTTGCCCGCGCCGAACGAGCTCGCCATGTTGATCGTCACGTGCGGCACGGCGCTGTTGGTGACGGCGTTGATCATCTTTGCGCCGTCCTTGATGATGCCGCCCTGCTCGTACTCGGTGCCGACCATGTAGCCGGTGGTGTTCTGCAGAAAGACCAGCGGGGTGTCGGTCTGGTTGGCCAGCAGGATGAACTCGGCGGCCTTGCGCGCCTCCTCGCTGAAGAGCACCCCGCGGTGGTTGGCGAGAACTCCCACGGGGAAGCCGTGCACGCGGCCCCAGCCCGTGACCAGCGACGTTCCGTAGCGCGGCTTGTACTCGTCGAACTCCGAGCCGTCGACCGTGCGGGCGAGCACCTCCCGCGGGTCGAAGGGCACCTTCGGGTCGGGCGGGAGGATGCCGAGGATCTCGTCGGGGTCGTACTCGGGGTCGACGGCACGGCCCGGCGGCGGGCCGAGCTTGCGCCAGTTGAGCCGGGCGAAGATGGCACGGCCGATGCGGATCGCGTCGTGCTCGTCGACGGCGAAGTGGTCGCCGAGCCCTGAGACGCGCGTGTGCATGTCGGCGCCGCCGAGCGCCTCGTCGTCGGCTTCCTCGCCGGTGGCCATCTTGACCAGCGGCGGGCCGCCGAGGAAGACCTTCGCCTGCTCCGCGACGAGCACGGAGTAGTCGCACATCCCCGGCACGTACGCGCCGCCCGCCGTGGAGTTGCCGAACACGAGCGCGACGGTCGGGATGGCCATCGCGGACAGCTCCGTCAGCTCGTGGAAGATCCGGCCCGCCGGGACGAACAGGTCGAGCTGGGTGGGCAGGTCGGCCCCGCCGGACTCCACGAGGTTGACCACGGGCAGGCGGTTGAGCCGGGCGATCTCCAGCGCCCGCAGGGTCTTGCGCAGCGAGTAGGGGTTCATCGCGCCGCCGCGCACGGTCGGGTCGTGCCCGATGACGACGCACTCGACGCCGCAGACCACCCCGATCCCGGTGAAGACCGACGCGCCGACGGTGAACGGGGTGCCCCACGCCGCGAGCGTCGACAGCTCGAGGAACGGGCTGTCCGGGTCCACGAGCAGCTCGACGCGTTCGCGCACGGTGAGCCTGCCCCGCAGGCGGTGCCGGGCGACGTAGCGCTCTCCGCCGCCCGCCACGGCCAGCCGGAGCTGTTCGTCGAGCCGCTCCAGCAGGCCGAGCTGGTGCGCGTGGTTGGCGCGGAACTGCGCGGAGCCCGGGTCGACACGCGACGTCAGACGGGGCACGGACGGTCCTCCCCGTGCGGCCCGCACACACCGTCGGTGGCCCGCACACACTGTCGACGGTGTGTGCGGGCCCCGCTGGGTGTGTGTGAGCTACCGGGCATCGTCTCCGCTCCCGGCGCCGTAGTGGCTCGCGTGCTTCTCGCGAAGCCGGCTTTTCTGGATCTTGCCCGTCGAGGTGCGCGGGAGGGCGGCCGCGATGATCACCGACTTGGGGATCTTGTAGGGGTCCAGGTGCGTCCGCAGCGCGGCCAGCAGAGCCGTCTCGTCGACCGTCTGGCCCTCCTTCGGCACGACGACCGCCGTGACCGCCTCGCTCCAGTGCTCGTGGGGCAGGCCGATCACCGCCGCCTCCGCGACCGCCGGTTCGGCCGCGTACAGCGCCTTCTCGACCTCGATCGACGCCACGTTCTCACCACCGGTCTTGATGACGTCCTTGTGCCGGTCGGCGAACCACAGCACGCCGTCGTCGTCGAAGTGCCCGACGTCGCCGGAGTGGAACCAGCCGTGCGCGAACGCCGCGGCGGTGGCCTCGGGGTTGTCGAGGTAGCCGGTCATCGTGGACGGGCCGCGGTACACGATCTCGCCCTGCTCGCCTTGCGACAGCAGCGCGCCGTCGGGGCCCATGATCGCGACCTGCACGCCGGTGAGCGGGGTGCCGACCGCGCCGATGTGCGTGAGCTGGTGCTCAGGGCGGAACAGCGTGGTGATCGGGCTCATCTCCGTCTGACCGAACAGCAGGGCGAAGTCGCAGCCGAATTTGTCCAGGCAGGCGCGGATCAGCGCGTCGGGCATGGGCGCCATGGCGTATACCGCCCGCTTCAACGACGACAGGTCGCGCCCGGCGAACGAGGGGTGCTCCAGCGCGGACCGGTACATCATGGGCAGCCCGAACACCTGCGTGATCCGCTCCTGCTCCACCAGGTCCAGGAAGGCCTCGGGAACGAAGCCGCGCAGCACGTGGATCGTGGCGCCGACCAGCACCGCGGGTGTGCAGAACGCGTTGAGCTGCGCGGTGTGGAACATCGGCATCATGGCGATGAAGCGGTCGGCGCCCGACCACCCCGAGTCGAGCGCCGCGGACATCGACTCCAGGTAGACGGCCAGGTGGCTCGCCACGACGCCTTTGGGGAACGCCGTGGTGCCCGACGTGTAGAGGTAGGTCAGCGGATCACGGTCGTCGACCTCCGCGTCCGGGGTGAACGTGTCCTCGGCCTCGCGGTCGGCCAGCGTGATCCAGAGCCGGTCGGCGGGCTCGGCGCGGTACTCGGCGGCAAGGCCCGGCAGCACGATGACCTCGAGCACCCCGGTGGCCTTGAGCAGGGCCTCGCGCATCGGGTCGGCGAGCTGGGTCTCGACCGCAAGGCCCTTCGCGCGCGAGTGCCCCATCACGTAGGCCACCTCGTCGGGCCGCCACCCGAGGTTGATCGGCACGCAGACGACGCCGAGCTTCGCGCAGGCGTAGTACACCGCGAGGAACTCGGCGCTGTTGCCGGACGCCAGCGCCAGCGCATCGCCCCGGCCCCAACCTGCGTGGGCGAGACCGTGGGCGATCCGGTTGACCCAGGCGTCGAGCTCGGCGTAGGTGAGCCGCCGTTCACCGTCGACGACGGCCAGGTGGCCGGGTCGGGCCGCGGCGCTGCGGGTGAGCGAGTCGCCGACGTTGACGCGGTGGATGACGTCCATCAGTAGCTCCTCGGCAGACCCAGACTGTGCTGCGCCACGTAGTTGAGGATCATCTCCCGGTTCACCGGGGCGATCCGCAGCAGCCGCGCGAGTCCCCAGTACGGGATGAGGCCGTACTCGCTGGCCACGCCGTTGCCGCCGTGGGACTGGATGGCGGCGTCGACGGCGTGCAGGGCGGCCTCGGCTGCGGCGTACTTCGCCATGTTCGCCGCTTCACCCGCAGGCAGGCCGCGGTCGTGCAGCCACGCGGCCTTGTGCGTCATCAGCGCGGCGAGCTCGGTCTCGATCTTCGCATGGGCGAGCGGGTGCGCGACGCCCTGGTGCGCACCGATCGGCATGCCCCACACCTGACGGGTGGTGGCGTAGTCGGCCGCCTGCGCCAATGCGTACCGGGCGACGCCGACGCCCAGCGCGGCGCCGGTGATCCGCTCGGGGTTGAGGCCGTGGAACACCTGCTGGAACCCCGCGCCCTCCTCGCCGACCAGTGCCTCGGCGGGTACACGCACGTCGTCGAAGTGCAGGACGAACTGGGTCTCGGGCAGCAGGATGTCGGTGGGCAGCGGGGTGCGGACCAGCCCCGGCGCGTCGGTCGGCACCACGAAGAGCGAGAGCTGGGGTTTGCCGTCGGGCAGGCGACCGCTGCGCGCCACCACCATCAGCGCCTCGGCCTCGTCGACCCCGGAGATGTAGTGCTTGGTGCCGTTCAGCACCCACTCGTCGCCTGCGCGCGTCACCGTGGTGGCCAGGCGGTGGGTGTTCGAGCCCGCGTCCGGCTCGGTGATCGCGAAGACGACTTTCGTCCGGCCGCACGCCAGGCCGGGCAGCCACTCCTTGCGCAGCTCCGGCGAGCCGAACTCGCCGATCACCTCGGCCGAGATCGCCGCGGACACGAGCAGCAGGAGCAGCGGGGTGCCGTTGGCGGCGATCTCCTCGCACACGATGGCGAGCTCCGCGAGGCCGCCGCCACCCCCGCCGTACTCCTCGGCCACGTTGACGCCCACGAAGCCCGCGTCGCCCAACGCCGTCCAGAGCTCGTTGCACGGAGTGCGGGCCCGCGCGTGCCCGGTGTAGTACGCGCCGCCGAAGGACGCGGCGATCGCCCCCACCGCCGCACGCAGATCACGGTGCTCGTCGCTCTCCAGGAGGTCCACGGCGACTCCAGTGATTCGCGGTTCACTTATGGCGACGGTACCGCCGCGCTGCCATCATGGCCAGATGGTCGCGCCCGAGACCCGCCGTCGGCGCGACCCCGCGCGGCGCGAGCGGATCCTCGCCGCCGCGGCCCAGCTCGCGGCAGGCCGGGGCTTCCACACCGTCGGCCTCGCCGACATCGGCGCGCAGGCGGGCATCGTCGGCTCCGGGATCTACCGCCACTTCGCGAGCAAGGACGCGCTGCTCGTCGCCCTGCTCGACCGTGTGATGGACCGGCTGGCGGAGGGCACCGCGGCGATCCTCGCGAACGAAACCGACGGCCATGCGGCGCTGTCCGCGCTGGTCAGGGACCACATCACGGTCGCGATCGAGGACCGGGCCGTGCTCGCCGTCTACCACCGGGAGATCCACACACTGCCCGCGGAGGACCGGCGTCGGCTGCGACGGCGGCAGCGCCACTACGTCGAGGAATGGGTGCAGCTGCTCGCCCCGCTGCGCCGCGACCTCGCCGAAGAAGAGCTGCGCCTCGTCGTCCAAGCGGCTCTCGGTGCCGTGCAGTCGACGCTGTTCTACCGCAGCGGGTTGGCCGCCGACCGCCAGGCCGCGCTGCTGGACGAGTTGGCCCACGCGTGCCTGGGCATCGGTCCCGCCGCCTGAGCCGTCAGTGAGTCTCCGCTGACACCGGCGGGCCGATGAGTCGGGCGGCACGTCGCGGTCTGCCACCCACGGCCACCATCGCGCAGATCACCATGTCCCTCGACGGCTACGTCACCGGACCCGGCGACGGGCCCGGCTGCGGCCTGGGCGTCGGGGGCGAGCAGCTGCACTACTGGGTGGTCGAGGGCCCGTGGAGCTACGACGCGGAGCCGACCGGCGAGGCGACCGGTGTCGACAAGGAGTACCTCGACGCGTCCCTGGCCCGGCTCGGCGCCGTCATCGGCGGGCAGGGGACCTTCGAGGCGGCCGACAGATGGGGCGGGCGCAACCCGTGGGACGTGCCGTTCTTCGTCCTCACCCACCGCCGCGACGAACCTCCGCCCGGCTTCACGTTCGTCGACGACCTCGCCACCGCGTTGCTCCGCGCGCGGGCGGCCGCGGGTGCGAAGGACGTCGTCGTCATGGGCGGGGCCGACGTGATCCGCCAGGCGCTCGCAGCCCGGGAGGTCGACCAGCTCGAGATCTCCGTCGCCCCGGTGATCCTCGGCGGCGGCAAGCGGCTGTTCGACGGCTTCGGCCAGACCGTCCCGTTGGAGCAGGCCGACGCCCTGCGCTCGCCGTGGGCGACGCACCTGCGCTACCGCGTGGTCTGACGGCTGCGCCGTTGACCAGCGTCCGGGCGATGACGGGGTCGCCACGAGCCGGGGGGTGACGGCGTCGCGGGTGATCAGCCGATCAAGGCCCGGCCGACGGTGATCGGCTGGATCCGCGGCGCGGGGTTCTTCACCAGCAGCACCACGCCGGTGTCCTCGTTCTCGCTGT
>DASWUV010000325.1:0-21196 GCA_036401495.1 Pseudonocardia sp. | reverse complement strand
TGATCACTGTCGGGGGTCGCACCCGAGGGCCGGTTCACGCGGCCATCGGTCGCCGCCGTGCTGCGAGCGCGCCGACGCGCTGCGGAGATCGTCGCAACGGTACGGTTCGTCCCGCAGAACGATCCGCGAGCGGTGGGACGGGGGAGCTCACGTGGCCGACGAGCGGTACGACGACGGCGAGCCACCGCAGGGAAGCATGCGCTTCCAGGACGAGACGACGACGCCGCGCGAACCCACCCTGGCCGAGCGCAAGGCCCGTGAGCAGGCGCAACGTCGTCAAGCCGAGGCGCAGCGGCAGGCGGAGGACGACGCCGAGCGGTCGCACAAGAAGCGCAAGCGGATCCTCATCGGCGCCGGGGCGACCGTCGGCGTCGTCGCCGTCATCGCCATCGGCTACTCGATCGCGCAGCCCGACAACGACGTGAGCGCGCGCTGCGTCGACACGAGCGGCGTGGTCGTCGACGACTCCAACTGCGTCACGCCCGCCTCCACCAGCACCCACTACTACGGCGGCGGCGGCTTCTACCCGATCTTCATCGGCAGCGGCGGGGGCCAGTACCACTACTACTACGGGGGCAGCGGCTCGCTCGGGCAGCCTGCCGCAGGCGGCACCACCACCGTTCCCCGCGGCTCCACCCACGTCGTCACGCCGTCGGGCCGGACGGTCTCCGGCGGGACGGTCTCCGGCGGTGGCAGCTCGGCGTCCTCGGGTGGCTCCGGTGGGTCGTCCAGCGGGTCGTCCGGCGTCACCCGCGGCGGGCTCGGCTCGTCCAGCAGCGGATCGAGCAGCGGAAGCTGATGGAGCGCCATCGGGGAGAACCGCGGCCGGGCTGGGCGAAGACGGTCGAAGGCCAGGG
Organism: Pseudonocardia sp.; assembly: GCA_036401495.1. Classification (GTDB taxonomy): domain Bacteria; phylum Actinomycetota; class Actinomycetes; order Mycobacteriales; family Pseudonocardiaceae; genus Pseudonocardia. The sequence goes on along the minus strand of DASWUV010000325.1, from coordinate 20,339 downwards.
GCTGGTCTACGGCATCCCGGGGCGCGGGCAGGGCGGGTCACCGCGCCCGTACTGGGACGAGTCGGTGCACTACACGTTCGCCATGGACGAGGTGCTGTCGCTGGAGGCGGACGTCGAGGTCGTCCACTCGATGTGTCTCGAGGCCGTCGAGCACGTCGTCACCGCCGAGCGGTTCCGCGACTTCGCCATCCCCGAGTTCGCGTGGGAGGCCGTCGCGGCGTCGTGGCGGCGCAGCGACCCGCACGTCTACGGGCGGTTCGACCTGCGCTACGACGGCGGCGGACCGGCCAAGCTGCTGGAGTACAACGCCGACACGCCCACCACGCTGCTGGAGGCCTCGATCCTGCAGTGGCACTGGCTGCAGGACGTGCACCCCGGCGATGACCAGTGGAACTCCCTGCACGAGAAGCTCGTCGAGCGCTGGGGGGAGATCCGGCAGCGGTTGCCCGGCGACGACGTCCACTTCACGTGGTCGCGCGGCGACTCCACCGGCGAGGACCACGTGACCGTCGGCTACCTGCAGGAGACGGCGGCCGAGGCGGGCCTTTCCACCGTCGGGCTGTCGATCGAGGACATCGGCTGGGACGCCACGCTGGAGCGCTTCGTCGATCTCGAAGAGCACTTCGTGGCCGCGGTGTTCAAGCTCTACCCGTGGGAGTGGGTGCTCACCGACGACTTCGGCAGGCACGTGCTCGACAGCCTCCCCGAGACGCTCTGGCTCGAGCCGCTGTGGAAGGCGATCCTGTCCAACAAGGCGCTGCTCGCCGTGCTGTGGGAGATGTACCCCGGCCACCCCAACCTGCTGCCCGCCTACCTCGACCAGCCCGGAATGCTCACCGAGTACGTCCGCAAGCCCCGGCTGGGGCGGGAGGGCGCCAACATCTCGATCGTCTCGCCGGGGTCGGAGACCGAGACCGGCGGCGTGTACGGCGAGGAGGGCTACGTCTACCAGCTCTTCGCGCCGCTGCCCGAGTTCGACGGCTACCGGCCTGCGCTGGGCGCGTGGATCGTCGGCGACACGGCGGCGGGCCTCGGCATCCGCGAGACCGTCGGGCTGGTCACCGACGACGGCGCGGCCTTCGTTCCCCACCGCATTCCTGGAGGTTGACGTGGTTCTCGCTCTGAACGGCGCCGTGATCGGCACCGGCATCGGCGCGATCCTGCTCTATGCCGTGCTCGGCGTGCTGCTGATGCTGCTGGGCTTCTTCGCCGTCGACCTCACGACGCCCGGCCCGCTCAACCGGCAGGTCCGCGCGGGTGCGCCGAACGCCGTGCTGGTGACCGCGGCGGGCATGGTGGGGATCGCCTTCATCGTGGTCGTCTCGATCTACTCCTCGTCCGGCGCGCTGTTGGACGGCCTGCTGACCACCTTGATCTTCGGAATCATCGGGGTGGTGGCGCAGGTCCTCGGCGCCCGGCTGCTGGAGTGGGTCACGGGGATCGACATGGGTGCGCTGCTCGCCGCGGAGACCGTCCGCGCCCAGGCGTGGCTCGTCGCCGCCGTCCACGTGGCGTTGGGGTTGGTCGTGGCGGTCGCGATCCTGTAGGCGGCCTCCCGCGTCGTCGGCCCCGTAGGGTGGCGGGGTGCGGGCTCCGCTCCTGGTCGCCACGGACGTCGACGGGACCTTGCTCGACCCCGCCGACCGCGTCGCCGCGCGCACCGCGGCCGTCGTGGCCCGTCTGGTCGCGCGCGGGGTGGGGTTCGTGCTGGTCACCGGCCGTCCGCCGCGCTGGATCTCCCCGGTGGTGGCGCAGGTCGGCGTCGCCGGGCTGACGGTCTGCGCGAACGGCGCCGTGATCTATGACGCCGCCGCGGAGCAGGTCGTCGCCGCGCACACCCTCGACGCCGCGACGCTGGCCGACCTCGCCGCCGCCGTGTCCGACGTGCTGCCGGAGGCGGGCATCGCCGTCGAGCGGGTCGGGTTGTCGGGCGAACACTTCATGGCCGAGCCGAGCTACCGGCACGCCTGGGTGGGCTCCGACCACACGCTGCTGCCGCGCGCCGAGCTCGTCGAGATGCCCGCGGTGAAGATGCTGGTGCGCGACCCGGCGTTGACGAGCGACGCGATGGTCGCGGCGCTGGCCCCGGTCGTCGGTTCTGCAGGCGACCTGACGTTCTCCCACTCCGGCGGGCTGGTGGAGATCTCCGCGCCGGGGGTGACGAAGGCGACCGGGCTGGCCGAGGTCGCGGCGGCGGTCGGGGTGGCAGCCGCCGACGTCATCGCGTTCGGCGACATGCCCAACGACCTGGAGATGCTGCGCTGGGCGGGGCACGGGGTCGCGATGGGCAACGCGCACCCCGCCCTGCGCGCGGTGGCCGACGAGGTGACGGCGACCAACGCGCAGGATGGCCTCGCCCTCGTGCTGGAGCGCTGGTTCTGAGCTGATCGCACGCCCGGTCCGCAGGCGAGAGCGACGTTCGCGTTGATCGAACAACGGGTGCGTCCGGCTCGCGGCGATCACCCGTGGGCGCGCGTGCTGGTTTGCGGGACTCGCCGTGCCCGGGTGCACGACTCACCGGGACGGGGTGCACGACTCACCGTGGGGGGGTGCGCCGCGTCCGGGGGTCAGGGCTCGCCGCGTAACATCGGGGGCCGTCCGCGTACCCGATCGCCCTGCGCACTGGAGGCCCCACCCGTGGCCGAGCTCGTCGACCACCTTGCCGCCCCGGCGGCCGCGCCTACCGCCACCACACCCGGCGCCACCCCCGCCTCCGCCGAGATCCGCGTACTGGCCGCCCTGCAACAACGGGTCGACGGCCGGGCGGTCCGGGTCGCGCGGGGCATGTCGCTGTTCGGGGAGCACGCAGGCGGGTGGCTCGCGCTCGGCGCACTCGGGGCGGTCGTGAACCCGTCCCGTCGCCGCGAGTGGCTCACCGCCGCTGCGGGGGTGGCGCTGGCCCACGGCGCGTCGATCGGGGTCAAGCGGGTCGTGCGCCGCACGCGTCCGGAGCACCCGAGCGTCGAGGTCCGCGTGGGCACCCCCAGCAGGCTCTCCTTCCCCTCCGCGCACGCCACCTCCACGACTGCGGCCGCCGTGCTCTACGGCGGGCTGCTGCGTCGCCCGCTCGTGCCCGTGCTGGTGCCCCCGATGGCCCTGTCGCGGCTGGTGTTGGGCGTGCACTACCCCAGTGACGTGGTCATGGGCTCAGCGCTGGGCGCCGCCGTCGCGCTCGCGGTGCGCCGTCTCAGCCGTCGTCGCCGACTCCCGACCGAGGAACGCTGATGACCAGCACCAACATCCCCGCCTCCGCCGCGAAGTCCCGGCCAGGGGACGACTTTGCGGCCGAGCAGCCCGCCGAGGCCACCGCGCCCGCAGCGGGCGACCCGGAAGCCGACCCCATGGCCGAACGGGCCATCGACATCGCCGCGGACGACCCCGGCGACGCCGAGGTCGACCCGGCCACCGCGGCCGCCGCCGGGCCCTTCCAGCCCGCGCCCGGCCCGCACAGCCCGTTGCGCGTCGCGCGCGGCGTGCTCAAGACCATGCGGCCCAAGCAGTGGGTCAAGAACGTCCTCGTGCTGGCCGCGCCGTTCGCGGGCGGCGTGCTGTTCAGCGGCGGCCTGGCCGAGCACCTCGTCGTCGCCTTCGTGGCGTTCTCCCTCGCCGCGTCGGGCATCTACCTCGTCAACGACGCGAACGACGTCGAAGCCGACCGCGCCCACCCCACGAAGCGCCGTCGCCCGATCGCGGCGGGGATCGTGCCCGTCCCGGTCGCGCTGGTCGTCGCCGCGCTGCTGTTGATCGCCGCGGTCGCGATCAGCCTGCTGGCGAGCCTCCAGCTCACGATCGTGGTCGGCGTCTACGTCGTGGTGCAGCTGGCGTACTGCTTCTGGCTCAAGCACCAGCCGGTGCTGGACATCTGCATCGTCGCGTCCGGGTTCCTGCTGCGCGCCATCGCGGGCGGAGCGGCTACCGGCATCCCGCTGTCGCAGTGGTTCCTGCTGTCCGCGGGGTTCGGCTCGCTGTTCATGGTCGCGGGCAAGCGCTACGCCGAGATGATGCTCGCCGAGCGCACCGGCGCGAAGATCCGCAAGTCGCTGGAGAGCTACGCGGCGTCCTACCTGCGCTTCGTCTGGGCGCTCGCGGCCACCGTGCTGATCGGGACATACAGCCAGTGGGCGTTCCAGATCCGTGAGGCACACCACAACTCGGTGTGGTCGGTGATCTCGATCGTGCCGTTCGTGGTCGCCGTGCTCCGCTACGCGGTCGACGTCGACTCCGGCAACGGCGGCGAGCCCGAAGAGATCGCGCTCGCCGACCGCGTGCTGCAAGTGCTCGCGATCGCCTGGGTCGCCACGTTGACCTTCGCCGTCTACACCTGATGAGCCGATGGTGACGGCGGTGGCTACGCGCCTGCCGCCTCGCCTGTCTGCTCTCCGCCTGCCCGTTGCGGTCGCCGTCGCCGCCACCGCGGTGTACGTGCTGGTCAGCCGCGCGCTGATCGACGACGCCTACATCACCATGGCGTACGCCCGCAATCTCGCCTTCCACCTGCACTGGGGCCTGATCGCGGACGAGACCGCCAACAGCGCCACGTCGCCGCTCAACGTCATCGCCCTCGCCGTGATCACGGCCGTCGTGCGGAACGCGCAGGTGGCGGTCGGCGTCCTGTTCGTCGCCGCCGCGGTGCTGGCCGCACGGTGGCTGGCGGACCTCGGCGAGCAGTTGGAGCTCTCCCGGGCGTTGCCGGTCGTCGCCGTGGGGCTCCTGCTGCTCAACCCGTTGCTGCTCTCCACGGTCGGGCTGGAGCCCTATCTCACCGCCGCCTTGTTCGCGGGTCTGCTGCGCTACGGCGCGGCCCGGCGGGGCGTGGCCTTCGGTGTGCTCGCGGGCCTGACCGTGCTCGCCCGGCCGGACTGCGCCGTCGTCGTAGTCGTCGTCGCCGTGGTGTTGCGGCCGGGGTGGGTGCGCGCGATCGGCGCAGCGCTGCTGGTCACCGTGCCCTGGTACGTGTTCAGCTGGTTGGCGCTGGGCTCGGCGCTGCCCGACACGCTGATCATCAAGGCGGGGGAGCGGTGGTCGACGTTCGGCTTCTGGAACGGCCCGGCCCTCTACCTCACCGTCTACCGGGGGCCGACCGTGCTCGGGTTCCTCCCCGTCGTCCTCGGGGTGCCCGTGCTCGTCGGGCTGCTGGTCGTGCGACTGCGCGCGGTCTGGGCGCCGTGGCAGCGAGCGGCGGCGGCCGCGGGCCTCGCGGCCGTCGCGCACTACGGCGTCTACGGCCTGCTGCGCACCGCGCCCTACCACTGGTACTACGCGCCGTTGATCATCGGGACGACGCTGTGCTTCGCGATCGCCGCCGCCCGCCTCTCCGGACGCTTCGCGGCCGTCTGCGCGGTCGTCCCCGCCGCGCTCGCCTGCGCCTCGCTGTTCGTCGACCTCCAGCACGGCCTGCCGTGGCAGCGCGCCCTGATCACGACGAACTGGGCCACCCCTGCCGAGTACCAGCGGATGGGGCAGGACCTGCACGGCATCGTCGGGACGCACGCGGTGGAGAGCCCCGGCGAGATCGGCACGCTCGCCTACTACTGCGACTGCGCGATCGTCGACGACTTCTCCGACCGCGGCCGCGTCATCGACGCCATCGAGGCGAGCGAACGCAAAAGCGACGACCTCGCCGCGGCGCTGCTGCGGCTCAACTATGATCACTTGAACACGGGTCAGCAGCCTCGGCCCGTCGCCTACCACCTGCACTACGAGAGCCGGCTCCCGCCGTCGGGGCCGGACCAGTGGCCTTCCGACAACTGGATCGACGGGCCCAGCCGCATCGTCCTGCTCCGCAGTTGACGAGGTGGAGGGGTCGGCGAGATCCGCAACCGCCGAGCGCACACGCGACGGCAGAGACTAGGTTAACCGCTTGTGACCATGCGGGAGCAGAAAGGCACCGGGTCGCCCGATCCGGTGCCCTCTGACGTGGACACGGGACGCCCCAGCGTCGCCAGGATCAACGACTACGCGCTAGGCGGCAAGGACAACTACCAGATCGACCGCGACGTCTACGAGCAGATCCTGGAGCTGAACCCGGAGTTCCCGGCGCAGGTGCGGGCCACCCGCCACTTCGTGGTCCAGTCGGTGTGGCGGATGGCGCAGGCGGGCATCGACCAGTTCGTCGCGCTCGGCACCGGCCTGCCCACCACGCCCAACGTCCACGAGGTCGCCCGCAGGCTGCAGCCCTCCGCCCGGGTCGTCTACGTCGAGCCGGAACCGATGGTCGCCGCGCACGCGCGGGCCCTGCTGGCGAGCAGGCCTGGCCTCGCGGCCGTCCAGCACGACGTCAACGACCCGGTCTCGATCCTGACCGACCCGGTCGTCGGCGCGACCCTCGATCCCAGCAAGCCGATCGGTGTGCACTTCGCGCTCATGCACTACGCGCCCCAGCCCGCCGCCCGGTCCGTGATGGCGTTCCACCGCGAGAAGCTCGCGCCCGGGAGCATGCTGGCGTTGTCGGCCCTGCAGGTCGGCGTCGTGGGCAGCGATGCGGGCCGCGACCGCGCCGACGATCCGGCAGGTGCGGCCATCCGGGCCATCGCCGCGAAGTTGGTCTACCGCACGGCCGCGGAGATCGAGGAGCTGTTCGTCGGTCTGGAACTGCTGGAACCGGGTATTCGCGACGTCGCCGAGTGGGCTCGGCTGGACCTTCCCCTGGACGTCACGGTGCCCGACGTCATGCCGGTGCCCGAGGTGCTGGGCCGGTTGGGGGGCATCGGTCGGGTGCCCCACCAGCGGCAACCCGTCATGGGTCAGCCCGCGGTGGCGAAGGCCCGCACGTAGGCCGTGAGGCCCAGCCGCCAGTCCGGCATCAGCACTCCGGCCAGCTCGGCTTTCCCGGTGTCGAGAACACTGTTCAACGGCCTGCGGGCGGCCGCGGGCTTGTCGGCGAAGTACGCGGCGGTGCTCGTGGGCGTCACGGTCAGGTCTGCGCGTCCGGTCAGCCGGTAGACGTCCCGCGCGACATCCGCCCACGACGCGGGCTCGCCGCCGCCCGTGACGTGGTAGTCGCCGAACGGGGCACCCGTCCGCAGCAGGCCGACCACGGCGGCGGCGACGTCGACGGCGAAGGTCAGGCGCCCGATCTGGTCGTCGACGACGGTCGGTGCGATCCCGCGCCCGGCCAGCCCGAGCATCGTCCGCACGAAGTTGCGGCCCTCGCCGACGACCCACGTCGGGCGGAGGAGATAGCGGCGCGCGACGCCCTGCACCGCGAGGTCGCCCGCCGCCTTGGCCGCGCCGTAGGCCGAAAGGGGCGCCACGGGGTCGCTCTCGACGTAGGGGCGCGGCGCCTGCCCGTCGAACACGTACTCGCTGGAGAAGTGGACGAGCACGAACCCGTGCTCACGGGCGGCCTCGGCGAGGGCGGCGGGTCCCGCGGCGTTCGTGCGCCATGCGGCGGCCCGCTGGGTCTCCGCCCCGTCGACGTCGGTCCACGCCGCCGCGTTGATCACGACGTCCCAGCCGTCGAGGCGGCCGGGTGCGGTGATGTCGAACGCGCTGCGACGCAGCGCCGTCGCCTCGGGGAGCGCGGCGGCCAGCGCGCGGCCGACCTGGCCGCCCGCGCCGAGAATCAGCGTCCGCACGGGGCCGCCCCCGTCATCGCGCCAGCGCCGCGAGCGGGGGGTGGTCGCGGTCCTTGTCCGACCGGATCGCGTCGGCCTCGCTGACCGGCCACTCGATGCCCAGCGCCGGGTCGAACGCCTGGATCAGCGTGTACTGCGCGCTCGGCGACCAGTGCGCGTTGACGAGGTAGGTGTAGACGACGTCGGGGGTCATCGTCTGGTAGCTGTTGCCGCACCCGCGTGGCACGTAGATCGCGTTGCCGGGATGGAGCTCGAGGGTCTCCACCCGCCCGAACGCGGGTCCGTCGCGCAGGTCGACGATCGCCGCGAACGCGCGCCCGTGCGCGAGCGAGATGTACTTGTCCCACGGCTCGGCGTGGATCCCGCGCGTGACGCCGACCTCGGCGTTGAACGACACGTTGCTCTGCACGACGTCGAACGGCGGAAAGCCCTGTGCCGACAGCTTCGCACGCTGGTAGCCCTCCTTGAACCAGCCCCGGCCGTCGAGCCGGAGATCGAGGTCGATCTTCAGCAGCCCCGGGATGGACGTGGTGCTCACGTGCATGCGGGCAGTCTGTCAGCGGCGCGCGCGGAGGGTACCTCGGGTCCTGGCGGTGCGGGGCGTCGTCCACGCAGTGCCGGTGACGGCGGGTAGTGTGCGCGACGTGGCCGTACCCGACGGTGGCACCACCTCTGCCGCCTACACGCGTCGCCTTGCGGCCCGCTCCGGTGCCCGCTGGAAGCGTGTGCTCGACGTCCAGGCGCCCTACCGGTGGAACCTGCACCGACTGCTCGGCGAGCGCCGAACGCTCGACGTCGGCTGCGGTATCGGCCGCAACCTCGCCCACCTGTCGCAGGGCAGTGTCGGCGTCGACCACAACCCCACGTCAGTACAGGTCTGCCGCGAGGCGGGGCTGGAGGCCTGCACCGTCGAGGAGTTCCTGGCGCAGGCGCCGGGGCCGCGGTTCGGCGGACTGTTGGCGGCGCACCTCATCGAGCACCTGCCCGCAGGGGAGGCCGCCGGGGTGCTCGCGCCCTACCTGCCCTACCTCGAACCCGCGGCGCGCGTCGTGCTGATCTGCCCGCAGGAGCGCGGCTTCGCCTCCGACCCCACGCACACGGTGTTCGTCGACCAGCCAGCGCTCGCCGCGCTGGCGAACGAGTTGGACCTGCGGGTCGAGCGGCAGTTCTCGTTCCCCCTGCCGCGTCGCGCCGGGCGCGTGTTCACCTACAACGAGTTCGTCACCGTCGCCGTCCGATGACCGCAGAGGACGTCCACGCAGCGCAGCCGCTGCCCCAGGCCATGGCCCCCGGCGAGCTGCTCGTCGTCCTCCCGGCGCTCAACGAGCAGGCCAGCGTGGCCAGGGTCGTCCGCGAGGTCCGGGCCGCGCAGCCGAACGCGACCGTGCTCGTCGTCGACGACGGGTCCACCGACGCCACCGCCGAGCGGGCGGGCAGTGCGGGGGCGATGGTGATGCGCCTGCCCTTCAACCTCGGGGTCGGCGGGGCCATGCGGGCGGGCTACCGCTACGCGTACGACCGCGGGTTCAGCGCGGTCGTCCAGGTCGACGCCGACGGGCAGCACGACGCCGCCGAGATCGCGCACCTGCTCGCCGTGTCCGACGCCGACGTCGTGATCGGCTCCCGCTTCGCCGGACGGGGCGAGTACGCCGTCCGCGGGCCCCGGCGCTGGGCCATGCGGCTGTTGTCGAAGGGGCTCACCAGCATCGTCGGCACCTCGGTGACCGACCCGACGTCGGGCTTCCGGCTCGTGCACCGCCGCGCGATCGCGCTGTTCGCGGAGCACTACCCCGAGGAGTACCTGGGCGACACGGTCGAGGCGCTCGTCGTCGCCCACCGCGCGGGCCTGCGGATTCGGCAGGTGCCCGTCACGATGCGGCGCCGCGAGAGCGGCACCGCGAGCACCAACCCGCTGCGGTCCGCGGTCTACCTGCTGCGCGTCGTCGTCGCCGTCGGGTTGGCCATGGTGCGGCGAGCGCCACGCTGATGCCCGGCGAACGCCTCACGATCGTCTCGGTCATCGCGGCCGTCGCCGCGCTCGTCCTCGTGTTCGAGCTGCTGCGGCGGCGGCGCCTGCGGGAGAAGTACGCGGCGATCTGGGTCGTCATCGCGGTCGGCACGCTGGTCGTCGCGGTGTTCCCGGGGCTGCTGCGCGGCGTCGCCGATTTCGTGGGCATCCAGACGCCGTCCAACCTGCTGTTCTTCGGCTCGCTGATGGTCTTGTTCGCGGTGTCGCTGCAGCTCTCGCGCGAGGTGGGCCTGCTGGAGGAGCAGTCGCGGCGACTCGCCGAGGAGGTCGGCACCCTCGGCATGCGCCTGGACGCGCTGGAGAAGCCGTCAGACCAGCCGCCGGACGACTGACCAGTACACGCTGAACACCACGTTGGCGGCGGGCGTCAGCGGGCCGAAGGCGGAGCGGTCGAGCGCGGGCGTGAGCCGCGCCATCCAGGTCCGGTCGGGCACCTGACGCTCGGCCTGCACGAGCCGACGGCGTTCCCGCAGGTGGCCACGGTGGCGCCAGAGCCAGCCGTAGCCGGAGAGCTTGCCGCGCCCCCAGCCCGCGGCCACCGCGTAGCAGGCGAGCCCCACCTCGCACGCCAGCAGCACCGGGGCCAGCAGGAGCAGCGCCCTGGTCGGCCAGACGGTGGCGAGCAGCATCAGCCGGTTGCGCTCCAGCAGGTACATCTTGTGCGTGTTGCGCGAGAACTCGTAGTGGTGGCGCGCGACCGCCGTCGGGACACACCGCACGGCCAGGCCCGTCCGCCACGCCCGCAGCGAGAGCTCGCTGTCTTCCAGGTAGGCGAAGTACGCCTCGTCGAAGCCGCCCAGCTGCTTCCAGACGGCGGTCGCCATCAGCAGGCACGCCCCGCTCGCGCCGGTGACGTCATACGGCGCGGTCCGCGTCTCGGCGGTGTTCATGCCGCCCGCCCAGGACAGCCCGGTGAGGTGGACGGGGTTGCCCGCGCTGTTGAGCAGCCCCGGCGGCTCGGCGAGGCGGATGCTCCCCATCACCGGGCCGACGCCGGGCTGCGCGGCCTCGGCGACGAGCTTGGCCAGCGCGTCGGGCGCGACGATGGCGTCGGAGTTGACCAGGGCGACGAACTCGGTGTCCAGCGCGGCGACGCCGAGGTTGCAGCCGCCCGCGAAGCCGGTGTTGCGGCCAGGACGCAGCACCTCCACGCCGTCGACGTCGGTGGGCAGGTCCTCGGGTCGGCAGCCGTTGTCCACGATCACCAGCCGGACGTCGACTCCGGTGGAGGCGAGCGCGGCCGTGACGCAGTCCCGCAGGTAGGGCTGCTCCTTCCAGGCGAGCACGACGACGCCGACTCCTACGGTCACGCGATCCTCCTTGCGAACACCATGGCGCCGAGCACGGCCGCGGCGGCCACGAGCTGGCCGATCGCCGCGGCCGCCACGGGTGGTGCGGCGAGCAGCCCGACGGCGAGCAGTATGCCGAGCCCGGCCAGCCAGGCCAGCGCCGCGGCGTGCGTGCGGCGGGCGGCGACGAGGTGGGCCTGCACGACCTGGGCCACGGCGCCGAGGACGGTGGACAGCGCGAGCACGGCCAGCACCCACGGGGGCGGGGGCGCCGTCGTCGCGAAGACGAGGGCGGCCACCCACGGCACGGCGACGGTGGCCAGCCCCACCCAGACGAGCCCGGCAGCGGCCAGAGCGGGGCCGAGGAAGCGGGGAGCCCGGGGCGCGGGCGTGGCCTGGCCCGCGAGGCGGGGCAAGAGCAGCGCCTGCACCGTCGGGAACAGCAGCACCGGGGCCCGCACGATCACCGCGGCGGTCGTGAACCCGGCCGCGAGCGCGGGGGCGTCGGTGAGCCGGGCCGTGACCAGCACCGGCGCGAGGTTCCACACGCCTTGGCCTGCCAGCAGCAACGCCGCCGACCACAGCACGGGCCCCAGCGGCGCGGCGGGCCCCTTCGTCGCGACGCCGCCGCTGAGCAGCAGGGGAGCGATGGCAGGGGCGAGCGCGAGCACGGCGATCCACGCGGTCGAGGCGTGCTCGTCGAGGACGGCGAGCACGACGGCCGCGGCCAGCCCGACCCCCGCCTCGATCCAGAACGTCGCGGCGTAGCGGCCGTAGCGTTGCAGGCCCGCCAGTGGCCCGCGGACCAGGTACGAGGCCGCCATGGCGGCCACGCCGACGGCGAGGAGCGCGAGCGCGGGGGCGCCCGGCAGCACGTTCGCCAGCAGCGGCGCGCTCAGCCCGAGCAGGGCGAGTGCGCCGACGAGCAGCACGCCGGTGTGCACGAGCGCGGCCCTGCGCCCGTCGGCGCCCGCAGCCACGGCCCGCGTCGTCTCCAGCTCGACCGCGGCGAACAGGCCCCGGCCCACGGTGTTGATCAACAGGTAGTACGCGCTCACCGAGGCGAAGCCCGCGGCAGGCAGGTGTCGGGCCGCGACCGCCAGCACGAGGTAGTTCGACGCCGCCAGCGCCACCTGGCTGCCCGCCACGTGCGCGGCGGCCCCCCCGCGCCGCACGACGTCCGCTCTCACTGGGCTGCGCTCACTGGGCGACCGGCCCGTTGAACGAACCGGTGCGACCGGGCTCGATCGCGTAGAGCACGACGTCGGGGTTGCTGTAGACGACGCGCAGCCACGGCTGGCCCGCGAGGTCGGTCAGGCCCGGTTGCCGGGTGGCCCAGCTGCGCAGGAAGCCCTGGTCCAGCTGCACGTAGTGGATGTCGAGCGCGGCGACAGCCGAACGCACCGCGGGTTCGCGCAGGTACTGGTTGAACCGCGCGGCCAGCAGCGTGGCGTCGGGGCCGATCCGCAGGTCGTCGTAGTGGCCCGCGACCGGCTTGACCCCGGTGAGCGGGTACATCCACGCCGAACCGTCGCCGCGGTCGTTGAGCACCCGCGCGCCGGGCGGCACGATCGTGGCGATCGCCTCCATGCCCTCGATCTCGAGGCGCGAGACGGCAGGCCCGTCGCCCGCGTTCTGCGACATCCGGATCTGGTCGCGCTCCAGGTACAGGGTGCGGGTGCCCAGCACGAACGCCAGCAGCACGCCCGTCGCCGTGACCAGGCCCACGAGGGACGAGCGGCGGCCGATGGCGTCCGCCACGAACCGCTGCACCTCGGCCACGCCGTTGCCGACGACGACGGCCATCGGCAGCGCGGCGAGCCCGACCAGGCGCCAGCTGTCGTCCCACCAGATGCTGGACACCACCCGCAACGTCGGGTCGCCGGACGCCGCAGTGATCACGAACAGCACCCCGAACAGCACGGCGGTGCCGATCACCCAGCGCAGGGCGCCCAACCGCGCCGCGCAGGCCAGGCCCAACAGCATGATCAGCATCAGCCGGAGCTGGACGGTGTCGATGCCGTGCCCGAACGTGACCAGCTGCCCGACCGCCCCGGCGACGTTCGTCTCGACCTGCCGGTCCAGCTTCTCGGTGTTCCCGCCGGTTGATAAGGCACCCGCCACCTGGACGCCGCACACCGCCGCGGCGACCAGACCGGCCGCGACGAGCACGCCGAACTCGCGCGCCGCCCGTCGCGGTGCCGATCTCCAGGGACCCCACCACCGCTGCAGCAGCATCGGCAGGACGAACACGACCGCGCCGACGAGGATCGCCGGATGGACGCAGAAGTACCCGGCCAGCCCGCCGACGAACGCGGCCGCCGGGCCGAGGGCGGCGCGCAGTCCCGGCGCGTCGAGCAGTTCCTTGGTCAGGACGGCGGCCAGCGGCGTCAGCACCACGCCGGTGGCGAACGGCAGCAGCGGGCCCCGCCAGAGCAGGTCGTAGACGGGAGTGATCGCGACGACCGCGAGCGCGGTGGCCGCGGCCAGCACCGGGCGGCCGCCGAACCGGTGCACCATCGCGACCAGCGTCAACGCCAGCAGCCCCGGAATGAGCACGGTGTGCGCGTTGAGCACGGTCGGGATGGGCGCGCCCGACATCTGGTACACCGCCGCGGCGACCAGGTGGTAGGCGTTGGGGTAGTAGAGGTGGGCGTTGCCCTCGAACCAGTTGGTCGTGGCCATCCCGAACACGCTGCCGTCGCCGGTCTCGGCGATGTAGCGGATGCCGCTCGCGTGGAAAACGGCGTCCCAGTCCTGGGGGATCGCCGTGAGGCTGCGGATGCCGCCGAGCACCGCGGCGATCCCGATGCCCAACGCGACGACGACGGCGACGGCCACCCCGGCGTGCGCGGTCAGGGACCAGTCGGGCCCGGTTCGGCGCACGTCCCGGCGCGGCCACTTCCGCCGCAGGAGCAGGCCGAGCCCGGCGGCAAGGGCCCCCGCCAAGATCGTCGCGATCGCGAACGAGGCGGCCGACCAGCGCCCCCCGGCCGCGGTGAACAGCGGCCCCGCCAGCCCCGCCAAGGCGTAGGTCAGCAGCGGCGCCGTTGCGGCGAGCGTCCAGCCGCGCAGTCCGGCCAGCGCGCCCAGCAGCGCACCGGGAAGGAGCAGCGTGACGGCGTACAGGACGACCACGCCGACCGCGGCGGGAATGTCCGGGGCGGGGATGACGCCTCCTTCTCGACGGTCGGCGCCCCCGACCGGGCACCGGTGGCGGCAACCCGATGGTATCCGGGCGGCCGCGCGGCGGACCGACGCGCGCCCCGCGCCACCCCGACCAATCACTGTGCGGAGCAGGAAGAACGCGGCGGGTGATCGGCGGGAGGGTGGTCCGCGCTCATGATCGCCGCGAGGCGCACCGGAGTGGTGCGTTGGCACCCGTGGTGTGCAGCTCGCGCCGATCATCCGGCGGACCACGCGATCGGTGCGCCCGGGATCGCCGCGAGGTGCACTGGGGTGGTGCGCCGGCACCCCCGGCGTGCAGTTCGCGCCGATCAGCCGGGGAGCGCACGGGTGAAGTGGGCCGATCACCCCGGCCGACCGGGCGGGCGTGCCACACTGGCCAACCGTGCTGGACACCGCCGCCGCCCCCGCCGCGACCCCGGTCGCCGCGCCGGGCCCACCCCCTCGGACGCGGCGGGTGTGGGTGTGGCTCCGGGGCGTCTTCGCGGTGCTCCTGCCGACCGCGCTGGCCGCGGCGCACGCGACGCTGTACGGCCGCTGGGAGGTCGACGACGCCGGGATCACCTTCGCCTACGCGCGCTCAGTGGCGACCGGTGCGGGACCCGTGCTGCAGCCGGGTCAGCCCCCCGTCGAGGGGTACTCCGACCTGGCGTGGCTGGCGCTGTTGGCCGTCGGTCGGAAGCTGAACCTGTTCGACCACGGCACCTGGTTCGGTGTGCCCGACTACGTCGCCTACCCCAAGGCGCTCGCGCTTCTGCTGCTCGCGGCCACGTTCTGCGCCTTCCTCGCGGCGGCCTCGGCGGTGTCGCGGCACCCGGCGACCGTCACCGCCCTCGCCGGTTGCGCCTGCGCGCTCATCCCGTCGTTCGTGATCTGGAGCGTGTCGGGGCTGGAGAACGCGCTTCTCGCTGCGACCGTCGCCGCGCTGGCGGCGGTGCTGGTGCGGCAGCGGGAGCGCCTCGCCGCGGTCCTGCCCGCGCTGGCCTGCGGGCTGCTGGCCGCGCTGGCCGCGCTGACCCGCCCGGAAGGCGTGGTCTACGCCGCCGCTTACCCGCTCGCGCTGCTGCTCGTGGGCCGCGGGTGGTGGCGCAGTCTCGGGGCGGGCGCGCTGTCGCTCGTCGCCTTCGCCGTGCCGTTCGGGGCCTACCTGGCGTACCGGCTGACGACGTTCGGCCAGTGGCTGCCGACGACGGCGGTCGCGAAGTCGCAGGGGCTGCCGACGGTCGCGGGGTTCGCCAAGGTCGACGGGCTCATCGGGTACGCGGGCTGGCCGGTGGTGCTGGTGGGGGCGGTGTTGGTCGGTGCGGCCCTCTCCCGGTCCCGCTCGGGGTGGGAAGAGCCCGGCGGGGTCGGCCGGGCCGTGGTGCTCGTGCTCGTGCCGCTGGCCCTGGCCCTCGTGGCGTTCGGGATCCTGGTGCCCGACTGGATGGAGCAGTACCGCTTCGCCACCCCCGTCTGGACGCTCGCTCCGTTCGCCATCACGCTGGCGGCCGACGAGGTCATGGCCGGGCTGCGGCTGCGGGGGCGGGCGCTCGTCGCCCTCCTCGCGGCGGGGGCCGCTGCCGTGTCGGTCGCAGGCTTCGTCCCCGACGTGCAGACGTTCCGGGCCGCTCCGACCGCCCCCATGTGCCTGATCGTCACGAACACCGGCCGGGAGTTCAACGGCTACATGGAGATCCTCGGCCTGGCGAAGGCCACGTTCTTCGCACCCGAGATCGGCGGGGCCGCGCTGACCGGACGTGCCCTGCTCTTTGACGGCGGCGGCCTCGCGGAGCCGACGATCGCGCGGTTCTGGGCGGCGAAGAACACCGCAGGCATCCGCGACTACGTGCTCGACGACGTCAAGCCCACCTTCATCAGGGCGCACGGCAGCTTCCGGCCGTTCATCGGGCTGGACGGCGACCCGCGCTTCCAGCGCGACTACGTGGAGATCGGCCCGACGCCCAACGGTGGCGCGAACTGGGTGCGCCGTGACGTCGTCCACGACGACGCGACCATGGCCAAGCTGAAGGCCTGGGGCGTGACGGCACTGGCCGCGGACGCCGCGCAGCGCGCGACCCCGAGGGCGAGCTGCGGCGACCGCCTGCTCGTCGGCCCCACCACCTGACCGTCACACACACCCTGTGCGGTCGACACACACGTCCCACAGTGTGTGCGGGCCACGCTGGGTGTGTGCGAGCCGTCGGGGTCGCCGCCGCTACCCTCGACACCCGTGAGCTACGCCCAGGGGGATTACGCGCAGTACGACCTCATCGTCGTCGGGTCTGGCTTCTTCGGCCTCACTGTCGCCGAACGGGCGGCCGCCGAGCTGGGCAAGCGCGTCCTCGTGCTGGAGCGCCGCTCCCACATCGGCGGCAACGCCTACTCCGAGCCCGAGCCGGAGACCGGGATCGAGGTGCACCGCTACGGCGCGCACCTGTTCCACACGTCCAACCAGCGTGTCTGGGAGTACGTCAACCGCTTCACCGCCTTCACCGGCTACCAGCACCGCGTGTTCGCCCGCGTCGGCGAGCAGGTCTACCCGTTCCCGATGAACCTCGCGCTGATCAACCAGTTCTTCGGCCACGCCCACACCCCCGACGAGGCCCGCGCGCTGATCGCCGAGCAGGCGGGCGAGATCGACACGACGGACGCGGCCAACCTCGAGGAGAAGGCCGTCTCGCTGATCGGCCGCCCGCTGTACGAGGCGTTCGTCAAGGGCTACACCGCCAAGCAGTGGCAGACCGACCCCACCGAGCTCGACCCGTCGATCATCACGCGGCTCCCGGTGCGCTACACGTTCGACAACCGCTACTTCAACGACCGCTTCGAGGGACTGCCCGTCGACGGCTACACGGCCTGGCTCGAGAAGATGGCCGACCACCCGAACATCGACGTGCGCCTTTCCGTCGACTACTTCGCCGTGCGCGAGGAGATCCCCGCGGGCACCCCCACCGTCTACACCGGCCCGCTCGACCGCTACTTCGACAACTCCGAGGGCGAGCTGTCGTGGCGCACGCTGGACTTCGAGCAGGAGGTCGTCGCGACCGGCGACTTCCAGGGCACCTCGGTGGTCAACTACAACGACGTCGACGTGCCGTACACGCGCATCCTCGAGTTCCGCCACTTCCACCCCGAGCGGGACTACCCGGCGGACAAGACCGTGGTCGTGCGGGAGTACTCGCGGTTCGCCCAGCCCGGCGACGAGCCCTACTACCCGGTCGGCACCCCGGCGGACCGCGCGAAGCTCCAGCGCTACCGCGAGCTCGCCCGCAAGGAGACGGCGAACGCGAACGTGCTGTTCGGCGGCAGGCTGGGCACCTACAAGTACCTCGACATGCACATGGCGATCGGCTCCGCGCTCACGCTGTTCACCAACCGCATCGCCCCCTACTTCACCGACGGCAAGCCGCTCGCGGGCACCGAGAGCGCGGAGGACTCATGACACAGACGGTGGAGAACCCCGTCGCACAGCCCGCCCCCACCGCGGCGAGCCTGCTGCAGCGGGTGATCATGCCCCGCACGGGCGACCCGATGACCGTCCGTTCGCTTTACGTCGACGAGCACACCGGCATCCGGCTCACCACCGTGCCCGCCCCGCCCGGCGCCCCACCGCGCACGGAGCTGCCGCTCACCGGCATCGCGTCGGGCGGGCGCAACCTGCGCGTGCTCTCCCGCACGTCAGCGGTGGTGTCCGAGCAGAGCGAAGTGTCGTTCGCGGCCTACTTCAACGCGTTCGCCGCGGGCTACTGGCGGCGCTGGACCGCGCTCACGGCCGTGCGGTTGCACCTGGGCCTGCACGGATCGGGCCGCGTCGACGTCTACCGCACCAAGGCCGACGGCTCGCAGATCTTCGTGCGCGGCGTCGTGCTGGAGCGGCCGGGCGCGCACACCGTCGACGTCGAACTGGACCTGCGTCCCTTCGAGGACGGCGGCTGGTACTGGTTCGACCTCACCACCGACGACGGTGAGCTCACGCTCGTCGACGGCGGCTGGTACGCCACCGAGCCAGGCCGTGGGCGCGCGGCCGTCGCGGTCGGCATGCCGACGTTCAACCGACCCGAGGACTGCGTCGCCACCCTCACCGCGATCGGCGAGGACCCCCTCGTCCTCGACGCCGTGGTCGCGGTGATCCTGCCCGACCAGGGCACGAAGAAGGTCCGCGACGCCCCCGGGTTCGCCCACGCCGCGGCCGTCCTCGGCGACCGGCTGCGGATCATCGACCAGCCCAACCTCGGCGGCTCCGGCGGTTACGCCCGCGTGATGTACGAAGCGCTGGCCACCGACTGCGAGCAGATCCTCTTCATGGACGACGACATCCTGCTGGAGCCCGACTCGGTGCTGCGGGCCGTTGCGTTCTCCCGCCACTCGCGCGGGCCGATGCTGGTCGGG
Source organism: Pseudonocardia sp. (assembly GCA_036401495.1). Classification (GTDB taxonomy): domain Bacteria; phylum Actinomycetota; class Actinomycetes; order Mycobacteriales; family Pseudonocardiaceae; genus Pseudonocardia. Next base: position 1,887 of record DASWUV010000325.1, on the reverse strand, counting down.
GGCCAGATGCTCTCGCTGCAGGCGCGCTCGCAGCTCTCCACGATGGGCGAGGTCGTCGACCGGCAGACCTTCCTGTGGCGCAACGCGCCGGGCACCCAGCCCCACCACGACCTGGCCGAGCGCCCCCTGCGCCAGACGCCGTGGCTGCACCGGCGCACCGACGTCGACTACAACGCCTGGTGGATGTGCCTGATCCCGCGCTCCGTCGCCGAGGATCTCGGGCTGCCGCTCCCGCTGTTCATCAAGTGGGACGACGCAGAGTACGGCCTGCGCGCGCGGTCGAGGGGCTACCGCACGGCCACCGTGCCCGGCATCGCGATCTGGCACATGTCGTTCCTGGAGAAGGACGACACCAGCGACTGGCAGGCCTACTTCCACTACCGCAACCGCTACGTCGCGGCGGCGCTGCACGGCCCCGACAACCCGTCGGCGCTGCTGCGCGACACGCTCAAGCGCACGATGCGCCACCTGCTCCTGATGGAGTACTCGGCCGTCGCGCTGCAGGAGATGGCGTTGCGCGACTTCCTCGCCGGGCCGGAAGCGCTGTTCCCGAAGCTGCCGGTGGTGCTGGGGGAGATCCGCGCGAAGCGCGCCGAGTACGACGACGGCCGCCCGCTGGACTCGGCCACCCAGGTGCCGCTCTCGGACCTCGACGCGCTGGCCGCCCAGGTCTTCCCCGACCCGCCCACCAACAAGGTGACGATCGCGAAGGGCCTGGCCCGCAGCGTCCTGCACAACCTGCGCAAGCCCGATCCGACGCACCACGACGTCCCCCAGCGCAACGTCCCTTCGCGGCAGGCGCTGTGGTTCGTGCTCTCGCGGCTGGACTCGGCCACCGTCTCGACGCCGGACGGGCGGGGCGTCACGTTCCGCCGCCGCGATCCCGCGTTGTTCCGTTCGATGCTGATGCGATCCGCGGGCCAGCTGCGCGAGATCGGGCGGGCGTGGCCCGAGCTGCGCCGCCGCTACCGCGCGGCCCTGCCCGAGCTCACCAGCCGGGAGGCGTGGGCGCGGGAGGTGTTCGAGCCTGCGGCCCGTGCGCGGAAAACGTCGCCATAGCGACGTTTTCCGCGCACGGCCGCTACTGGGTCGAGCCGTCCTCGGCGTTCTTCCACTGCGCAAACGGGCGGTCGATGTGCCAGCCCGCCTCGTCGAGCGTGAGCACCCGCTCCTCGCAGCACTCGGGATTGGACAGCGCTTCGAACAGCGGCACCGACCAGCCCAGCGCGCGCCGGGCCAGCAGGCGCATCGCGAGGCCGTGGGTCACGACGAGCAGCGCGCCCGCCTCGGGTGGGCCAGGAGCAAAGCCCGTGCGCAGCTCGGTGAGGAACGCCGCGAGCCGGTCGTCGACGTCCGCGCCCGACTCGCCCCTGGCCAGCCGGTAGAAGAAGTGCCCGAAGAAGTTGCGCTCCTCCTCCTGCCGGAGTTGTTCCTCAGGGTCCTGGAGGTTGCCCCAGTCCTGCTCGCGCAGCCGCGGCTCCTGCACGGTCCACGCCGGGTCGAGCCCGAGCAGCTCCAGCGTGTGCAGGGTGCGGCGGTAGGGGCTGACGTAGACGCCGAGCGGCGCGCCGCCCGTCAGCTCCTTGATCCGGGGGCCCGCCTCCGCGGCCTGCTCGACACCGTGGGGGGTCAGCGGCTGCGCGTGGTCGGGGATGCGGGTGTAGGCGGACTTGTCGACGTTCCCGAGGCACTCCCCGTGCCGCAGGAGGATCACTTTCACGCGTCGAGGCCGAACAGGCGCGCCCAGTTGGCCCGGCTGGCGAGCGCGCCCTGCTCCGCGCGGTACCGGGACGCGACGGCGGGGCCCTCCGCGCGCAGCCGCGCCAACGCCTTGGCCCCGCGTCGGGCCAGGTCGAGGGCCTTGGCGCGGTCCCGGGCGCGCAGCCG
>DASWUV010000324.1:0-8042 GCA_036401495.1 Pseudonocardia sp. | reverse complement strand
CGGTCGGGGTGCGGAGCGCGGTGTTCTCCAAGGCCATGCGCGCACGCACGGTGCTGCTCTGGATCTCCTTCTTCATCATGATGGCGGCGTTCTACTTCGCGGCAGGTTGGACGCCGCGCCTGCTCCAGCAGAGCGGCCTGTCGGCCCAACAGGGCATCAACGGCGGGCTGCTGTTCAACCTCGGCGGGATCGTCGCGTCGCTCGGCCTCGCCGCGCTCGCCCTGTTCTTCGACAAGCGGGTGCTGGCGAGCCTGGCCTTCGTCGCCACCGGCGTGACGTTCACGTTGCTGAGCCTCGCACTGGGCAACGGACTGACCCTGGTCCTGCTCGCCGCGGGGCTCGTCGGCATCGCGACCGGCGCGGCAGCCGCGGGCCTGTTCACCATCATTCCCGACATGTACCCGGCCGCGGTGCGCGTGACGGCGGTGGGTTGGGCCGCAGCGGCCGGACGGCTCGGCGCCATCGCGTCGCCCGTCCTGGTGGGACTGCTGCTCGACGCGGGTTGGACCCCGAGCGCGGTGCTCATCCTGTTCGCGGTGCCGACCGCGATGGCGGGGCTGGCCATCCTGGGCGTGTCGGGCACGAAGCGCGACGCCCGCGTGCGGCCACGGCCTCAGCTGAGCGCCTGACACCTGACGCCTGACGCCTGACGCCGACCTCGCCCCGTCCGAGCCACGGCGGCGCACCGAACGACCCCGGGTGGTCGCGGTCGCTCATCTGAACGACCTCAGTTCCCTACTGAGGCGATGTGTATACCCCCCATCCCCACCCCCGAAGGGACGTGACGACGATGTGCTCCCCACAATGGACCCGACGTGACCTTCTCAAGACGGCCGCGGCGGCAGGCGTCGCGATGGCCGGCTACACCGCGCTGGCGCCGTCCGCGGCGGCCGCCACCTCACTCGCGGTCGCCAACACCCAGAAGGACCGGGTCGCGCTGACCAACGTCCGCGTGTTCGACGGCCGGGCGCTCAGCGCGCCCCGGACCGTGGTGATCGACAATGGGCGCATCGGCCTCAACGCCGTCGGCGCCCGCACGATCGATTGCCAAGGCGGCGCCCTGTTGCCCGGCCTCATCGACTGCCACGTCCACCTGCAGGACGAGACCACGCTCCAGCAGTTGACGGGCTTCGGCGTGACCACCGCGCTGGACATGGGCAACTGGCCGCCTTCGAAGATCAACGCACTCCGCAACCGGCCGGGGCTGACCGACATCCGCAGCGCGGGCGCGCCTGCGGTCGAACCGGGCAGCCTGCAGAGTCGCCTACCCGGGTTCCCCGCCGACGCGGTGGTGACCAAGCCCGGGCAGGCGGCTGCGTTCGTGCGCACGCGGGTGGCCGAGGGCTCGGACTACATCAAGATCATCGTCGACGTACCCGGGCTGGACCAGCCGACGCTGAACGCCCTGAGCGCCGCGGCGCACGCCCAGGGCAAACGCGTCAATGCGCACGCCCCTGCAGCGGCGGCCGTCGACGAGGCGCTGTCCGCTGGGGTGGACGTGGTCCACCACGTCCCCCTCGACGCGGCCCTGACCGCGGCGACGGCCCAGAGGTTCCGCTCCAGGAACCAGATCTCCGTGCCCACGCTCACCGTCATGGAGGGTTTCGCCAAGCTGGGGATCCCGGGCACGAGCTACGACAACGCCCGCAACAGCGTGACCGCGCTGAAGCGGGGTGGCGTGCCGATCCTCGCAGGCACCGACTCCAATACCACTCCGGGCATCCCGGTGCAGCCACCCTTCGGCGTCAGCCTGCACCACGAGCTGGAACTGCTCGTCCAGGCCGGGCTGTCGACGGCGGAGGCGCTGCGGGCGGCGACCAGCGCGCCTGCCCAATTCTTCCGCCTGCCGGACCGGGGGATCATCTTCCCGGGTGCGCGCGCGGACGTAGTCGTCGTCGCGGGCGACCCCGTCGCCGACATCCGGGCTACCCGCAACATCACCCACATCTGGGCGGGCGGGGTCGAGCAGCCGCCTGCCACGGCCTGACGGCGGCAGAACACACGGCGGCAGACACACGGCGGCGGGTGGCGACGGAACCCGTCGCCCCCCGCTTCGCCCGTCCGGAGATCGGCCGTTTTTTCCGTGTGCCACCGTCGCTACTCCATGCGGCGCAATAACGGAATGGCAGGCGTGACCGGCGTTGTCAGGGGGTAGCCGCCGCCATGACCGAACCGACGAGCCAGAACATGCCCCCGCCTCCGGCGCAGGTAGCCAAACATGAAGCCCTCGACGTCGGACGCACCACCGCCGACGCGGGCCGTCACGTGGCAGGCACTGCGGCAGAGCAAGCAGGCCAGGTGGCCCAGGAGGCCAAACGCCAAGCCCGGGATCTCCTGGGCGAAGCCCGCGACCAGGCCACGCAGCAGGTCCGAACCGGGCAGCAGAGCGCCGCCGACAGCCTTCGTGGCCTCGCCGGTGAGATGCGCGAGATGGCCCAGGGCGGCGACCACCACGGCACTGCCTCCGAAATCGCAGGGCAGGTCGCGGACCGCATCGGCAGCATCGCCGACTGGATCGGCGCTCGCGAGCCGGGCGACCTGGTGGACGAGGTGCGCCGCTTGGCGCGCCGCCGCCCGGCGGCGTTCCTGCTGGGGGCTGCCGCGGCTGGCATCCTGGCGGGCCGCCTGACCCGGGGCACGGTCGACGCCCAGCGCGACACCCACTCGGGCACGAACGGCTACCCGAACGGCTACCCGTCCGCGGCCCCGACGACTCCGCTGCCGACCACGCCGCCGCCCGCGGGCCCGCCGCCCGGCTACGTGCCGCCCCCCGGGTACGCACCGCCCCCTGGTGTCGGTCCGACGCCTGGCGGGCCCGCCGGCGGGCCACCGCCCTACGCCCCGGGCGGCGGCGAGTACGCCCCCGGGTCGGCGCCTCCGCCGTATCCCCCCGCATCGCCGATGCGGCCGCCGACGCCAGGGCCGCAGCACGCCCCCGGCACCGCCCCGACCAACGTCGGTGAGTACGCCAGGGACATGGAGCGCGAGACCGGTCCGGGACCGGGGCCTGCACGATGACCGGCAGTTACGGCGACCCGCAGGCAGGCGGCGCTTACGCCGCAGGTTCGGGCGCTCACTCGTCCCCCTACCAGGGCGAGCCTTACCCGGGTGCCACCGCGCCCTCCGCGTACGCCGCTACTCCGCCCAGCGGTGAGCAGTTCGGAACACAGGCGGAGGTCCGCCACGCCGACGTCGCAGACGCCTCCGTCGGCGACCTCATCGGCAACGTCACCCGCGACCTGTCCACCCTGATGCGCCAAGAGCTCGCGCTCGCACAGGCGGAGATCAAGCAGGAGGTCTCGAAGACCGCGAAGGGCGCAGCGGCGATGTCCGGCGCGGGCTTCGCGGGCTACTTCGTCCTGCTGTTCCTGTCGATCGCACTGTGGGCCGGACTTTCGAACGTCATGGACTCCGGGTGGGCCGGGCTCATCGTCGCCGTCCTGTGGGCGGTGATCGGCGGCGTCCTGTTCGCCGTCGGCCGCAGCAAGCTGGCCCAGGTGCACCCCAAGCCGGAGCGCACGGTCGACACCCTCAGCCAGGTCCCTGATGCCCTGAAGGGCCAACGAGGAGGCACCCGATGACCAGCTCCTACCCGCCGGGCACACCGGCCACGAGCTCGAGCGACCCCGACCAGATCCGCCGGGAGATCGAGTACACCCAGGCGGCGCTGTCCACCGACGTCGACGCGCTGACCGACAAGGTCACTCCGAGCAAGATCGCTCAGCGCCGCGTCGACCGTGTGCGCGGCACCGCCTCCCGTTGGAAGGACAAGGTGATGGGCAGCGATCCCACGACGACATCCACGACGTACGGCGGCGGCCCCAGTGTCACCGACCGCGCGCACCATTTTGCAGGCTCCGCGTCCGACACCATCGGTGGCACCGCGCAATCCGCCGTGTCGACCGTGTCCGACACCGCCTCCCAGGCCGCCTCGACCGTTCAGAACGCGGTGCAGGAGGCTCCCCACGCGGTCGTGCGCCAGGCCCGCGGGAATCCGCTCGCGGCGGGCCTGATCGCGTTCGGCGCGGGTTGGCTCGTCTCCTCGCTGATTCCCGCCAGCCGCCGCGAGCAGGAGCTCGCGGAGCAGGCCAAGCAGCGCGCGAGCGAGCTCAGCCAGCCGATCACCGAGGCGGCCAAGGATGCCGCCGTGGAGATCAAGGACAACCTGCAGGAGCCTGCGCAGCAGGCTGTCGAGTCGGTGCGGGCAACCGCCACCGACGCAGGTCGCACGGTGACCGAGGAGAGCCGCTCGGCCGCCCAGCACGTCCAGGACCGCGCGACGGACGCCGCCGGAACGGTCCGGCAGAACCCTCCGCGCTAACGCACTGCACGGATTGTCGCCCGGTCGGGACTGCGGTCCCGACCGGGCGACGCGCGTATTTATGGATCTTGTTGCATTGCCGCTCCGGGGCCGGATGAGACGCCCGACGCGGCCCGCCGGGCCCACATACAGGAACGTCAGACTGCTCCGCTACCCCAGTAGAATGGCCCGCTCGTGGCAGATACCGATATCTCCCAGCCGATTTCGGATAGTAGATCTTCCAGCTGGCAAGGATGAACGTCACCTCGCGACCTTGAACGTTCTTCTGAGCAATCTCCAGCATCTCAGCCGCCGCGTCTACCGCAGTCACGGTATCAGCGACGCTCGCGAGCCGTTGAGTCCAATGCCCCGGGCCGCAGGCCAGCTCGAGAACGTCACCGCGGGGGGCGAACGAATCGAGAGCCGCATTGATCTCGTCGAGGCCGTCTAGAATGAGGACCCCTTCGAGGTATTCGGGAGCCCTGGCGCGGTAATAGGCAATCTGCTCAGCCAACAGCGATGCATCGTCCGCCATAGAGCGACGGTAGCGCGACCCCCGGGACGATAGTGGTCGTGCCGATCTGCGTGCCGTTGCGCAGCACCCGGTAGCCGACAACAGCGTCGTCATCGGCACCAACCTCTACGTCGAGTACGGTCGGGTGTCGATCGGTTTTGGGGTTCGAGCAAGGAGACATCGATGGACAAGCGCATCCTGGGCTCCGGCGCGAACACACTCGAGGTGTCCGCCATCGGGTTCGGCTGCATGGGCATGAGCCAGAGCTTCGGCCCGAACCCCGGCGACCGCGGGCAGATGATCGACCTGCTGCGCGCCGCCGTCGAGCGCGGCGTCACGCTGTTCGACACCGCCGAGGTCTACGGCCCGTTCGTCAACGAAGAACTGGTCGGCGAGGCCCTCGCGCCCGTGCGCGACCAGGTCGTCATCGCCACCAAGTTCGGCTTCGCCTTCGACGACGAGGGCCGTCAAACCGGGCTGTCCAGCCGACCCGAGCACATCCGACGCGCGGTGGAGGGGTCGCTGCGCCGACTCGACATCGACACCATCGATCTGCTTTACCAGCACCGCGTCGACCCGCAGGTGCCGATCGAGGACGTCGCGGGCACCGTCAAGCAGCTCATCGAGGCAGGGAAGGTCCGCAACTTCGGCCTGTCCGAGGCGGGCGTGCGCACCATCCGCCGTGCGCACGCGGTGCACCCGGTCACCGCGCTGCAGAGCGAGTACTCGCTGTTCTGGCGCGAACCCGAAGCGGAGATCATCCCCACGCTGGCGGAGCTCGGCATCGGCCTGGTGCCCTTCAGCCCGCTCGGCCGCGGTTTCCTCACGGGTCGCATCGACCAGACCACCACGTTCGGCGACGGCGACATCCGCGCCAACCTGCCCCGGTTCGCCCTCGAAGCGCGGCAGGCCAACCAGGCGATGGTCGACCTGCTCAGCCGCATCGCCGACGAGAAGGGCGCCACGCCCGCCCGGATCGCGCTGGCCTGGCTGCTCGCTCAGCGGCCCTGGATCGTCCCCATCCCCGGCACCCGGCGCCTGGAGCGGCTTGAGGAGAACCTCGGCGCCGTGGCGGTCGAGCTGACCGCCGACGATCTCGCCGCGATCGGCACCGCCGCAGAAGCGATCACCGTGCAGGGCGAGCGCTACCCCGAGGCGATGCAACGCATGATCGACCGCTGACTCCCCTCTCCCCCGATGAGCAGTATTTGAGCCCACCCAACCGGTACCCGGCGGGCTAACCTCGCCCGATGATCTCCGCTGCGCCAACGGCCGAGGCTGAGCCGTTCACCGGGTTGATGGATCAGGTGGCCCAGGGGTTCGAGGCGCTCGGGGCAGCCATCCTGGTGCTCGGCGTGATCTGGTCTGTCGTGCTCGCCGCGATGACAGCATGGCGGTCCAGGTCGTCGGCCAAGGCTTATCTCGTGGCGCGGCAGGCTTTCGGCGGGACCTTGCTGCTCGGGCTCGAGGTACTGGTCGCGGCCGACCTGGTGCGAACGGTGGCGATCTCGCCCACTCTTGACAACGTCCTCGTGCTCGGCTTGATCGTGGTCATCAGGACATTCCTGAGCTTCTCCCTGGAGACCGAGATCGAGGGTGTGGCGCCATGGCGGCGGGCCCTGACGAGCGGTGGGGGGACGCTTCGTCGGGCCGCGGCGAACGCTCGGGAGCCCGCCCCCTGACGCCTTCGGGCTTCGATCCGACGCCGGAGCCTGCGCTCAGGCCTCGAGGCCCACTATGGACCACTCGGTCGGCGGTTTGGCCGGAGTCACGGCGAGCAAGAGACGATGGTCGGCGATCAGCGATGCCGTGAGCTCCTCGTCGGAGGGCACCGCCATGCCGTGCTTCTGCCTGATGGCGCGGACGATCGGCAAGCTGCCGGGGACGTCGTCAAGGATCTCCACCGTTCCCGACACCCGAACATAGCGGTGGCCCGTGGCGTCGTCGACGATCAGCTCGGCCCGCGGATCCCGACTGAAGATCTTGGACTTCACCCGGTCGCTGGTCGTGCTGATGAAGAATCGACTGCCGTCCCAGAAGAACCAGTTGGGCGACAGGTGCGGCCTGCCGTCCCTCATCACCCCGGCGACGATGACATTGCGCGGTTCGGCCAGGAAGTCGGAGAGGGAAGACATGTCCGAACGGTAGCCGTGCTCGGTCGCCAGGCCCAACGGGCAGGCCCTTCTCCGCGGCCACACGCCACGGTGGCCTGCTCGCTCTGGCGTCGACCAGGACACAGGCCCGACGCCGTCAGGCCTCGATCTGCCCCGCGATGTGGCGCTCGATCTGCGCTCGCATGCTTGACGGCAGCGAGATCAGACCTTCGAGCTCCTTCTGCGCCTTGCGGTAGGCGCTCTGGCGCTCCGACGGCGTGGCGCCCTCGTCCATCGCCAGCCGCAGCAGACTCTGCGCACGCACCAGGTGTTCTTGCTCGTCGTGGGTGAACCCGCCGCGGCGGCGACGTTTGGCCTCCGCCTCGGCGACGTCGAACGCGATGACGGAGGAGTGCACGGCCTCGCGGTAGTCGTCCTGGGCCCGCCGGTCGCCCACCAGCGCCTCCGCCCTCGCCGGCCGCAGCAGGTCGGCACGGCGCTTGGCCCTGTGGAACTCGACCGTCAACGGCTCACGCATGTCGGTCATCATCGGGAAGTCGAGCAGCGTGATCGGGTCGATCTCGTAAGCGAACCACTTGGCGTCGGTCTGGTCGTGCTCGGCGATGGTCTTCTCGATCTCACGCCGTTGCGTCAGCTCGTCGACCTGGTCGTGGGCCTTGGCCTGGGCCGCCGCGATCTTCGCCTGCTGCTTGAGGCGGAAGCGCTCTTGACGCCGCTCCAGGCGTCGCTCGTTGGCCGCGCCGATCGCCTTCAGCGCACCGCCCAGAGTGCCGCCGAAAACGAAAATCAACCACCAGAAGTGCGAGAGGAACTGCACCAACTGGTCCACCCCTCAATGATGCCACCCAGCGGCGCGGCCGCCCAGCAACGCGCCAGGTCGCTCCAGGTCCCGCCCGTATGGTGCCCTCCCCGCGGTCAGCCCGGCCGATACGGACGGGTGGGGTGCGCAGGACGGGACGCGTGTCCCTGGCGAGCCGTCGACGGTGGAGTCGGTAGCGTCTTGCGGTGGCGGATCGCCGCGCTGCTGCCTCCCGGCGCGGCACCGGTGGCCACGGCAACGGAGCCGATCGGCGTCGCACGCACCCGCGACGCCCTCGAGACCCGCCTGCGGCAT
>DASWUV010000323.1:0-1940 GCA_036401495.1 Pseudonocardia sp. | reverse complement strand
CTGCCCCGCGTGCGCCAGCTCGGCTGCCTGCACTTGGTGGGTCCACGGGGCACGGACGCCGTGGTCGACGAAGGTGGCGCGGACCGGCGCAGCCACCCACTCCGGCCAGGGCGCGGTGCGCCCTCCCCGCGCGGGCAGGCGCACGGCGTGGCGCAGCGGCGAGGACTCCCCAGCCGTGGGCTCCGGTCCGCCCGACGGCCACTTCAGCGCCTCCGCGCCGCCCGCGCCCGCACCGCCCGCCGTGCCTGCACCGTTCGCCTCGCCCAACACGTCGCCCGGACCGCTCCAGTCCGGCGGAAGCGCACCGGAACCCGCAAGCACGCGGCGGAGCAAGTACTCACCCCGCCCCTGCTCCGCTCCACCGGTGGCCCCCATGGCACCGAGGTTGGCACACCACGCCGACAACTCCGCCGACGACCTACCGCGGCACAGGTCGGCGTCCTTGTCACAACCCGGTCACGAAGGGTCGTAAATCACGGCAACGACCAGGGGCGCACCCCGCCGTTCGCGTGATGTAATCGTGACCCGGTGTGGTGAGCGGTACCTCCCAGACGTCCGTCTGCGGTCGCCCACCTACACTGCGAACGCCCCGTCACCGCGTCTACCTGCGGCGAGGGATTCTGTCGAGACGCCAGGGCCGCCGTCCGAGTGCCCTGGTCGGTTTATTCACACGAACCAGGAGGACGGATGTCATCCATTGACCTCGCGGCGGGCCTCGAGCTCGGCGGGGGTGATCGCATTCTCGTCGGCGTTGTCGCGGTGATCGCCCTCGTCGCCCTGGCCGTCGGCTTCGTCCTGCGCAGGGAGGTCCTCGCCGCGGGCGAGGGCACGGCGAAGATGCAGGAGATCGGCCGCGCGGTCCAGGAAGGCGCCGCTGCATACCTCAATCGCCAGTTCCGCACGCTCAGCGTCTTCGTCGTGGTCGTGTTCGTGCTGCTGTTCTTCCTGCCTGCCGACGACCTCGGCGAGCGGATCGGGCGATCGATCTTCTTCATCATCGGTGCGGTCTTCTCGGCCACGATCGGCTACCTGGGCATGCGGCTCGCGACGTTCGCGAACATCCGGGTCGCCGCGGCGGCCAACGAGCAGGGCGGTCGCGAGAAGGCGACCCGTATCGCGTTCCGCACCGGCGGCGTGGTCGGCATGTTCACCGTCGGCCTCGGTCTGCTGGGCGCCTCGGTCGTCGTCATGGTCTACGCGGGCGGCGCCCCGAAGGTCCTGGAGGGCTTCGGCTTCGGCGCTGCGCTGCTGGCGATGTTCATGCGTGTCGGCGGCGGCATCTTCACCAAGGCCGCCGACGTGGGCGCCGACCTCGTCGGCAAGGTCGAGCAGGGCATCCCCGAGGACGACCCGCGCAACGCGGCCACGATCGCCGACAACGTGGGCGACAACGTGGGCGACTGCGCAGGCATGGCGGCCGACCTCTTCGAGTCCTACGCCGTCACGCTGGTCGCCGCGCTGATCCTGGGGGCCGCCGCTTTCGGCCAGCAGGGCCTGCTGTTCCCGCTGATCGTCCCGGCGATCGGGGTCATCACCGCGATCATCGGCGTCTACATCACCCGCTCCCGCGAGGGCGAGAGCGGACTCACCACGATCAACCGCAGCTTCTACATCTCGGCGGTGATTTCCGCGGTGCTGTGCGCGATCGCGGCGTTCATCTACCTGCCCAGTTCGTTCGGCGCGTTGGTGAACCCGACCGACGCCACGGTGGTCGCGGACATGGGCACCTCCGACCCGCGGGTCATCGCGTCCATCGCCGTGATCATCGGGATCGTGCTCGCGGGCATCATCCTGTGGCTGACGGGCTACTTCACCGGCACCGAGGACAAGCCGGTCAGGACCGTCGGCGAGTCCTCGCTCACCGGCGCAGCCACGGTGATCCTCTCCGGGATCTCGATCGGCTTCGAGTCGGCCGTTTACACGGCGCTCGTCATCGGCGC
>DASWUV010000322.1:0-7973 GCA_036401495.1 Pseudonocardia sp. | reverse complement strand
CTCTGCCGCTGTTCGCCGACATCGTCGTCCACACCGGCGCAGGAGACGCCGTGGCCGACGCCCTACGGCGACGACTCGGCCCGACCGAGGTATTCCTGGACAACCGCTCGATCGGCCTCGGGCAAGCGTTCGGCAAAGTCCTGCGCGACGGAGTCCGACAGGCCGCAGTTCTTCTCGCGCTGATCGGACCACGTTGGGCCGAAGGACCGCTGCTGGAACGCCTCCACGATCCTGCCGACTGGGTTCGCCACGAGATTCTCCTTGCCCGTGAACACCGCACGATGATCATCCCCGTGCTGGTTGACCGACCGACATTCCCCGAGACGGTGACACTGCCGGACCAACTGCGGTTCCTCGCCAGCCTGCAGGCCGCGACGCTGCGCCAAGGCCACCCACCCGACGTCGACACACTCGCAGCGCAGATCGCCGCGCTGCTGCCTCCCGGCGTGGCACCCGTGTCCACGGCAACGGAGCCGGTCGGCGTCGCACGCACCCGCGACGCCCTCGAGACCCGCCTGCGGCATATCCTGCCGCCCGCCCAACAGTGGTCGGGCAACCGCGACCGGCTCGTCGACCTCGCGCTCGCCCTGCTCAGTCCCGACGACCGCCTCGTCTACCTGGTACCCGGCCGCCTCGAGGGCAGGCAACGCGGATCAGCCGCCGTACTGCTCACCGATACCGACGTGCTCGTCGCCGAGGTCGCGGAGAGCTTCCGCCTCCGCGGCGAGATCCGGTTCCCCCGCGCCCGCGTCACCCGGGTCGAGGTCGCGCCGACTCTGCCGCTGTTCGCCGACATCGTCGTCCACACCGGCGCAGGAGACGCCGTGGCCGTACTGGGCCTGTTCCGGGACCAGGCCCGGCGGTTGGCCGACCACCTCCGGGCCTGAACCGCAGCCCATCGTTTTCGACCGGCAACCGGCGCCTGCGGTTACGCGAGACCGATCTGCTGCGCCTGCAACGCCGAGTCCCAGTAGACGAACTCTTCGCGAAGTTGATCGCCCTCCCACCTGGCGGTCGTGGCGAAATCGAGGTCGAAGGCCTTCCCGGTGGCGGCGAGCACCATGCCGTCGGGTAGCACCATGTCCCCCATGAACGTCCCTCTGGCGCGGGTGATGACCGTGGTCCAGTCGCCGCTGCCGAACTGGATCGGGTAGGGATCGTTCTCGACGTGCACGTCAGGAAAGCTCACGAACATCTGCCGGATCATCTCTGCGTGCGCGGACCGGCCCCGGATCGGCTCGACGCTGTCGGGAACGTGGGCGACCATGTCGGGGTGATGGATCGCATCCATCGTCGCGAAGTCGCGGGCGTTGAACGCTGGTCGGCGTCTCGGAGGACGACTTCGACCAGGTGGTGCGGGTGAACCTGCGCGGCACGTTCCTCGCCGTCCGTGCCGCGATGCGGGCCATGGCGGCCACCGGCGGCGCCATCGTCGTCACGTCGTCGATCGTCGGGCTGCGGGGCGCGTTCGGCAGCGTCGCCTACGCCGCGACGAAGCATTCGGTGATCGGCTTGGCGAAGACCGCGGCCATCGAGGGCGGCCCCGCGGGCATCCGCGTCAACGCGGTGTGTCCGGGTACCGTCGAGACGCCGATGCTCGCCGGCCTGCAGCGGCTGGTCGCCCCGGACGACCCCGAACGCGGCGCGGCGATCCTTCGGGGCGGCGTTCCGCTCGGCCGGGACGCGCAGCCGGACGAGATCGCCGCCGCGGTGGCCTTCTTGCTCAGCGACGACGCGTCCTTCCTCACCGGCGCGGTCCTGGCCGTCGACGGCGGCAAGACCGCCTTCTAGTCGGGCAGGTCGCAGTCGAGGTCGAGGTCGACACCACGTGGCAGGCGGCGGGACAGGGCGAAGTCCGCGCCCACGCGGCGGACGACCGGTGGCGGTGTCGGGGTGTCAGGAAGGGAGTCGGTCACGGGTCCTCCAGGACGTCACGGCAGGAGCCGGGTGCCGATGTGCCCGCGCCGGACGAGCGCGGTCAGCTCGGCGGCGACGGTGCGGGGACGCAGCGCCGGACTGACGGTGGATGCGCCGTCCGCCATGCCCGCCAGTACCTGCGCAAGCGCGCTGCGGGCGTCCGTGGACGGCGTCCAGCCCAGCTCCCGGCGGGCGCGACCGGTGTCCAGCAGCGGCACCGCGAACGCCAGGTCGATCCAGCCGGGGTCGAGCGGTTGGAGGCCCGCGCGCCACGTCAGGGCGGTTGCGGCGCGCAACAGCCCCGACGGGACGTGCACGGCCCTCGCCCCGAGGACCTCGGCGATGAGGTCCCGCGTGAGGGGCGGCTCGGCCGCCAGGTTGAACGCCCCGGTCGCGCGCTGCTCCAGCACGCGCGCGACCGCGTCGGCAACGTCGTCGGTGTGCACGATCGGCACCACGAGGTCGCGGTCGAGCGGCAGCAGCGGCACGCGGCGCAACAGCCCGGACGGCAGGAAGGCGGGAAGCCCGTAACGCAGCAGCGCGCTGCCCGCGTCGCGCTGCACGATCAGCCCTGGGCGCATGCGGGCGATCGCGGTGCGGTGCGGGCCGCGCTGCTCGCGTTCGTCGAGGATGCGCTCGGCCGCCACCTTCTCGCGGCTGTAGGCGAGCGAGGAGATCCCTTCGGTCGGCCACTCCTCGGTGACCCGCATGTGGCCGCCCGGGGAGTAGGCCCCCACCGACGACATGTGCACGAGGTGCGGCACCTCCTCCGCCTCCGCGGCGTCGACCACGGCGCGGGTGCCGTCGATGCCGAGGCGGTCGAGGTAGGCCACGTTGCGGGAGGGTTGGAAGCCCCAGGCCAGGTGCACCACGGCCGCCGCGCCGCGCACGACGGGCCGCAGCGCGTCGAGGGCGTAGGGAGCGGCGAGGTCGAGCGCGTGCCACTCGACCGCGTCGTAGGGGCTGTCACCGCGGGGCGGGCGGCGACACACCCCGACCAGCTCGTGATCGTCCTTGAGCCTGCGCAGCAGGGCCGTGCCGACGTTCCCGCTCGCGCCGGTGATGACGATGCGCACGCTTCTCCTCGGGTCGGGGTCGCCCACGAAGTGCCCGTTGCCACGGCCCGCAAACGTGCTCGGCGGGACCGTCGGGCGCGCACCCTTCACCGGGGCACCGCATCATCACGGCACGGGGTCACCGTCGACGAGGTAGTGCCGCAGGTGGGCCATGGACCGCTCGAGCAGCTCCTCGACCCCCTTTCCGTCGTCCTGCTCCAGCCACTGCTCGTAGGCGCTCATCGCCAGCGCCAGGCACACCCGCCCGACCACCCGCGGGAGCATGTCCTCGGGCGAGAGCGCGTACCGGGCCGCGACGTACTCGGCGATGACCCGACACCACTGCGCATGCCGGATCACCGAATGGGCCTGCAGGGTGGGGGTCCCCAGCAGCAGGGCCATCCGGCGGCGATGCTGCGCGATGGCCCCTTCGTCGAGCCGGTTGAAGTCCAGCACGGCGCGCTGCACGGCCTCGAAGACCGGGACTTCCGCAGGAACCGCCCACAGGAACTCCCGCAGCCGCAGCAGGCTGGCGTCGAACAACCCCCACGGGATGTCGTTCTTGGACGGGTAATAGCGAAACAACGTGCGTCGACTCACGCCCAGGACAGCGGCGATGTCGTCCATTGTGGTCGCCTCGAACCCGCGGTGGGCGAACAGCTCGAACGCCGCCGCCTCGATTGCCCCGTGACTGGTGACCTGCGGTCTGCCGGAAGCCCGCTGCGCGCTGACCACGTCGGCACGCTAACACCACCCTTCTATTTTGGCATGCAGTGCCATAACATCGGCCCTGGTGGTCGCCCGCCGACTCGACGCCGAGAGGATCCGTGATGACCGCACCTGTCTGGCTCCAGAACCCGTGGAAGACCAACCCCTGGTTCGAGTCGGTCGCCGTCGCCCAGCAACGCGCGCGCAAACGCCTGCCCGCGCCGGTCTACGGCGCACTGGTGGCAGGCTCGGAACGCGGCCAGACCAGCGCGGACAACCAGGCCGCCTTCGCCGAGCTCGGCCTGGCCCCCCACGTCGCCGGGCACGCCGCCCACCGCGCCCTGGCGACGACGGTGATGGGCCAGGACATCGCGCTGCCTGTGCTGATCTCCCCCACCGGGGTCCAGGCCGTGCACCCCGAAGGCGAGGTCGCCGTCGCCCGCGCTGCCGCCGCCCGCGGCACCGTCATGGGCCTGTCGAACTTCGCCTCGAAATCGGTCGAGGACGTCACCGCCACCGGCGCCCCCACCTTCTTCCAGATGTACTGGACCGGCGAACGCGACGTGATGGTCCAACGCATGGAACGCGCCCACGCCGCAGGCGCCCGCGGGCTGATCGCCACCCTGGACTGGTCGTTCTCCGTCGGCCGCGACTGGGGCAGCCCCGAAATCCCCGACAAGGTCGACCTGCACACCATGGTCCGCATGGCCCCGAAGGTGATCACCCACCCCGGGTGGCTGCTCGCCTTCGCCCGCGCAGGCGCCATCCCCGACCTCACCACCCCCAACCTCGCACCGCCCGGCGGCAGCGCCCCCACCTTCTTCGGCGCCTACTACGAGTGGATGACCACCGCCCCACCGTCCTGGACCGACGTCGCCTGGATGGCCAAACAGTGGACCGACATCAGCGGCGCCCCCTTCATGCTCAAAGGCGTCGGCCGCGTCGATGACGCCCGCCGCGCCGTCGACGCAGGCGTCACCGCGATCTCGGTGAGCAACCACGGCGGCAACAACCTCGACGGCACCCCCGCCGCCATCCGCATGCTCGCGCCCGTCGCCGAAGCCGTCGGGGACCAGATCGAGGTCGTCATGGACGGCGGCATCCGCCGCGGCAGCGACGTCGTCAAGGCCCTCGCCCTCGGCGCCCGCGCCGTCATGATCGGCCGCGCCTACCTGTGGGGACTCGCCGCCAACGGCCAAGCCGGAGTCGAGAACGTCCTCGACATCCTGCGCAGCGGCATCGACAGCGCCCTACTCGGCCTCGGCCACACCACCATCCACGACCTCAGCCCCGCGGACCTCATCATCCCCGACGGATTTCACCGGAAACTCGGCGGCGCCTGAGCCGGTCTCAGGCCAGAAGGACGATCGTGGGCAGTGTGACGCGGTCGTGGGCTCTGTGGCGATGACCTATCCGGTGACGACGTACCCGCGGCAACCGGAGCTTCATGGCCGGGTGATCGCCGGTGCTCTCGCCTGACCTGGAGCCCACAGGCGCACCGGCGGCGACGGTGGGTGCGAAAGGTCGCCGACGGCGGGTCAGCGTCGTGGAGATCGCCGAGGCAGCGGCGTTGGGAGACCTGGCCGCGGCCATGTCCGTGCTCACGCGGCTGGTTCCCGCGGCCGGTGTCGGCGTCCTGTTGACCGCATTTCCCCTGGCCGTACTCGGTCACCGCCGTCGGGCCCGGGCGTGTGCGATCGCGGTGGTGACGGCGTGCAGCGTCGCCTTCCTCGGTGGTGGACTGGGTCCCGCAGTCTCCACCGTCGGAGCAGGCGTGCTCGGTTCGTTGGTCGGGATCGGCCTGCGCAGGGGCTGGTCGATCGCCAAGACGATGGGCGCCGGGGTGCTCTGCCTCGGCGTGCCGTACGCGACGGTGGCGGTGGGCCTGTTCTGGGCACTGGCCGACGCGCGGGCGCTGGCGTTGGCCCAACTCGCCAACTCCTGGTCGGGGGCCGAGCGGCTCGCCACCGCCGCAGGCGTGCCCCGCCCCGTTCTCGACGTCGGACGGGACGTTGTCGAATTCGCCGTGACCCGGTGGTGGCTCCTGCTGCCGGTGCTGGTGATCATGATGGTGCTCGTCGGGGTGTTCATGACGACCCTGGCGCTGCGCCCGCCGCTGCACCGCATCGCGCCACTGCTGCCGCGGACGACGGCGCGGGAGCTCGACGAGACCGCTGCCCGCGGCACGATCGTCGCCCCGCTGCCGGTGCGGCTCGCCGGGGTCGGGGTCCGCTATGAGGGGTCGCCGCAGGCCGCCCTCGCCGGGATCGACCTGTCGCTGGAGCAAGGGCGCTTCCTCGGCGTGAGCGGCCCGAACGGGGCGGGGAAATCGACTCTCGGGCGGGTCCTCGCCGGTCAGGTGCCGACGGAGGGCGTCGTCGACAGGCCCGGCTCGGTAGGCCTCGGCGCGCCCGGCGGCACGGGAGTGATCTTCCAGCGCCCGGAGAGCCAGGTCCTCGGGGTCCGCGTCGTCGACGACCTGCTGTGGGGGACGGGCACCGGGGCCGACGTCGACGTCGACGGGCTGCTCGCGCGGGTCGGACTCGACGGTTTCGCCGAGCGCGAGACGTCCACGCTGTCCGGCGGTGAGCTCCAGCGCCTCGCCGTGGCCGCCCTGATCGCCCGCCGACCCGCCGTGGTGATCAGCGACGAGAGCACCGCCATGCTCGATCCCCGCGGCCGGGCCGATGTCGTCGAACTCCTGCACCGCCTGGTGCGCGACGACGGCGCCACCGTCGTGCACATCTCCCACCACCCCGAGGAGCTCAGCGCCACCGAGACGCTGCACCTCGACGGCAAAGAGCAGGCCGCGATCACGTCGTCGCCGTCGTGGCAGCCCGTGCCGCGGATCCGTGGCGCCCGTGTCGAGGTCCAGGGAGCCCGCCTCGTCCACGACGCGGGCACGCCGTGGCAGCAGCCGGTCCTCACCGACGTCGACCTCGACATCCCGGCCGGGCACACCGTGCTGGTCACGGGGCCCAACGGGGCAGGCAAGTCCACCTTGGCGTGGATGCTCGCAGGCCTGCTCACGCCCACCGCCGGGACCGTCACCCTCGATGGACGGCCCCTCCACAACGGGCGTGAAGGGGCGCTGCTGGGCATCCAGCACCCCCGGCTCGCCCTGCTGCGCGCCACCGTCGGCGAGGACGTCCGCGATGCGGCGGGCACCGACCAGGCGACCGCCGACGCCACCCTCGCCGCGGTCGGCCTCGACCCCGACCAGTTCGCCCAGCGCCCGGTCCACGAGCTCAGCGGCGGCGAACAACGCCGGGTCGTTCTCGCCGGGCTCCTCGCAGCCCAACCCCGCGTCCTGGTGCTCGACGAGCCGCTCGCCGGGCTGGACCGAACCGGCCGGGACGCCGTCCGCAGGGCCTTGCAC
The DNA here is from genome assembly GCA_036401495.1 of Pseudonocardia sp. Classification (GTDB taxonomy): domain Bacteria; phylum Actinomycetota; class Actinomycetes; order Mycobacteriales; family Pseudonocardiaceae; genus Pseudonocardia. Next base: position 914 of record DASWUV010000322.1, on the reverse strand, counting down.
GCGCTGCGCCGCGCCGACATCACCCTGATCATCGTCACCCACGACGCCGCCGCTCTCGACGACCTCGCCGACGCGACCCTGACCGTCGGCGACGGGAAGGTGGAGGGCCCGTATGCGCGGGTGGCTCCGGGCCCGACCGCCCCGACGAGCCGACCGCGGCGGCGAAACCGGGTCCGCACCATCATGCGGACCCTGCCGGGCACCTCACCCGCCCACCGGCTCTGGGCAGGCACCAAGATCGGTGCGCTGCTGGCCGTCGCGATCGTCCCCGCGATCGACCCCTCCTGGCCCGCGCTCGGCGGCTCCGCTCTCGTGCTGGCCGCCTGGGCCGTCGCAGGCCGGGTACCCAGCGGTGCCTGGCCGCGGCCGCCCGCCTGGCTGCTCGTCTGGGCAGGCGCGAGCATCGCGCTGGCCGCGCTCGGCAACCAACAACCGCTGGTCTCGCTCCTCGGATCCACCGTCAGCCTCGGCGGCCTCAACCAGGCGGCACTGTTGCTCGGGATCACCCTCGTGTCGCTGGTCGGCGCGACGATCCTGGTCTGGACCACCTCCGTCAGCGCGATCGCCCCGCTGCTGCGCAGGTTCACCCGGTGGGGCACGGCGGTCGGGCTCCCCCTGGCGAACTGCTCCGCGGCGGTCGCCCTCGGCCTGCGGATGGCGCCGATGCTGCTCGACGACAGCCGCACCATCCTGCAGCTGGTCGGGCAGCGCCAACGCAGTGGGCCCGGCGGCCGCGAGTCGTGGCGAGGGCGGCTGAGCCGGTTCATCCACGGTGCGTCCCTCGCCTGCGCCAACGCCGCCGGACGAGCCGCCGAGACCGCCGACGCCGTCACCGCCCGGGGCGGGATCGGCGTCATCGCCGGGCCCGACCGGCGTCCCGGCCTTCTCGACGCGCTCACCGCGCTCGTCGTGGC
>DASWUV010000321.1:0-14972 GCA_036401495.1 Pseudonocardia sp. | reverse complement strand
AGCAGGCATGGGGTCGTGAGAGCGCGGCAGATCGCGGTGTGCGGTCCTGCTGAGTGCACGCGGGCGGAGTGGTCGACGGCGCGGTCGGTGGGCGCACTGCTCGCGGCGGCCAGGGCGGTTGTGCTGTGCGGCGGTGGGTCGGGGGTGATGGCCGCGGCCGCCGCGGGCGCGCGGGCGGCAGGTGGGCTGGTGATCGGCATCCGCCCGGGCGGCGACCCCGACGACGCCGATCCGAGCCTGTCCGCCGTCGTCGCCACCGGAATGGGGGAGGCGCGCAACGTCGTCCTCGTGCGCTCGGCCGACGCGGTGATCGTCATCGGCGGGTCCTGGGGCACGCTGTCGGAGCTGGCGTTGGCCCGCCGCAGCGGCATACCGGTCGTCAGCATGCTGAGCTGGTCGGTCGTCGACGCCGACGGCCACCCCCTCCTCGACCCCGTGCCCCGCGCGACGTCGCCGGAGGATGCGGTACGCCGCGCACTCAACCCCCCAAGGTGAGTCGTGCATCTCGCCCCGGTGAGTCGTGCATTCGGCCAGGGTGAGTCGTGCGTTTCGGCGCGGTGAGTTCGGCACGTCGCCCCGTCGGGATCGGCGTTTCAACCCGCTCTCCCGTGCTCCGCGGGCACGGCACGTCCGCGGACCGCGGCGGCGGTGACACCGCTCCGGCACCTGCCCCGCCGCTACCCGCCCAGAGGCGCGCTGCTACGCGCTCACCAGCGGGAGCGTGGACCGGCCCGCGCCCAGCACCGGGGCCGGGTCGGCGCCGAGGACGTCCGCGAGCATCGTGGCGTAGACGTCGCGGAAGTCGGTGGTGGGCTTGAGGTCGCCGTCGTCGAGGTCGGTGAGGCTCGGCTGCGCGCCGACGAAGCCGCCCCGCACCGGTGCGCCCGCGACGAACACCGGTCCTGCCGTCCCGTGGTCGGTGCCCTCGTTCGCGTTGGCGACCACCCTTCGTCCGAACTCGGAGTAGGCCATGAGCACAACGCCGCGTCCGCGATCACTGCTCGCCATGCGCGTCAGGAAGCCCGAAACGGCCTGGTCGACTTCGGTGAGCAAGCGTTGTTGGGTGCTGCGCTCGTCGGCGTGGGTGTCGAAGCCGCCGAGGCTGACCGAGTAGACACGCGCGGGCGCGCCCGCCTCGACACACCGCGCCACGACGTCGAGCTGGGCGGCGAGCGCCCCTGCTTGCGCGCGGCCCTTCTGCCCGCCCTTCGCCAGCCCGACCCCTCGAGCCGCCGCCCCGCCTTGCGCGACGCCAACGTCCTCGCCGAACGTCGCCACGGTCCGGTGAAGGTCGTCGATCGAGCGCGCGGCGTAGGCCTGCAGCGCCGACTCGCCGTCGTCGGCCTGGCCGAGCGCGGTGAACGCGGTGCCGATCGGTCCGCCCGGAAGCGCGAGTCCGCGCAACGGCAAGGCCGCGCCCGCAGTGGTTGCCCCGGCCAGCAGCGGAGGGAGCACCGGCTCGAGCGACACGGCGTTCAGCGGGTCGCGCCCGTTCGCGTCCAGCCACCTGCCGATCCATCCGGTGCCCGCGGGGTGGTCGGGCGAGGCGGTCTGCCAGATGTCCATCGAGCGGAAGTGACTGTGGTCAGGCTTGGGGTAGCTGACGCCGCGCACGATCGCGAGTGTGCCGTTGTCCCACTGCTGCTTGAGGCCCGCGAGGCCCGGGTTGAGGCCAAGTCCCTCACCGATGTCGAGCACCTCGTGCTGGCCGTAGGCGAGGTCGGGACGCGCCGACTGGTAGACCGGGTCGCCCGCGGGCACCACCGTGTTGAGCCCGTCGTTGCCGCCGTACAGCGTGACGACGACAAGCACGCGCGTGCCGACGGGCAGCGGCTCGGTCCGGGTGCGGTCGGCGAGATCCTTCCAGCCGACGCCCACCGCGGCGGCCGCGACGGTCGCGGCGCCAGACGCGAGCAGGAATCGGCGTCGGGTCAACGTGTTCATGCGCTCACGCAACTTTCCGGAGAAGCCAGAGCCGCGGCGACGAGCTGGGACGGCATTCGGGCGAGTGGGGCGAGTGCGGCCGTGGTGCGCTCTGTGAACCCTGGCAGGCCGAGCAGCGCGGCCGTGGCGTCGACGCGTTCGGCGGCCGTGGCGTCCGCGACCGGTGAGAAGTCGCCGACGGCGACGAGCGAGCGCGCCACGTTGAGCCGCGCGAGCGCCGACGCGGTGGTCAGCCACGGCGTGCCTGCGGGCCAGCCGCCGACGTTCGGCGGGGCGAAGGGCACCTGCCCCAGCCCGGTCAGACCCCCCGCGAGCGCCGCGGGGGTGACTTTCGACGCGGGCAGGTTGAGCGCACGCAACGCGCTGACCAGCCACAAGACCGGTTCGCGGACGAGCACCGACGCTGAGTCGCGGAACGCGGGGGCGCGCGCAGCGGCCCGTAGGAGCGCGGTGATGTCGTGGCCGGACCCGTAGGCGTTGACGAGCGCGGCGAGCGTCGCCTGGTCGGGTGGGGTGTCGGAGACGAACCGGGTCCACACGCGGCCCGCGATGAACTGCGGCGACACCGGCAGGCTCACCAGTTGGTCGACCAGGCTCGGGGCGTCGGTGACGGATCTGCCCAGCACGGTCTCGGGTCCGGGGTCATGGCGGCGCGGGACGAGCGATGTCGTCGCCGTCGGAACGTTGACCGCCCACCCGGTGAGCGCCCGAGCCGCCGAGCGGACGTCGGTTTCGGTGTAGTGGTCGACGCCGAGCGTGAACAGCTCCATGAACTCGCGCGCGAGGTTCTCGTTGGGCTTGCCGACCCGGTTGCCGCCGCCGTCGAGCCAGACGAGCATGGCCGGGTCGACCACCATGGCCTGGGCCAATGCGCGGAAGTCGCCCGTGCCGAGGCGGCGCTGCGTCGCGTTCTGGACGGCCATCAGGCTGGCGAAGCGGACCTTCTGGATGCTCGTCGCGAAGTGGCCGTGCCAGAACCACGTGACGCGCTCGGGGAAGGGGCGGTCGGCGGCGGCCATGCGGTCCAGCCACCACATGACGAGCTGCGCACGTTCAGCCTGCGCCGTCTGGGCGGACGCCGGGTCCTGCGCCTTCCGATCGACCGGCGAGAGGGTTGGGACCGGGGTGGCTGCCGCCCCCTGGTCAGGGCCGGGCGTGGTGAGGCTGTCGAGGGTGGCGTCGAATCCGGCTGCGGCTGCGGCGTCCAGCTCGCCCCTGCGTGCACCGAGGCCCAGCCGCTGCAGCAGCCGCCGGACCGCGTCGCGCTCACCGATCGGGGTCATACCGCCATACTGGCTCGGGAATGTTCGGAGAATGTCAGAGACAGGCGGACATCGCGCCAAGCCGGCGTCCGGGGTGGCTGATCGGGCCTCGGCCAGGCGGGGAATACGGTGTGGGGATGCGGCGCCGGTTCGAACTTCTGCTCGTCGCGGCGCTCGCCGTCGGGGCCTTGGCGGCCTGCGGCACGCCCGCGCCTGCCGGCGTTGCGCCGCCTCCGTCGACGTACACGACGTCACTTGCCGACCTGCAGGACAAGGTCGACGCGATCGCCGAGGACAGCTGCAGCACCCGCCCCGCCGCGCAGGTGTACCCGGACTGCGCGCGCTACGTCGCGGAGGTGGGCAATGCCGCCCTGGCGACGCGGGACGTGGCGGCCTCCGTCGCCGGGTCGGGTCAGCTCGGCACGACCGCCGCCCGCCTCGCCGACGAGGCGGGCCAGTTCAGCAGGGTGGGGTGTGTGGCGACGCCGGGCGTTGCGGGCCCGCCCGCCCAGACCTGCGGCGACGCTCTGAAGAAGATCCAGGTCGACCTGACGGCGATGCGCAGCCAACTCACGGCGGCCGCCGCGACCCGCCCCACCCCCACAGGGTGAGTCGAGCAGCTCGCCCCGTCGAGTTCGGGGTGTGGGCACGGTGAGTCGTGCAACCCGGCACGGTGAGTCCGGCGTCTCTGTGTGGTGAGTCGTGCAACTCGGCACGGCGAGTCGGGCCGTTCGGTACGTAGCGCGAACGCTCCCGGGCGATTGCGGCGTTCCAGATCCATGAGTCCGGCGCTTGAGCACGGCGAGTCTGCCATTCCGTCGCCGCTGACCCGCGCGCCAACGAGGGCGTACGCCCGCGAGGGCGTAGGTCGAGTCAGCGGACCGATCCGGCTGGCTGTGTTCTGGTCGCCACGACAAGATCGGCGGTTGTGGTGCAAGACCCGCAAATTTGCACCTTCGCAGCACAACCGGCGATCTTGAATCGGAACGCGGGACTCACCGTGTCGGAGCGCCCGACGCACCGTGCCGAGTTGCACGACTCACCGAAACGCTCGACTCACCGTGCCGGCACGCCGGACTTGCCGATGTACCGGCCTCGCCGTGCCGGACTGCCGGACGCACCGTGCCGAATTGCACGACTCACCGTGTCGGGATGCACGACTCACCTGGCCTCGGTGCACGACTCGCCGTGCCGAGTTGCACGACTCACCGCAACGCCCGGCTCGCCGTGTCTAGGTGCACGACTCGCCAGGGGCTAGTGGCGGCGGAAGCGCTCGGCGAGCAGGGGGTCGTTCTCCCACCACAGCCGGGTGGGTGCCGCCTCGTGCTCGTCCGCGGCGATCTCTTCGGCCGCGTCGATCTGGGCGTCGATCGCCCGTGCGTGGTCGTCGTCCTCCCGGCTCATCCGGCTGACGACGATGAGGATGAACGGCAGGCCGATGATGTCCCCGCCGATCCAGAGGATGCCTGCGCCGACGGTCTGGTCGATGCGTGGATCGAGGCCGTTGGCCTGCGCCGCGTACCAGGCCGCCGCGACCAGCGGACCGAGCCACAGCACGACGCCCAACACGGCATCACCGATCATCTCCACGATCGTGATCCACAGCGTCACCAGGTACGAGTCGGTGCGCGGGGTGGGGTCGACGCGGAACCGCGACCAGTAGTAGATGAAGCCGGTGAAGGCCACGACCGTGCCTGCGATGCCCGAGGCGACCGCGCTGCGCAACGTCAGCTCGTAGAGCGGAGAGATGTAGAGCAACAGCAGCGGTACGACCAGCACGACGGTCACGACCAGCGGGAACGTCAGCGCCCGCGCCACCTGGCTGTGCAGTGCCCGCGCGAGCGGCGCACGGATGCGCGACGGCAGGGTGTCGGCGGCCAGCCTGATCGGCGCGCCCAGCGCGATCAGCATGGGGGTGACCATGAGCAGCACGGTGTTCTGCACGGCCCGCACCCAGAACAGCACGTCGTCGTAGACGCCGAGGAACGAGCAGCCGATCAGCAGGATGGTCGCGACGCCCCCGAGGAACGCCGCCGTCCGACCGGGGGGCCACGGTCCGAGTGAAGCGGCCAGGCGTGCGCGCCGTCGCAGACCCCAGCCGTACCCGCCGGTGAGCACGGCAGCGGCGACGAGCACGCCGGGCTCGAGACGCCACGCCGTGAACACCCTGGCGAGCGTCAGCGGCGGAGTCGTGAGAGCCAGCGTCAACACACTGCGGACGCTACCCGCAGGCGCTCCGCGGGACCCTCCGAGCGCAGCTGTGCGGCACCCCGGCCGCCGAAGCGCGTCGCGACCGAACGCAGGCAACAGGTGTCAGGCGTCAGTCCAGCAGCTCGCGCAGGTCCTCGGCCGTCAGCGCGGTGCCGAACGCGTCGCCCTCGTCCATGACTCCGGTGAACAGCTCGGCCTTGCGCCGCGCGAGCGCCAGCACCTTCTCCTCGATGGTGTCCTTCGCGATGAGCCGGTAGACCATGACGTTGCGGGTCTGGCCGATGCGGTGGGTGCGGTCGATCGCCTGCGCCTCGGTGGCGGGGTTCCACCAGGGGTCGAGGAGGAAGCAGTAGTCGGCCTCGGTGAGGTTGAGCCCGAAACCGCCCGCCTTGAGGCTGATGAGGAAGACAGGGGCCGACCCGCTGCGGAAGCCCTCGACGACCTTGGCCCGGTTGCGGGTGTGCCCGTCGAGGTAGGCGTAGCCCACCCCTTCGGCGTCGAGGCGCTCGCGGACCTTGCCCAGGAAGCCGGTGAACTGGCTGAAGACCAGAGCGCGGTGGCCGCCGCCGATGACGTCGTCGAGCTGGTCGAGCAAAGCGTCGATCTTGCTGCTGCCCAGGCGCAGCTGCTCCGGATCGACCAGGGCCGGATGCAGGCTGAGCTGGCGCAGCAGCGTGATCGACCGCAGGATCGTGAAGCGGTTGCGCTCCACGTCGTCGAGAAGGCCGAGCACCTTCTGTCGCTCCCGCTGCAGATGGCGCTCGTAGACGCGGCGGTGGCGCGGCTCCAGCTCGATCTCCAGCACCTGCTCCTGCTTCGGCGGCAGGTCCGCCGCCACCTGCTCCTTCGTGCGCCGCTTGACCAGCGGCCGGATCCGCCGCCGCAGCCGGGCCAGCTGCTCGGTGTCGCCCTTGCGCTCGATCGGCCGCGCGTAGTGCTCCTGGAAGCGCGTCGGGCTCGGGAACAGGCCCGGCGCCGTGATCGACAGCAGCGACCACAGCTCCGTGACGTTGTTCTCCATCGGGGTTCCCGAGATCGCCAGTTTGAAGGGGGCGGGCAGCTTCCGCGCGCACTGGTGGATCTTCGACTGGTGGTTCTTGACGAACTGCGCCTCGTCGAGCACGAGCCCGGACCACTCGGCGGCCGCGTAGGCGTCCTCGTCGAGCCGGAACAGCGTGTACGACGTGACGACGACGTGCGCGCCCGCAGTGACCTCCGCGAGCACACTTCCCCGGCGGCGCAGGGTGTCGTTGATCGCCACGACGTGGAGATCGGGAGTGAAACGGGCCGCCTCGGCCGCCCAGTTCGCCACGACGCTGGTCGGCGCGACGATGAGGAACGGCGGAGCGTCCGAGCGGCTCTCGTGGACGTGGCGGATCAGCGCCAGTGTCTGGAGCGTCTTCCCGAGCCCCATGTCGTCGGCGAGGATCCCGCCCAACCCGTGCCGGTGCAGGAAGCACAGCCACGCGAAACCGTCGCGCTGGTAAGGCCGCAACGTGGCGCGCAGGCCGACCGGGAGCTCCGGCTCGCCGAGGTCGCCCGCGCTCAGCAGGCCGGACACCTGCTGTTGCCAGGCTTCAGCCTGCCGATCGACCACACCGAGCGCGGCCAGCTCTTCCCAGAGGCCCACCTGGAACCGGCTGATCCGCAAGGGTCCGCTCGGCGTGTCCTGCAGCGCCCTGGCCTCCTCGATCAGCGTGCGCAGCGACTGCAGCTCGGGCTTCTGCAGGGAGAAGTAGGCCCCGTCGGGCAGGAGCAGGTGCGTCTCGCCTGCTGCCAGCGCCGTGAACGCTGCCGAGAACGGCACCTCCCGGCCCTCCACCGTGAGCGTGACGCCGAGGTCGAACCAGTCGGTGTCGCCCTCGACGGCCCCGGTCGACACCCCGATCCGCAGCGAGTCGCCTGCCTCCCGGTACACCGCGGGGGCCCCGGCCTGTTCGACGACGACGCCGGGCGCATCGTGGAGCAGCGGCAGCAGCTCGGTGGAGAACCGCATCGTCGACAGGCCCTGCAGTCGCGTGTGCCGGTGGAGCTCCGGGCCGTCGCCGCGCAGGCCGAACTCCCGCAGCGGCAGGTCGAGCTCATCGAGCAGCGCGCGCTCCGCGTTCGGATCGCGGAAGTCGCCCTCGCCCCCACCGACCGGTGCCCGCAGGGTCTGCTCCCCGACGGTGTAGCTCCACTCCCACCTGAGGTCGAGATCGTGCGCGTCGCCCCACTCGGCGTGCAGCACGAGCGACGGCTCCGAGATCGCGGGCGGTCCGAACGCCCCGTCCGAGGAGGTGACCGGCGCGAGCCTGCGCAGCCGCGGGTAGAACGCCCGCGCGAACCGTGCGTGGCTGCCTGCGGGCACACTGATCCGCTGACCGGTGAGCACCATCTCCTGCAGCGCCGGTGTGGCCGGGGGGTCCAGCCGCGCGAGCCGGATCGGCCAGAGTGCGGGCTCTCCCGCGGGCACCCCGCCGACGTGCACCACGCCGTGCCCTTCGGCGCCGAGGAACAACACGGGTCGCTGCGGCTCCGCCATGCCCTCGACGCGCAGTACCGGTGTGACGGCGAGCCCGGTCCCTTCGCCGGTGACGTCGAGGAGCAGCTGCGCCGCCGTGTATGGCGGCAGCGATCCGAGCTTGCGGGCGTACACCACCTGCACCCCCAACCGGGCCGCGTCGTCGAGCAGGGACCACAGCCGCTCGCCGGAATGGCTGAGGTCGATCGTGCGGTCGTCGCCGGTGGCCCAGTAGCCCGAGGTGTAGGTCCGCGTGCGGTGCAGCGCGTGCCATTCACACAGGAGCTGAATGTGATCCGGCTCGTACTCGCCGAAGCCGTGCAGCGCGGGCAGCCTGCCCCAGGACAGGTTGCCGCTCACCCAGCCCGAACGCCCCGGCCGGACCACCCTGGCCAGCAGCCGCGGTTGCGCCTCTGTTGCGCCGTAACGCCCTGGGGCACGCGAGGGCATCGTCAGTGAAAGCTCCACGCCCAGCGGCACGACGGCGGCGTCGGGAGCAGGTGCCGCGGGCGAGACCAGCGCGTCGAGCGAGCGTTCCCAGCGCGCCGCGTCGGGCTCGGCGGCCTGCGTCGCCGCGAGCACCGCGGCGACCGCGTGGACGCAGTGGACGGTGGCGCGACAGGCGCAGCGGCTCATCGCGTAGGTGAGACGGCCGCCTGCCGCGCGGAAGTAGACAGCGGGCTCGTAGCGCCGGGCCCCGCCGCGGACGAGCGCGTAGAGCACATGGGCCGCCCCGTCCCAGTCCATGTGCTGTACGTCGCCCTGCTGCGCGGCCGCCACGGCCTTGACGAAGGTCGCCGCACCGACGACCGATGCCACCTGCTGGGGGTCGATACCGCCGACCGTCACGAGCCGCATCGCGCAACCTCCTCCGCAGAGCGTCGTGTCATGTCGAGGAAGCTATCCGCGGGCACCGACAGTTTCGGGCGCCCGTCAGTGGCCCGGCTGGTCCTGCCTGCCGAACGCGGTGAGGAACTTGTCGCGGAAGGCGTCCATCCGCCAGACCGGAGCCGTTGCGGCGGGCCGGATTCCGTCCGACCAGCCCCAGCTGGCGACCCGGTCGAGCACCGCCGGATCGTGCGCGACGATCGTGACCGGCACGTCGCGGCTCGCGCTCTCCCCGGTGATGATCGGCGCAGGCTGGTGGTCGCCGAGGAAGACCATCACCAGGTTGTTGTTGCCGTACGTCTTCACCCACGAGATGAGGCTGTTCAAGGAGTACGCGATGGTGTCGCGGTAGTCCGCCCGCACCCGGTCGGGGTTCTGCCACACCACGTCGGGGCCGTCGGTCGCGCGCACCAGCGGGTCGTAGCCCGATCCGTCGCCGATCGCGTTCCAGTCGAGCATCTTGGGCACCGGCGTCCACGGGATGTGGCTGGAGGTCAGCACCAGCTCGGCCATCATCGGCGGACGGCCCGGCTTGCCGTACTCGCGCTGCTGGAACTGCTGCAACGTGTACTGGTCGGGCATGGGCGACCAGCTGAAGTTGAGACCCTTGTAGCCCAGGTCGTCGCGGCTGTAGGTGCGGTCGATGCCGTAGAAGCTCGCCTCGGGCCAGGCGCTGATCGTGCCCGGCATCACGGCCACGGTGTCCCAGTTGGCGCGGTGGAACGCGTTGGTCAGCGTGAGTCGGTCGCTCGAGGTGAGGCTGTGGTCGCGCTGCTGGTTGGCGATCCACAGACCGGAGCCGAACGTCGCGTGCGCCAGCCAACTGCCCCCGCCTGCGACCGGCGAGGTCAAGAACGCGCTGCGCGAGGAGAAGCCTGCTGCCTTCAACGTCTGCGTGCCCTGGTCGAGCGTGGCGTCGACGACGGGGGCGTACGTCGGGTCCTCGACCGCGGACCGGCCGTAGCTCTCGATGAAGGTGAACAGGACGTCCTTGCCGTGCAACGCGGTGAGCAGGTTGCTGGTCGGGGTGTTGCGGAAGGCGTCGACGCCCGCCAAAGCCTCGAACTCCGCCTGGTCGTGCAAGCTCACCGGGATCTGCGTCGCCTCCTGGTAAGCGAGCGAGGCGGCGCTGCGGGACGCGACCGGCACGGGCGCCACCAGCTGGACGCCCAGTGCAGCCGCGCCGAGCCAGACGACCGAAAGCACGGCGACCACGCGCGTCGTGGTGCGCCGCTGACCGCCGATGAGCCGGGTGAGGCGGAGCATCGCGAGTGCCATCAACACGATGAGGGCGACGACGATCACGCAGGCGAGGATCGCCGCGGCGACGCCTGCGGCCTGGCCGAACGACGCTGTGACGAAGTTGTAGCCGTCGCCGATGAGCGACCAGTCCTGGATCGGGTCGAACGGCCGGACGAGCGTCGCGAGGAAGCCCATGTCGAGGAACCGGACGATCGTGAGGACCCCCAACAGCGCGCCCCCGATCAGGGCGACGATCCGCCGTGGCCGCGCGGGGAGCACGAGCAGGACGAGCGCTCCGACCAGTCCCTCGACGGGGATGCGCACGAACGCGAGGGGGGTGAGCTGACCGATCTCGCGCGGAAGGACGAGCGCGCAGAACACGAGCAACGCCGCCAGCGCGGTGAGCACACGCGAGACGACGGGGTGTTTGCGACGCTTTTCGGTTGCCTGCGCGGTCACATCATCTCCCTCGGCAGTCAGGCCTGACAGGGGGGACACGAGTGGCACCAGGGCAGTAGTTCACAGAAGTTGCGCACGGGCGTGCGTCCAGCGGCGAGCGGCGAACGGAACGCGACCGCCGACGGGCGAAAACGACCATTCGGAGGTGCCTGATAGCCCGAACAGCCGGTAGCGGCGCGGGTTGCGTTGCGGCGAGCCCCTCGCCGCGCACCGGCCCCCGGCCACCGCACGCACGGCGCGCCTGACGTGCACCCGGTGCGGACGCGGCAGTCGGGCGTGCCGCCGCCGTACGGACGCGGTGAGTCGGGCGTCCCGCCACAGTGGATCTCGTCGGCCACACGGTGATCGGACGGCCTCGTGCTTCACGGAGGGACTGTTCCGGCGGCCGTGCCCGGCAGGCCGGATCATGGCGGCGTGGGTGTCGGCTTGCAGCGTCGGGTGCTCGTCGTGCTGTGTGGCACCCAGATCGCCAGTTGGGGGGTGCTGTACTACGCCTTCCCGGTGCTGGCCCCCACGCTGTCGGCGGACACGGGTTGGTCGGTGCCGAGCGCGACGGCGGCGTTCTCCGCGGGGCTGGTCGTCTCGGCGCTCGTCGGCATCCCGGTCGGGCGGCTGTTGGACCGCATCGGACCGCGCCCGGTCATGACGGCAGGCTCGGTGCTCGCGGTGCCCGCGGTCGTCGGGATCGCCACGGCGCGCTCGTTCCCGCTGTTCCTCGCGGCGTGGCTACTGGCCGGGGTGGCGATGGCGGGCACCCTCTACCCGCCCGCGTTCGCGGCGCTGACCCGCTGGTGGGGACCGCGGCGGGTGGTGGCCCTGACCGGCCTGACGCTGGCCGCCGGGCTGACCAGCACGATCTTCGGGCCGTTGACGGCGGCGCTGCTCGGTCCGCTGGGTTGGCGCAACACCTACCTCGCGCTGGCGCTGCTGCTGGGCGTCGTCACGGTTCCGGGGCACTTCTGGGGGCTGCGCGGCGACTGGCCGAAGCCGGACCCGCGGCAGCATCCGGCGCACGCCGAGCCCGGTCGGGTGGCGCACAGCAGGCCGTTCCTGCTGTTGGCCGCCGCGCTGACCTGCGGCGCGTTCGCCGTCTACGCGGTTCTGGTCGGCCAGGTGCCGTTGATGATCGAACGCGGGATGTCGACGACCGCGGCGGCGTGGACGCTCGGGCTCGGCGGGGTCGGCCAGGTGCTCGGCCGGATGAGCTACGGGCTACTGGCCCGCCTCTTGGGCGTGCGCAGCCGGACGATGGCGGTGCTCGTCCTGTGTTCCGCGACGACCGCGCTGCTCGGGCTGGCGCCAGGCCCGGCGGTGGTGCTGGTCGCAGCGGCGATGCTCGCGGGCGCCGCGCGGGGCATCTTCACGTTGCTGCAGGCCACCGCGGTCACCGACCGGTGGGGCAGCGTCTACTACGGCAGGCTCAACGGTCTGGTCTCGGCGCCGTCCACCTTCGCCACGGCGTTGGCCCCCTGGGTGGGCGCTGCGCTGGCGATCCCGCTGCGGGGCTACCCGGGGGTGTTCCTGCTGCTGGCCGGAGTGGCCGTGGTCGCGGCGGCGCTGGCCGCGGGGAGCGTGCCACGAACCCCGTCCGCTCAGCCCTCGGCAGGCCCGTGACGGGACCTACCCCGTTCGAAGCTCGGGCGTCGAAGGGCCTGCGCCCGGCGTGCTCCAGGTGGCGGTCTGCGCCGGTCTCCACAGCACCGGATCCTCGCGACCGACGGCGGGAGCTACGCTCGTCGGGTGCGGATCTTGGTGACCGGCGGGGCGGGGTTCATCGGCTCGCACATCGCGGACCGGCTCGTCGCCGATGGCCACGAGCCCGTCGTCTACGACGCCCTGATCCCCCAGGCCCACGGCGCGCAGGCGCCGCCGTGGAGCGCCGATCACGAGTTCATCCGCGGCGACGTGCGGGACGCGGACGCGTTGCGGACGGCCCTGCGCGGCGTCGCGGCGGTGTGTCATCAGGCCGCGATGGTGGGCCACGGCGTCGACGCCGCCGACGCGCCTGCCTACGCAGGCCACAACGACCTCGGCACCGCCGTGCTGCTCGCCGCCATGCACGAGGCGGGCATCGGGCGGCTGGTGCTGGCAGGCTCGATGGTGGTCTACGGCGAGGGCCGCTACACGTGCGTCGAGCACGGCGTCGTGCGGCCCGGCGCCCGCACGCCCGCGGACCTGGCGCTCGGCCGATTTGAGCCGCCCTGCCCGGTGTGTGGCCGCGATCTGGCGCCCGGCCTCGTGCCGGAGGACGCGCCGCTGGACCCGCGCAGCACCTACGCCGCCACCAAGCTCGCGCAGGAGCACCTGGCGAGCGCGTGGGCGCGCCAGACCGAGGGGTCCGTGTGGTCGTTGCGCTACCACAACGTCTACGGCCCACGGATGCCCCGCGACACCCCGTACTCGGGCGTCGCCTCGGTGTTCCGGTCGGCGCTGGAGCGGGGCGAGGCTCCCCGCGTCATGGAGGACGGCGCGCAGCGCCGCGACTTCGTGCACGTCACCGACGTCGCCGCGGCCAACACGCTCGCCCTCGCCGCACCGCGGCCCGGCTTCACGGCCGCCAATGTGTGCTCGGGCGAGCCGCACACCGTCGGCGACCTGGCCGCCGCACTGGCGCGCGCCATGGACGGGCCGCCGCCGGTGGTCGTCGGCGGTGCGCGGCCCGGAGACGTGCGGCACGTCGTCGCCGACCCCGCCCGCGCCCGCGAACTGCTGGGCTTCGCTGCCGCAGTGGGGTTCGCGGACGGCGTCACCGCGTTCGCGACCGACCCGCTCCGCGCGCCTGCCCAGGTCTAGCATCCTGCGTCGGATTCTCGGCGCGGGACACCGGTCCGCCACGGCAGGCGTCTCGATCGGGTGGGACCACCGGACCGTAAGACACAACGGCCTGCTTCGAAGCCATGATCAGCGGGTGGACGTCGAAGTTGTGTTGCCCTGCCTGAACGAGGCGGAGGCGCTGCCGTCGGTGCTGTCGACCTTGTCGAGGCTGCTGGACGGCTGGCCGGTGCTCGTGGTCGACAACGGCTCGACCGACGACACGGCCGAGGTCGCCCGCGCGCACGGCGCCAGAGTGGTCGGCGAGCCCCGGCCCGGCTACGGCGCGGCCGTGCACACCGGAATCGTGCACGCGCGCGCCGAGTTCGTGGCCGTGCTCGACGGCGACGGCTCGCTCGACCCGACCGTCCTGCCGCTGTTGGCCGACGCGGTCCACAGCGGCCGGGCCGACCTGGCCGTCGGCCGTCGGGTGCCGGACGGCGCGGGTGTGTGGCCGTGGCACGCGCGGGTGGGCAACACGGTCATCGCGGCGCTGCTGCGGGCCCAGGGGGTGCCCGTCCACGACATCGCGCCGGTCCGGGTTGCGCGGCGGGAAGCGCTGCTGGCGCTCGAGGTGGCCGACCGCGCGTTCGGGTACCCGCTGGAGCTGCTGCTCCGCGCGGGCAAGGCGGGCTGGCGGATCGAGGAGCTGCCCGTGCGCTACTCCCGACGGGCCGGGGGCACGTCGAAGGTGTCGGGGTCGGTGAAGGGCACGGCGCGGGCCGTCCGCGACATGAGCGGGCTGCTGCTCACCAGACTGTGAGCAGCAGGTGGTTCACGAGCAGCGCCAGCACGGCCTGAGCGACGAGCCACCGTCGAGGGTGCGGCAGATCCGCGCAGGCCAGCGCCGTCCAGACCGCGAACGGCAGCCAGATCCGCTCGACCTCGGCCTTCGACATGCCCGACAGGTCGGCCAGCAGGATGGCGGCCACCGCCGCGACGACGATCAGTTGCGGCCCGGCGACCGCTCGGCGGCACGCGCCTGCGAGACCCGCGAGCCGCGGCGGCAGAGCCGCGGAACGGGCGGCTACGGCACCGTTGGCGAGACGGGCGGGGCGGGCGGCTGCGGCGCCGTCGGCCGGACGCGCGGGGACGACGGCCGCGGGGGCGACGGCCGCGGGGAGCCTGCGCAGACCCGCGACCCCGGCGGGCCCCACCGCGAAGGCGACCGCCGCCAGGTTCGCCCACACGAAGTAGGAGTACGGCCGCGCCGCCGCGACGCTCGCCGCGTAGATCACCCGCACTTTGGCGTACCCGTCGAGCCAGGAGAACCCGGCGACGGTGAACGCGAGCACGACAACGGCCGCCCCCACGACAGCGAGCACGGTGGCGCGTCCCGGCCCACCTGACACACACCGGGCGTAGGCCACACACACCTCCCGCAGTGTGTGTGCGCCCCGCGGGGTGTGTGTGAGCCGCGCGCGCCGCACGACGGCCGCCACGATGACGGCCAGCGCGGGCAGGGCGCCCAGGACCAACCCGTAGGACAGGTACAGCGCCGAGCCCAGCAGGAGACCGCCCGCGACCGCGGCCACGTCGGCGCGGCGCCCCCGTGCGGTCGCGCCGACCGCCAGCAGCGCGATCCCCCAGGCCAGCCAGCCCGCGAACAGCCCGTCCGCCGAGACCCCGACCCACACTGCGCCGGGGAAGAG